>JALHOS010000036.1 GCA_022842905.1 Myxococcaceae bacterium | reverse complement strand
CGGCGCCTCGAGCGCCTTGGCCGCCTTCGGGTGGAGCTCGCCGATCGTCCCCAGCACCACGTCGCGCAGCCGAACCACCGCCGACGCCCGCGGGTGGTACCACGACGATTCGATTGGCTCGTAGGTCGCCCCGGTGATCCGCAACGCCTGCAGCACCGACTCGACCGCAGCCTTGGCGTCATAGAAGTCCGCGGCGGCGTCCTTGTCCGTCCACGACGTCGCCCCGTCTCGCGCGCCCCAGATCGCCCGGCCAGCTCGTACGTCTCGATCGCCACCGGCACCGCCCCGCGGCCGCCCTCGGGGTTCGGCCGGTACGTCCGCGCCAACTCATAGAAGCGCACGCCCGTCGCCTGGTGCCGCGACGCCCGCTGCACGTTCCCCACCAGGCTCGGCAGCATCGTCGTGCGCATGACCGACTGCTCTTCGGACAGCGGGTTGGTCAGGGCGATCGCCGAGTCCGCCGCGCCGAAAGCGGCCAGCTCCTTCTTCGACACGAAGGAGTAGTTGACCACCTCGTCGTAGCCCTGCCCCGCCATGGCCCGGCGCAGCGCCCGCTCGACGGTGGCCAGCGGACGCTCCGGCTCGAGCTGGGACAAGCCTCGGGGCAGCGCGCTGGGGATCGTGTCGAAGCCGCGGACGCGGGCGATCTCCTCGATCAGATCCTCCTCCCCGCCGACGTCGACGCGCGCGAGCGGGACCTCGAACTGCCCGCTGCCCGGCGTCGCGCTGACGCAGACGAACCCGAGCGCGGCGAGGATCTGATGGCACTCGGCCTCGGGCACCGGCGTGCCGAGCAGCTCCGCCACGCGCTGGGTCCGCAGCGTGACGCGGAGCGGCGCCTTGGGCGTCGGGTAGACGTCGACGCGGCCCGACAGCACGGTCCCGCCCGCGAGCTCGACCATGAGCGCCGCCGCGCGATCGAGCACCTCCGGAACGACGGACACGTCGGTGCCGCGCTCGAAGCGGTGAGACGATTCGGTGTGCAGCGCGTGCCGCTTGGACGACCGGCGCACCGTCGTCGGCTGAAACGTCGCGCACTCGAGCAGCACGCGGGTCGTCGCCGCCGTCACCTCACTCTGCGCGCCGCCCATGACCCCCGCGAGCACCTGCGCCGAGTCGCGATCGCAGATCAGCAGATCCTCCGCGTGGAGCGTCCGGTCCTTGTCGTCGAGCGTCTTGAGCGTCTCGCCCGGTTTGGCCGTGCGCACGACGATCTGCCCCCCGGCCACCTTGTCGAGATCGAACGCGTGCAACGGCTGCCCGTACTCCAGGAGCACGTAGTTGGTGATGTCGACCAGGTTGTTGATCGCCCGAACGCCGCAGGCCTTGAGCCGCTCCTGCATCCACCGAGGTGACGGTCCAACCTTGACGCCCTCGACGACCCGCGCCGCATAGCGCCAGCAGCGCTGCGCGTCGTCGATGCGAATGGTGATGGCGGCCGACGCCGGCTTGGCCGCTTCCTTCAGCGCCGCGGCGGGCTTCTTGAGCGGCAGCCCCAGCAGCGCGGCCACTTCCCGCGCGACGCCCAGGTGTGACAGCGCGTCGGCCCGGTTCGGCGTGACGTTCAGCTCCAGGATCACGTCGTCCAACCCCAGCGCCTGGGCGATCGGCGTCCCCGGCGTCAGCGAAGGATCGAGGATCAGCAGGCCCGCGTTGCCTTCATCGAGCCCCAGCTCCTTCGAGCTGCAGAGCATGCCGCTCGAGTCGACCCCGCGGAGCTTGGCCTGCTCGATCCGCAAGCCCCCGGGCAGCGTCGCGCCGACCGTCGCCAGCGGCACCTTGTCCCCGACCTTGTAGTTCTTGGCCCCGCAGACGACCTGCAGTGGCGCCGCCCCACCCGAAGCGATCTTCGTCACCGACAGCTTGTCGGCGTTCGGGTGCTGCACCGACTCGACGATCTGCGCGACGACGACCCCTTCGAGCGCCGCGGCCTGGCGGTCGACCTTCTCGACCTCGAGCCCGGCCATGGTGAGGCGCCGCGCCAGCTCGTCGACGGGCGGGAGGACGACGTAGTCGGACAACCACTTGGTGCTGACCTTCATGAGTGCGGTCCTCTTCTTTGCCTTAGAACTGCGCCAGGAAACGCGCGTCGTTCTCGAACATGGTGCGCAGATCGTCGATGCCGTAGCGGAGCATGGTGAGCCGCTCGATCCCCATGCCGAACGCGAAGCCGGTCACCTCGGCGGGGTCGTAGCTGGCGTGCTTGAGCACGTTGGGGTGCACCAGCCCACTGCCGAGCACCTCGATCCACCCCGACTGCTTGCACACCCGGCAGCCCTTCCCGCCGCAGAACACGCAGGACACGTCGACCTCGGCCGACGGCTCGGTGAACGGAAAGAAGCTGGGGCGGAAGCGCGTCTTGGCCTTGGCGCCGAAGAACGCCTTGGCGAACGCGTCGAGCGTGCCCTTGAGCTCGGCGAAGGTGACGTGGCGGTCCACGTACAGCCCTTCGACCTGGTGGAACATGGGCGTGTGGGTCTGATCCGAGTCCTTGCGGTACACGCGGCCGGGCATGACGGCGCGCACCGGCGGCTTCTGCGCCAGCATCGTGCGGATCTGCACGGGGCTCGTGTGCGTGCGCAGCACCGTCGGGCCCACGCCCTTCGCGAGCCACTGCGCGTCCACGTAGAAGGTGTCCTGCATGTCCCGCGCGGGGTGATCCGCCGGCACGTTGAGCGCTTCGAAGTTGAACCAGTCCAGCTCGATCTCCGGGCCCTGGGCCACGTCGAAGCCGAGCCGCGCGAACGTGGCGACGATGTCGTCGAGCGTCTGGGAGACCGGGTGCCGACGGCCCAGCCGCACGTGGCGACCGGGGAGCGTCACGTCCAGCTTCGCGCCGGCCAGCTCCGCTTCGAGCGCCGCCTCCTCGAGCCGCACGGCCGCCTGCTCCAGCGCCGCCTCGAGCTGCGCCTTGACCTTGTTGGCCTGCTCGCCGAGCGCCTTGCGCTCTTCGGGGGCGAGCTTGCCCATGCCCCCGAGGATCGCCGACAGCGCGCCCTTCTTCCCCGTGTACTTGACGCGCACCGCTTCGACCGCGTCCTTCGTGGTGGCCACGTCGAGCTCGGCCTTCGCCGCCGCCCACAGTCCGTCCAGCTTGTCGCTCATGCGTCCCTCACAGGCGCGGCTGCGGCGCCGAAATGACGAAGGGGCCGCCTCCGCAGTGCGAAAGGCGACCCCGTCTACTCCCGACTTCGTCGTGTTCCCGAAAGGCGGGTCAGGCGGCCTTCGCCATGGCAGCGACGGCCTGGAAGCCGGCCGGATCGTGCACGGCCAGATCCGCGAGGATCTTGCGGTCGATGGCGACCTTGGCCTTGAGCAGCCCGTTGATCAGCTTCGAGTAGCTCAGCCCCACCGCGCGAGCGGCCGCGTTGATGCGGACGATCCACAGCGAGCGGAACTCACGCTTCCGGCGCTGGCGATCGCGCGACGCGTAGTCCAGCGCGCGCTGCACGGCCTGATTCGCCCGGCGGTAGCAGTTCTTTCGGCGGCCCCGGAAGCCCTTGGCGAGCTTGAGGACGCGGTTACGACGGCGACGAGCCTTGAAACCCTTCTTGACGCGCATGGTTCTCTCTCCGACCTACGAGACTTCAGTTCGCCCCGTAGGGGAACAGTTCCTTGACGACCTTCTTCGCATCCATGTCGCGCAGGTGCCCCGTGCCACGCAGGCCGCGCTTCTGATCCTGGCTCTTCGAGAACGACATGAAGTGTTTGCCGAAGGCACGGGCGTGCTTCACCTTGCCGCTCTTCTTCACCTGAAAGCGCTTCTTCGCACTCGAGCGCGTCTTCATCTTGGGCATTGCGTGAACCTCTTGTTGGGAAACGTGAAAGGGCGGCGTGCGTAGCCCGGCCAAGTCCGCCTTGTCAACGTTCCCGCACGTCGCGGGGAAGAACGTTCTACGGCGCCTTCGGGGCGGCGGGCGCTGACGGCTGTGACGGCGCGGGCGGCTGACCGGCCGCTGGAGGCTGCGCGACCGCCGGCGGCGGAGCGCTGGGCGAAGACGGGCTGGCCGGCTTGCCGTCGGGACGAGACGGGCTGGGGCCTTCGGAAGCCTTGCGCTCGGCCTTCTCCTTCTCGGCAGCGGCCAGGGCGGCGCGCTGGGCGTCGCGGGCGCGCTGGGCCACCTTCGGGTTGGGCCCAAGGATCATGAACATCTGCTTGCCTTCGAGCCGCGGCGGCTGCTCGATGATGGCGATGTCCTTCACGTCGGCGACGACGTCGTCGAGGATCTGCGTGCCCAGCTCGCGGTGCGTGATCTCGCGGCCGCGGAACATGATGGTGATCTTGGCCTTGTTGCCCTCTTCCAAGAACTCCTTCACGTGGCGGACCTTGGTCTCGTAGTCGTGCTCTTCGGTCTTGGGCCGGAGCTTGACTTCCTTGACCTTGACGATGACCTGCTTCTTCTTGGCCTCGTTCGCCTTCTTCTTCTCTTCGTACTTGAAGCGCCCGTAGTCCATGATCTTGCAGACCGGGGGCTTGGCTTGAGGGTTGACCTCGACGAGGTTCAGGCCGAGTTCTTGGGCTTTCGACAGCGCGACTTCGGTCGGCAGGACGCCGAGCTGTTCCCCATTGGGGCCCACGACTCGGACTTCCTTGGCGCGAATACGGCGGTCAGTTCTTTGGTCGCGTGCGATAGCGATGGCGGCGTCTCCACGAAGAGTTGAAAAGGCGGCGGCACCTTACCGATCGGCCCCTTCGAGTCAAGGCGACCCGGCGCGCCCAGCGTTGAAAGCGAGGCCCGTGATCGAGTAGCAGCGACCGCGCCATGTCCGTCAGCCACGACTTCAAAGTGTTCGCCGGGAACTCCAACCGACCGCTGGCGGAGCGCATCTGCGAGTACCTCAAGCGCCCGCTCAGTCGCGCCGACGTGGGCCGCTTCAGCGACGGCGAGAGCCAGGTGGAGATCGGCGAGAACGTGCGCGGCTTCGACGCCTTCATCATTCAGTCGACCTGCCCGCCGGTGAACGACCACCTGATGGAGCTGCTGATCATGACCGACGCGCTCAAGCGCGCGAGCGCGGCGTCGATCACCGCGGTGATCCCCTACTACGGCTACGCGCGGCAGGACCGGAAGGTCGCGGCCCGCACGCCGATCACCGCCAAGCTCAAGGCGGACCTGCTCGGCACCGCCGGCGTCAACCGCGTGGTGTCCATGGACATGCACGCCGGGCAGATCCAGGGCTTCTTCAACATCCCCTCCGATCACCTCTACGCGTCGCCGGTGTTCCTGGACGATCTGAGCAAGCGCTTCCCGTCGAACGAAGACGTGGTGATCGTCTCGCCAGACGCCGGTGGTGTGGAGCGCGCCCGCGCGTATTCGAAGCGACTGAACTGCCCGCTGGCGATCATCGACAAGCGCCGCCCGCGGCCCAACGCGTCGGAGGTGATGAACCTCATCGGCGACGTGAAGGGCAAGGACGCGATCATCGTCGACGACATCGTCGACACGGCCGGCACCCTGACGCAGGGAGCGGTGGCGCTGAAGGAAAAGGGCGCGCGGCGGGTGTTCGCGTACATCGTCCACCCGATCCTCTCGGGCCCGGCGATCGCGCGGGTCACCGAGTCGGTGCTCGAAGAGCTGGTCGTCTCTGACACCGTGCCGCTGAGCAAGCCCGCGCAGGCCTGCAGCAAGATCCGCGCGGTGGGCACCGAGCGCCTGTTCGGCGAGGCGATCGCCCGCATCTACCGCGCCGAATCGCTCTCGAGCCTCTTCGTCTGACCGCCTTCGACGGGCCGCTTCACAGCTCGTCTTCGCGCAGCCCCAACAGCTTGAGGTCGTCCTTCGTCGGCGTGTGCCGGGTGAAGAGATCAGGCCGGCGTGCCTGCGTGAGCGTGAGCGCCTGCCACCGTCGCCAGCGGGCGATCTTCGCGTGATCGCCCCCCTGGAGGACCGCGGGGACCCGCGCGCCGCGAAACTCGACCGGTCGGGTGTAGTGCGGGTGCTCGAGCAGCCCTGATTCGAAGCTCTCGGTCTGCGCCGACTCAGCGTTGCCCAGCACGCCGGGGAGCAGCCGCGCCACCGCGTCGAACACACACAGCGCGCCCAGCTCGCCGCCGGTCAGCACGAAGTCGCCGATCGACAGCTCGCCGTCGACGTAGGAGAGCACCCGCTCGTCGATGCCCTCGTAGCGCCCACACACGAGGATGAGGCCCGGCAGCGCCGCGAGCTCCTTCGCCACGGCCTGGCTGAACACCCGACCTCGGGGGCTGAGCACCAACACCCTTGCGGTCGGCTGGCGCTGCTTGGCCGCTTCGATCGCGCCGACGAGCGGCTCGACCTTCATCACCATGCCCGCGCCGCCGCCGTACGGGGTGTCGTCGGTGACGTGGTGTTTGCCGGTCGCGAAGTCGCGGACGTCGGTGATCGTCAGCCCCACGTGCCCGCGCTCGATCGCCTTGCCCAGGATCGACTCCGCCGCGTAGCCGCGGATCATCGCCGGGAAGAGCGTGAGGACCTCACAGTGAAAGCTCACTCGAGCAGCTCCGGAGGCTGGACGGTGATCGTCCCTCCGTCGACGTCGACCGCGAGCACGAAGTCCTCGGCGAAGGGCACGATCACCTCGCCGTCGCCGTCGCGAATGACGACGTTGGGCACCGGGCTGTGGCTCCAAACTTCGACCACCGAGCCCAGCACGCGGCCGTCTGGCGTTCGCGCCGACAGGCCGACCAAATCGCCCAGGAACACCTCGCCGGCCTCTGGCTGCGGCAGCTCGTCGCGCGCCACCGACACGGTCGAGCCCACCAGCGCCTGCGCGGCCTCACGAGACTTCACGCCGGACAGGCGCACGAGCAGATCGCCCTGCGAAGCCTGGCCCACCTGCACCAGCCGGTACTTCTTGGCCGGCGCTTCGTCTTTGGTCAGCGTGACATGCCGCGCGTCGGTCAGCGCGGTGGACGCCGGATCGAACGTGCGAATGGCGACCTCACCGGCCAGGCCGTGCGCGCGGGCGACGTACCCGCACACGAGCAGCGCCGCCTTCATGGCGCCTGCTGCGGCCGCCTCAGATCGATGATCTCCAGGCGCGCCTTTTCGCCCTTCTTCTGAGCAGCAGCTTGAACGACGGTGCGCAGCGCGTTCACCGTGCGGCCGTCTCGACCGATGACCTTGCCGATGTCATCGGGAGCGACCTTGAGCTCGTAGAGCACGGCTCCGTCTTGGGGTGTCGAGGTCAGCTCGACGGCCTCGGGCTTGTCGACCAACGCCCGGGCTAGGTATTCGACCAGCGCCTTCATGCGACGACGCTCACGCCTTGGCGGCGGGGGCGCTGCGCTTGAGCTTGCGGTACAGGCCCGCGACGGTGTCGCTCGGCTTGGCGCCCGCCTTCGTCCAGTGATCCCACCGCTCGTCCAGCACCGCGAACTTCGGAGGATCGAAGTTCGGATCGTACGACCCAATGTTCTCGATGAACTTGCCGTCGCGCGGGCAGCGCGAGTCAGCGGCGACGACGTGGTAGTACGGGCGCTTCTTGGCGCCAGCGCGAGCGAGACGAAGGACGACGGCCATGATGTGTGACTCCAGTGCGTTGGAAGTGGGGGGCCCTTAGTCACTTCGTCACGGTGACGTCAAGAACCCGGCGAGTTCGCTCAGCGGTACTTCGCGTCGAGCAGGGGCTTGAGCCCGGCCGCCAGGTCGCCATCGGGCACGTTCCCCGCAACCCAGTCGCGGCGGAGCTGCTCGATCGCGGCCTTCACCTCGGGCTTCGGGACGACGACCATGGTGCGGTCCTGCACCGTGGCTTTGGGGTACTTCTCGAGCAGCCGCTCGACGCTGTTGTTGAGCCAGCCCACCGCGCCTTCGCGCACGCGCTCGAGCAGCTGGTCCTTGGAGATCGGCGCGCCCTTGGTCGACGCGCCAAGGCCCCA
This sequence comes from Myxococcaceae bacterium, assembly GCA_022842905.1. GTDB lineage: Bacteria > Myxococcota > Myxococcia > Myxococcales > Myxococcaceae > JALHOS01. The sequence continues at coordinate 24,657 of JALHOS010000036.1, read as the reverse complement.
GTACGACCAGGGATTCCAGGGGTTGAACGTGGGCGCCGACGGCACCGTCGCGAGCTTCTTGCTGCGCTCGGCGGACCGGTACACCTGTTCGATCGCCTCGGCCAAGCTGTTGAGCATGGCGCGGCCGGCGTCGGTGCCCTGCTTCCACGACTTCGACTCGTCGCGGCGCTGGCGCTTCCAGTCGTACTCGCCGTCGCCGTAGACCTCGAGGCGGTCGATCTCGTCCTTCGTCACCAGCCCGTCGGCGGCGATCGCGGCGAGCGCCTCTTCCGCCAGCTTCTTGGAAACTGGAACGTCGCGGTACTCCAGGTCACGGATGACGTCGCGCAGCGGGCGGGGCTCGATCGAGACAGGCATGGGCGGATTGTCGGCGCGGCGCTCAGCGCGCTCCGGCGCAGCGCGTCGAAGTCGAATTACACGAGCGGACGGAGGGTTCGACCGACCGACCAGGCCCTTTACGTTCCCCGAAGCGGCGGTCAGGAAACTACAGCTGCGCCGCGAGCGCTCTGCCCAGATCGTCGAACGGCTCGTGCGCGGCCAGCGCTGCGGGCGTGACGCTCGAGAACACCCTCAAGAGCTCGGCGCGCTGGGCGACGAAGCCGTGCACCGAACCGTCATTGCGCGGCTCGATCGCTCGGAAGATCGGCGCGAGCCGGTGATCCAGCCGACCGTCATCTCGGAGCGGCGGCGCCTTCGTGTTCCACCGCTGCACGAGCACCAGCTGGGTGAAGTCGAGCGCGGTGCGCCCGTTCCCGTCGTCGAACGGGTGAATCGCCGTCAGCCCCCACAGGACGAAGCCCGCCGCGCGCAGCTCGTCTTGCACGTCACGCGCGTCCTCGAACAACCGGCGAATCGCCTCGACGAGCGCGCCCAACAGGAGTGGCACGTCCTCTGGCGCCGGAAAGTGCTGCACGCCCGCCGCCACGTGCGCCGTCCGGAAGCCGCGAACGCCGACGGTGCCCACGTGAAACGCGGCCAACCGACCCAGCGCCTCCAGCGGAGCGACGCCGTCGTGGTGGAGCCGCAGCACGATCGCGGCGCGCGCCGACCCTCCGCCTGCGCCAAAGAGCGGATCCATGACCTCAGGGCCCCGCCGCGACGCTCCGCTTGGGCGTGAGGGCGGCGCCCTTCGAAACGTTGGCGAGCTGCCCACACGCCGCGGCGATATCGCGGCCCCGGTTCGCGCGAATGAACGCGGCGACGCCAGCCGCGTCGAGGATCGCCCGAAACGCCTCGGCCCGGTTGTCCTGCGTCGTCGCGAAGCCCAGGCCGACGTTCTCGTTGTACTGGATCAAGTTCACCTTCGCGGGCACGTCGGTGAGCAGCGCCGCCAAGCGCCGCGCGTCGTCGTCGGTGTCGTTCACGCCGGCCATGAGCACGTACTCGAAGGTGATGCGCCGGCCCTGCTTGAGCGGGAACGCGCGGCAGGCCGCCATCAGGTCGGCGATCTTCCACCGCTTGTTCACCGGCATGATCCGATCCCGCGTCTCGTCGTTCGACGCGTTGAGCGAGATCGCCAGCTTCACGTCCGTCTCGCGACCGAAGCGCTCGATCATCGGCACGAGCCCCACGGTGCTCACGGTGATGTGGCGCGACGAGAAGTTCGGCCCGTCCACGTGCTGCAACAACTCCAGCGCGGCCTTGAGGTTCTCGAAGTTGTGCAGCGGCTCGCCCATGCCCATGAACACGAGGTTGGTGAGCGGCCGCAGCAACTGGAGGCCCTCGTTCTTCCGCACCTCGCGGTTGACGGCGTGCACCTGGCTGACGATCTCCGCCGGCGTCAGGTGCCGCGTGAGCCCCAGCGTCGCCGTGGCGCAGAACGTACAGCCCATGGCGCAGCCGACCTGCGTCGACACGCACAAGGTCTTGCGGTCCGCCGACGGCATGTAGACGGACTCGACCAGCTTCCCGTCGTGGGTGCGGAAGCGGTACTTGATCGTCCCGTCGACGGACCGCTGCTCCAGATCCTTCTCGACGGCGCCGATGACGGCGACCTCGGCGAGCTTGGCGCGCAAGCCCTTGCCGAGGTCCGTCATCTCCTCGAAGGACACCGCGCCGCGCTGGTGCAGCCACTTGAAGAGCTGCTTCGCGCGAAACGGCTGCTCGCCCAGGCCCACCACGAACTGGGTGAGCGCTTCGGGCGAGAGCCCCAAGACGTCGGTCTTGGTTACCGCTTCCACTCGTAGCCGTGCTGCTCGATCGATCGGAAGAAGTACGCCGTCTCGATCTTCGCGTTGTCGAGGCTGTCCGAGCCGAGCACCGAGGACCGCTCGATGTTCTGCGCGAACATCTTGCGGATCGTGCCTTCGGCGGCGTTCGCCGGGTTGGTGGCGCCCATGATCTCGCGGTTCTTCGCGACGGCGTTCTCCCCTTCGAGCGTCATCACCACCACCGGGCCGCTGGTCATGAACTTCACCAGGTCCTTGAAGAAGGGGCGCTCCTTGTGCACGGCGTAGAAGCCCTCGGCCTCCACCTGCGAGAGGTGCGTCAGCCGCATCGCGACGGGCTTGAGGCCGCGCTCTTCGAACGTGGCGACGACCTTGCCGATGAGACCGCGCTCGACGGCGTCCGGCTTGATGATGGAGAGGGTGCGCTCGATGGCCATGGGTGACTCCTGTGAAGGCGTACTGCGGGTGTGGCGGCCCGGTAGCACCCCACCCGTTCCCCTGCCAAGTCCTTCTTCACCGCTCCCGCTTCAGGGCTCGTCGGGGTCGTCGATCGACTCTTCGTCGTCGCCGGGGCCTTCGTCGTCGAGCGGGGGCACCGGCCCAGCGTCGTCATGGGCGTCATCGGCCCCGTCGTGCTCGGCCACGTCGGCCGCGTCCTGCTCCCCGGTCTCCGAATCACCCGCGTCCTGCTCGGGGCGCTGCTTCGCTGCGTCGGAGGCCACCACGTAGGTCTGCCGGCCCTGCGTCAGCTTGGCGCACAGGCCTTCCTTCTCGAGCGCGTCGAGCAGCCGCGAGAACGTGGCGAAGCCGTGGTCCTTCACGTCGAAGTCCGGCTGCCGGCGAATGATCGTCTCTTTGATGAGCGACGGGTTGACCGGCCCGGTGGCCTTCGAGAGCACGCTGGCGAGCACCTGGCGGGCGATCTCCGGGACCACGGCCTGGCGACGGGAGCCCTGGCCTTCGGGCCGGGGCGGTCGGTGCTCGGAGCGCCCGCGTTGAGGCCCCGCCGCGCGCAGCTCATCTCTCCGCGGCGACGCGCGCAGATAGATGAACTCGTCGCAGGCCTTGACGAACAGGGGGCTTGTCGCCTCGCGCACCGCCAGGCCGATGACGAGCCGGTCGTTCTCACGCAGCTTGTACGCGAGCGGGCAGAAGTCGCTGTCGCCCGAGGCGATCACGAAGGTGTCGATGTGCTCGCGCGCGTAGCAGAGCTCGAGCGCGTCGATCACCAGGCGCATGTCGGCGCCGTTCTTCCCCGAGCGCGTCGACGGCGGCACGTCCACCAGCTCCACGCCGACCGAGTGCAGCCCGGCCTTCGCTTCGTGAAAGCGGCTCCAGTCGCAGTAGGCGCGGCGGAAGATCACCTTGCCCTTCTCGAGCAGCGCGTCGAGCGACGGCTTGAGGTCGAACGCGGCTGCGGTGATCCCCGTGTTGGTGACCAGGTTCTCGAAGTCGATGAAGAGGGCGATGCGTCGCTCTGACATGCCGCCGCTATGACACACCGCCTCGGCGCGGTCGTGGGAATACGCCGGGCTCAGTGCGCGGCGCGGCGACGTGGGGGGCCGGCCAGCAGCACGCGCTCGACGGGTGCGCTGACGTGTTCGAAGCCCGGGACGACGAGCACCGAGCCCGCTCGCAGCACCTGGCGCTTGGCGTAGCGCCCGCCGACCGCGCGGTGGAAGCGCTCGACCCGACGAGTCTTGATCGAGAACACCCAGTACTCGCTGACTCGAGACACGGCGTACAGCGCGGCCTTGGTCGTGGTGTCGAAGCTGGCGCTGCTGTCAGCGACCTCGATCGCCAACACCGCCGTCGCGGGGTGCTTGCTGCCGAACCGCTCGGTGGTGATCAGCACGTCGGGGATCGGCTCGGACTCGCCGTGCGCCAGAAAAGGCAACTGCACTCGGACGCGCGCGAGGCCTGAGAGCGCGGGCACGAGCCAGGCCGAGAGGTGTTCGACCACCCCAGCCTGCTTCACTCCTCGAGGTGGTCTCGCGACGAGCGACCCACCAATCAACTCGACTCGTTCGCCGGCGAAGCACCCCGCGCCGACGAGCACGTCGAACTCGGAGCGCTTCAGCGGTCGGCGAACCCGCACAGGAAGGTGGGGCATGCGGAGCGGCGCCCAAGCGGTGAGCGAGGGCCCCGTTACGCGTTGAGCCCCTTGCGCTTCATCGCCTCGACCAGGGTCGTGCCCAACTCCGACGGCGAGGCCGCCATCACGTAACCGGCTGCGGTCATGGCCTTGACCTTGTCCGCCGCGGTGCCCTTGCCCCCGGAGATGATCGCTCCGGCGTGGCCCATGCGCTTGCCCGGAGGCGCGCTGGCGCCGGCGATGAAACCCGCGATCGGCTTCTTGAAGTTCGCCTGCACCCAAGCGGCGGCTTCCTCTTCGGCCGACCCGCCGATCTCGCCGATCATGATCACCGCGTCCGTCTCGGCGTCGTCGTTGAACAGCTTGAGCACGTCGATGAAGTTCGTCCCGTTCACCGGGTCGCCGCCGATGCCGACCGCCGTCGACTGCCCCATGCCCAGCGACGTCACCTGGAACACCGCTTCGTAGGTCAGCGTGCCCGAGCGAGACACGACGCCGATGCGGCCGGGCTTGTGAATGTGGCCCGGCATGATGCCGATCTTGCACTTCGCTCCGGGCGTGATCACGCCGGGGCAGTTGGGGCCGATCAGCCGCGTCTTCGTCCCGCCGATGAACCGCTTGGCCTTGACCATGTCGTTCACCGGAATGCCCTCGGTGATGCAGATCGCCAGGTCCAACTTCGCGTCCGCGGCCTCCATGATGCTGTCCGCGGCGTACGGCGGCGGCACGAAGATCACCGACGTGTTGCAGCCGGTCGCCTTCACGGCCTGCTCGACGGTGTCGAAGATGGGCACCTTGCCCTCGAACAGCTGCCCGCCCTTGCCCGGGGTGACGCCGGCGACGACCTGCGTGCCGTACTCCATGCACTGCTTGGCGTGGAAGCTGCCGGCGGAGCCGGTGATGCCCTGCACGACGACCTTGGTGTTGCTGCCGACCAGAATGCTCATGTTCGTTCTCCGAGAAGTCCGTTGAAGAGAGGCCCGCTCACTTGACCGCCGCGACGGCCTTCTCGGCCGCCTGGCGCAGGTTGTCCGCCGGCGTGATCGGCAGGCCCGACTCGCGCAGGATCTTCTTGCCCAGCTCCACGTTGGTGCCTTCGAGGCGAACCACGAGCGGGACCTTGAGCTGCACTTCCTTCGCCGCGGCGATGACACCTTCGGCGATCACGTCACACTTCATGATCCCGCCGAAGATGTTCACGAGCACCGCCTTCACCGACGGGTCGGCGAGGATCAGCTTGAACGCCGCGGTGACCTTCTCCTTCGTCGCGCCGCCGCCCACGTCGAGGAAGTTCGCCGGCTGCCCGCCGACGAGCTTGATGGTGTCCATGGTCGCCATCGCCAGCCCGGCGCCGTTGACCATGCAGCCGATCGTCCCTTCGAGCGCGATGTACGCGAGGTCGAACTCCTTGGCCTTCGCTTCCCGCGGATCTTCCTCCGCGACGTCCCGCATCTCGGCGATGTCGCCGTGGCGGTACAGCGCGTTGTCGTCGAAGTTCATCTTCGAATCGAGCGCCAGCACGTCGCCGCTCTTGGTGGTGATGAGCGGGTTGATCTCCACCAGCGACGCGTCGGTCTCGACGTACGCCGTGTAGAGCGCCTGGCAGAACTTCACGAACTTGCCGACCTGATCGCCGGTCAGCCCGAGCCCGAACGCCAACGTGCGCCCCTGGAACGGCTGGAAGCCGACGGCCGGGTCCACCGACGCGCGCAGGATCTTCTCGGGGTGCGTGTGGGCGACCTCTTCGATCTCCACGCCGCCTTCGGTGCTGGCCATGAAGGTCACGCGGCTCGTCGCACGATCGAGCGTCACGCCCAGGTAGTACTCCTTGGCGATGTCGAGGCCTTCCTCGATGTAGAGCGTGCCGACCTTGCGGCCTTCGGGGCCGGTCTGGGCGGTCTTGAGGATCATGCCCAGCATCTTCGACGCGAGGTCCTTCGCCTCCGCCGGGCTCTTGGCGATCTTCACGCCGCCGCCCTTGCCGCGGCCGCCGGCGTGGATCTGCGCCTTGACGACGACGACCTTCGTCCCGAGCTCCTTGGCGGCCTTCTCCGCGTCCTCGGCCGTCTTCACCATGATGCCGCGCGGCACCGGGACGCCGTACTTCTTGAAGATCTGCTTGCCCTGATACTCGTGAATGTTCATGTGGCTGGCTCTTTGGAAAGCGGAGGATCCGACCGGCTGAAGCGCCGGCTCACATATTCAGTTCGCGCTCGGTTGTCTTGCCCAATGAGCGAGCGGGCTACCGCAGGCAGCTGGCCACCGCCGCCCGGAGCCACTGGTGGGCCGGATCGGCATGCACGCGCGCGTGCCAGGCCTGCACCAACGTGAAGCCCTTGATCGGGAGCGGAGGCTCGAACACGTGGAGCCGCTCGCTGCGTTCGGCTCCTCGAATGAGCCGGGCGGGGGCCGTCAGCACCAACTCCGTCGACCGCAAGAGCTGCGGCGCGACCAGAAAGTGCGGCAACCGCACCGACACGTGCCGCCTCAGCCCACGCTCCGCCAGCGCCGTGTCGAGCGGGCCGCCCGCCGTCTCGCCGGGAGCGATTTGAACGTGTCGCGCCTGCGCGAAGTCCTTGAGCGTCACTCGCTTCTTCGAGAGCGGGTGGCCTCGCCGCACCGCGCACAGGTACGTCTCGGTGAGCAGGCTCTGCACGAACAGCTCCGGGACGACAGGAGGCCCGACGCCGAGCCACAGATCGAGCTCCCCCGTCGCCAGCGCCCCGACCGCGTCGGTGAACCGCTGCCGGCAGTTGAGCTGAACCCAGGGCGCCTCTTCTTGGAGCACCTGGCAGAGCCGAGGCAGGAGCACGGCCTCCGAGTAGTCCACCAACCCGAGCGAGAAGCTGCGCTTGAGCGCCTCGAGCGTCTGCGCCTGAGGCGGTGAGAACACGGACTGCACGGCGGAGAGCGCTTCCGCCAACTGCGGCAGCAGCGCCTGGGCGCGCTGGGTGAGCACCAGACCCGCGGTGGATCGCACCAGCAGCGCGTCGTCGAAGACCACGCGAAGGCGCCCCAAGGCGTGGCTCATGGCCGGCTGGGTCACGCCGACCCGACGCGCCGCGCGCGTGACGTGGCGCTCTTCGAGGAGCGCCTGGAGTGACACGAGCAGGTTGAGATCGACCTCGGCCAGATTCGTCCCATGCATGGTGAGTATTTCGCCCATCGATTGGCCGAATGTCGAGTTCACCCGTATGTGTGCGCCGCCGTCGAGCAACCACGCAGTCCACCCACACGAGGAGCACACATGTTCGCAATTGCAGGAGTCACTGGACACACGGGGCAGGTCGTCGCCAACACGCTGCTGGCGCAGGGGCTGAAGGTGCGCGTCATCGTCCGAAGCGCGGACAAGGGCGAGGCCTGGAAGAAGCGGGGCGCGGAGGTGGCGGTCGCCGATCTCAAGGACGCCAAGGCGCTGACCGCCGCGCTGACCGGCGCGACCGGCGCGTACCTGCTCGTTCCGCCGAACCCCGCGGCGACGGACCTGCTCGCCAACGGCGCGGCGCACGTCGAGGCGATGAAGGCGGCGATCCCCGCGAGCGGCGTGAAGCACGTCGTGTTCCTGTCGTCGATCGCGGCCCACCAGCCCGGGAAGACGGGGCCGATCGTCATCGTCCGCGCCGCGGAGAAGGCGCTGTCGACGGTCGGCACGCCGATCACCTTCCTCCGTCCCGGCTACTTCATGGAGAACCTGCTCGCGAACATGCACCCGATGAAGGAGCAAGGAGTGCTGCCCAGCCTGAACAACGTCACCGCCCCCTTCCCCATGGTGCACACGTCGGACATCGGCGCGTTCGCGGCCTGGGCGCTGCGCCAGGGCGTGGCGGCGCCGCGGGTGTTGGAGCTCGCGGGCCCGGCCGAGCGGTCCATGACGGACGCGGCGCAGGTCTTCGGCGCCGCGATGAAGAAGGCGATCACCCCCGTCTTCGTGCCGCCCGAAGCGCGGGTACCGGCGTTGACGCAGGCTGGGCTCAACACGGCGTGGGCCACCGCCTACGCGGAGATGGGGAGCGCGATGGACAGCGGGCTGATGACGTTCGAAGGGGCGGCGCAGCGCGGCCTCGTCACGCTCGAGCAGTTCGTCGCCTCGGTCTTCGAGCGCTGAAGGAGGTTCAAGTCAGTCCGTCGCCGAGCGCCACGTCGCGCGGCGCACTCTGAAAGGGACAAGCGCTGCGCCACCTCGTGGTTGGGAGCCGCCTCGCCCGTTTAAGGGCGCGGCGGTTTTCCCTTCCCCGTCAGGTGTCGGTTCGAACGGCGCCCCACGAAAGAGCGTCTCCACTGAAGGGGACACCGGCCTGTTACGCCGGAGCGATAGCTCAGCCTGGTTAGAGCACGAGACTTGGTCGTCTCGCCGTCGGAGGTTCAACTCCTCCTCGCCCAACCTGGGGGCTGTCGCGCACGCTGGAGCAGTCCCACGGCCGCAGCACGCCGGTGGGGTGGACGTCGTAGACGCCTGGCCCGAAGAGAAGTCGCCAGCGCCTCGCCACGGTCGAAGAAGCCCGCAGGCTCGTTTGCAGGGCTGCGACGATCACCGTGAGGCGCTCGCAGGAAGCCACGCCCCACTCCACTCGGCCTCGAAGGCCCCTTCAGGAGCAGTCGGCCTGAAGGTGTCGCTCGAGCGTCTGCCGCGGCGGGTTTGGTGAGCTGGAGGAAGTTCTCGAGCTCGTCAGGCGCGTGGGTCGGCCCCCGTGAGCGCGGCGGCCCCCGTCGCTTTTCGAAGGGCGGCACCACGAGGAGGGACACCATGAAGATCGAGATCTCCCAGCACGAGCGCGGCTTCCTGCTGATCGACGGTCGTCCGAGCCGCTACCTGCGACCGGGCCTGCACCGCGTGTTCGCGCCGCTGCGGCAGGTGAAGGTCGAGCGCCACGCCACCACGTCGCTGCTCGTGGAGCTCGACGAGTCCCGCCTGGCGCTCGTGCCGAAGGACGAGCTGACGGTGCTTTCTCTCGCAGAGCACGAGCGCGCGCTGGTCCTGCGCCGCGGCAAGCCGACCCTGTGGCTCGGCGCCGGCGTTCACCACGTGTGGACCGTGGAACGACAGCTCGAGCGCGACGGTGGCGCCGTGCGGCCGCTGATCGCCCTGCGCACCTACGACACGTCGGCGATCGTCGCGAGCCCGCTGCCGCTGGAGGTCGCCGCGCTGGCCAAGGGCAAGGACTACGTCGAGGTGACGGCGCCGGAAGGCCACGTCGTGGTCCGCTTCGTCGACGGCGTGCTCGAGCAGGTGCTGCCGGCGGGGCGGCACGCGGCGTGGACCACGGTGCGGTCGGTGAACCTCTCGGTGATCGATTTGCGGGAGCGCGTCCTGGCGGTGTCCGGCCAGGAGGTGATGACCAAGGACCGCGTCACCCTGCGGCTCAACCTGAGCGCCACCGTGCGCGTCCGCGACGCGCGGCGGCTGGCCTCCGTGGCCCGCGCGCCAGACGATCTGATCTACCTGGCCATGCAGCTGTCGGCGCGGGAAGCGGTCACCGCCCGCACGCTGGACGAGCTCCTCGCGGCGCGCGACGCGCTGGTGCAGGTCATGACGCCGTCGGTGCGTGCTCGCGCCGAGGGCGTGGGGCTCGAGCTGGTCGAGCTGGGGCTCAAGGACGTGGTCCTGCCTGGTGAGATGAAGGAGCTCCTCAACAAGGTGACCCAGGCCCAGAAGGAAGCAGAGGCGAACGTGATCCTCCGCCGTGAGGAGACGGCCGCCACGCGCAGCCTGGCCCAGACTGCCAAGGTGCTGTCCGAGAACCCGCTGCTCCTGCGCCTCAAGGAGCTCGAGGCGTACAAGGACCTCGCGGCCAAGGTCGGCAAGGTCAACCTGGTGCTCGGCGAAGGTGCGCTCGAGCGCCTGCAGCTGCGGACCAACGCCTGAGTCGCTCCGGGCGGTGAAGCATGGGGAGGGCTCGCTCGAAGCTCAGCGGGCGCGCCCTCCCCTCTTCTTCACTGAGTGAACGGCTGGCACCACGGCGGCAGGTCCAGCTCGGCGAGCACCGCCCGGTGCATGTCGAGCGCCGCCACGCGGTGATCCGCCGCGCGGTAGATCACCTTGCTGCCTCGCCGCACGATCGCCCCGTGACTGCTCCAGTCGTTCGTGCGCACCGCGGCCTCCGCCTCGGCGTCCGTGTGCGGGACGAGCCGAATCGTGACCAGGCCCGGCAGCTCCGTTGGCAAGCGGCTCACGGCCGCCTTCGTGGCGTCGCAGACGCGTCAGAACTTCAAGTAGTAGTAGGTGAGCTCGAACTCCGTCTGCTGCGGCCGAGTCGGCGCACACGCCGCGCCGAGCACCACCGCCACCGCCACACCCAACGTCCCGTTCTTCACGTCACCGCTCCTCTCGAACCGTCACACCGGCGCGCCGCACAAAGTCGTGGCGCAGCCTCCCACATCACTGCTGTTCTGCGCGCCCATGGCTACCACGAAGAAGCCGTTGCTCCCCGAAGCCCAGCTCGGCCCCGCCGAGAAGCTGCTCGACTTGGTCCTCTCCAGCTCGGCGCACCTCTGGCACAACCGACCCGGCTTCGAGCTGCAGGGCAAGTGGGCGCCGCGGCCGAAGAAGGGCGCCGCGCTGCCGAAGGGCGCCAAGCTCGTCTCGCCCGGGCTGCACGAGTCCGCCGCGGTGACGCTCTACGAGAAGCTCCTGGAGATCTACGCGCTCAACCAGGACCTCATGGCCCACTTCGCCAGCTACGCGCTCACGCAGACCGACTGGCGCGATCTCAAGGTCGCCTGCGCGGCGCTCATGCTCGTGCAGAGCCGCTCTGGCCAACCCGTGCGCGAAGACGACGGCGAGGTCGCCTTCCACGACGACGACTACCGGCAGATCGGCGAGGCGATGCTGCTGCTCTACGAGAAGAAGTCGACGCGCATGTTGACGCCCAAGGCGGTGCTGCGCGTGGCTGAGCTCCTCGAGCTCCCGGCGATCGCCAAGCTCAACCGCAAGGCCGGCTTCGGCGACCCCGCCGCGAAGAAGCCTCCGCTGGGTCGCTGGAAGCGCGCGGCGACCAAGTGGCTGGCGTACCGAGAGCAGAACCCCGCGCTCCTCGCCGGGCTGGTGAAGGCCGGCTTCAAGGAGACGATCAAGCAGCTCGCGCGCAAGGCCGGCTACAAGCCGCAAGGCCAAGCGTTCTTCGAGGTGCTCGGCTGGAAGCAGAAGCAGGCCGCGGCGGGGCACCGCACCGTCGGCCTGAGCGGGCTGGCCGTACAGAAGTCGGACCGCTTCGACGGGCTGTCCGAAGCGGAGATCTGCGAGGCGATCGACACGCAGCGCCTGTCCTACAAGGAGGTCGTCGGCCGGCTCCCGAAGGAGCTGGGCCTGACGCCGGCGATCATGGCGGCGCTGGTCCCCAGCCTGTCGGATCGCGACCTGCGGATCCTCACGCCGACGCTCGAGAGCCTGGGCCTCATGGCCGACGCGGAGATCCGAACGCGCTGGGAACAGGCGATCGCCTCGGCGACCGACCAGCGTTCCCTCAACATCGCCAAGAACGTCCAGTCCAAGCAGCTCAAGGAGAAGCTCGCCGAGGCCGCCGACGTGGCCGCGCAGAAGGCCGTCAGCGCCGCGACGAAGGACACCGACGTCCGCGTGCTGTTCCTGATCGACAAGTCTGGGTCCATGCAGGGCGCCATCGAGCAGTCGAAGGAGGCGCTCTCGAAGATCCTCGCCGGCTTCCCGCTCGAGAAGCTCCACTGCGCCACGTTCGACACCGTCGGCACCGTCCTGCGCCCCAAGGCGGCGACGCGCACCGCAGTGCAGCACATGCTGGCCACCGTGAAGGCCGACGGCGGCACCGTGCACGCCGCGGCGGTTCGGGCGCTCGCGCAGACGGGGCTGACGTTCCCCGTGTCGGCGCGGCTGGTGGTGATCGTGGTCGGCGACGAGGCTGGGGAGGCGGGCGATCAGTTCGCGCGGGTGTTCCGCGACGTGGGCTACCAGGTGTCGGCGCTGGCGCTGCTCCTGTCGCTGGCTCCGAGCGCGGCGCGGGGCATGACGGTGCGGTCCTGCGCAGCGTCGCTCGGGGTGCCGTACAGCGAGGTCGACGTGACGAGCTTCGACGATCCGTACCAGGTGCCGAGGGTCCTCCAGGCGCTCTTGGACGCGCCGGTAGCGGTCGGCGCGGCGCCTCGCCAGGGGTGGGTCGAGCGAGTCATGACCACGAAGTTGTTGGCGTTGCCGGCATAAGGGCCGAAAGCGCAATGTCTGCGCCCCAGCCCAAAAAGTTCGCGACGGAGAAAGCGGCGGCTGTACAAGGTCGAGCGTGAATTCGACTCTGGGTTACGGCCTCATCCTCTTCGGGTTGGCCTGCGCGGTCTTCGCCGCGGTCGTCGGCCTGTACACCGGCATGACCCGGCGCGACGGCGCGCTGCCGTGGGTGCGCGGCGCCATGTACGCGTTCTCCGCGTCCATGATCGGGTCCAACCTGGTCATGGTGAAGGCGCTGCTCGAGCACGACTTCTCGGTGAAGTACGTCTCTCAGGTCGGCAGCCGGGCGACGCCGACGATCTTCACCATCGTCTCGCTGTGGAGCGCGCTGGAAGGGTCGATCCTCTTCTGGGGCGCGATCATGGGCCTGTACGTGCTCGCGTTCACGCTCGTCTACCGCAAGGAGCACGAGCGCTACATGCTGCTGACGCTGGGCACGATCGCCGCGGTGGCGACGTTCTTCGCGTTCCTGATCGCCGGGCCGGCCAACCCGTGGACCGCGATCCCCAACCCGCTGTCCGACGGCCCCGGCGTCAACCCGCTCCTGCAGAACCACCCGCTCATGATCATCCACCCGCCCATGCTTTACCTGGGCTACGTGGGCATGACGATTCCGTTCGGGATCGCCGCGGGCGCGCTGCTCCGCGGTGAGCTGGGCGACGCGTGGCTGGTGCCCCTGCGCAAGTGGACACTCGTGCCGTGGCTGTTCCTGTCCATTGGCATCATCCTCGGGTCCTGGTGGGCGTACGCGGTGCTCGGCTGGGGCGGCTACTGGGCGTGGGATCCGGTGGAGAACGCGTCGTTCATGCCGTGGCTCACGGCGACGGCGTTCATTCACTCGACCATGGTGCTCGAGCGCCGCAAGTCGCTCAAGCTGTGGACGATTGCGCTCGCGCTGGGCAGCTTCGTGCTCACGCTCATCGGCACCTTCATGACGCGCTCGGGCGTCTTCAACTCGGTGCACAGCTTCACGCAGTCGGACATCGGCCCCACGTTCCTGGTCTTCATCGCCATCGTGATCGTCTTCTGCATCGTGCTGTTGACGGTGCGCGGACACCTGCTGGTCGCGGAGACGAACCTGGCCACGGTCGCCTCGCGTGAAGGGTCGATCCTGGTGAACAACCTGGTGTTCGTGGCGCAGACCTTCACGGTGCTCTTGGGGACGACGTTCCCGCTGGTCACCGAAGCGCTGCAGAAGAAGAAGATCAGCGTGGGCGAGCCGTACTTCAACACCATGGCGCTGCCCGGCGGGCTGCTCATGCTCTTCCTCATGGGCGTCGGCCCGGTGCTGCCATGGGGGCAGGCCGATCCCGCGGTGCTCAAGCGGCAGTTCACGATCCCCGGCATCGTCGGCCTGGCGACGATCGCGGTCTGCGCGGCGCTGGGCTACCGCGGCTTCATGCCGCTGCTGGCCTTTGGGCTCGCCGCGTTCGCGACCGTCATCACGCTCCGGGAGATGTTCCTGCCCGCCAAGCAGCGCATGGACGAGCAGAAGGAGACGGCCTTCGTCGCGCTGTTCCGCAGCGCCAGCCGCGCGCGCCGGCGCTTCGGCGGCTACGTGGTGCACCTGGGGATCGTGGCGATCGTGGTCGCCATCGCCGCGTCGGCCGCGTTCAAGACGCACGCGACGGGCGCGCTGAAGAAGGGCGAGACGCTCAAGGTCGGCGCGTACCTGCTGCGCTTCGACGGGCTCGAGTCGGGCCAGGCGCCGCACAAGACCTGGACCAGCGCGAACGTGTCGGTGATCTCCCCGGACGGCACGATCACCGCGCACCACGGCGAAGAGGCCCCGCGCATGAACTACTACGCGCGCAGCACCGACCCCATCGGCTCGCCCAGCGTGCAGGAGATGGTCTTCCGCGACGTGTACGTGTCGCTGCTCTCGTACGATCCGCAGGCCGAGACCGCGTCGTTCAACACCTGGGTGTTCCCGCTGGTCGGGTGGATCTGGTACTCGATTCCGCTGCTGATCCTGGGGACGCTGATCGCCCTGTGGCCGCAGCGCAAGGCGGCGCAGAAGACCTCACCCAGCCCCGAGGCGACCGTGCCCGCAGCCGCCGCGACCGGAGGTAACGCGTGAATCGAGCGATCGGCGTCGGCATCGCGCTGGCCGCGACCGGCCTCATCCTCTTCGTCATGGCGAAGGCCTTCGGCACCGATCCGCACGCGGTGCCCTTCATGCTCGACGGCAAGCCCGCCCCGGCCTTCCGCATCAAGCGGCTGGACAACGGCGAGTTCGTCTCGCTGTCGGACTACGCGGGTCGGCCCCTCGTCATCAACTTCTGGGCGACGTGGTGCGGGCCGTGCAAGCAGGAGCACCCGGTGCTCGAGGCCGGCGCGAAGCGCTTCGCGGACCGCGTCGCTTTCTTGGGCATCGTCTTCGAGGACACCGAAGAGAACACCAAGCAGTTCCTGGCGCAGCACGGCTGGTCGCTCACGCAGCTGTTCGATCCCAAGTCCACCGTGGCGGTGGACTACGCGGTGGCCGGCGTGCCGGAGACGTACTTCGTCACCAAGCAGGGCGTGATTCGCGGGAAGTACGCCGCCCCGCTCGACGACTACACGCTCAACGCCCGCGTCAGTGAGATCCTCGAGGACCCGGCGATCGAAGCGCAGGTGAAGGGGGCGCTCGACGGGCTGACGCAGGCGAAGCTCGCGAGCTTCCCGGTGCCGGCGGACAACACGACGATCTTCGTGCGCGCGCTGGCGGTCGGGGGGCAGACGGCGGAGCAGATCCTCGCCATGGCCAAGCAGTCCGACGAGCTCCAGCAGAAGGTGAAGCAGCCATGAGCACCGTGTTGGCGCTGGGGTTGGTGATGGTGCTGGGCCAGGGGTACGCCCCGCCGCGCGAAGGCCAGGCGCCGCTCGACACCGAGCGTGAGGCCCGCGTGCAGCGGCTGGGTAAACAGCTGCGCTGCGCCGTCTGCCAGGGCGTGGCGATCAGCGACTCCCCCGCTTCCATGGCCCGCGCGCAGCTCGACAAGGTCCGCGAGCTCGTGGCCGAGAACAAGTCTGACCAGGAGATCCTCGACTACTTCGTGGCCCGCTACGGTGAGTGGGTGCTGCTCGAGCCGACGACCGGCGGGCTCAACACCGTGCTGTGGACCGCGCCGGTGGGGTTGCTCGCCGTGGGGCTGCTGTTGATCTGGCTGCAGTCCAAGAAGCGCGGGCTGCCGTCGGAGCTGGCCCCAGCCCCGTCCGCCCCCGACGCCGCGAAGGCCGCGCCCGCCGCGCCCGCGCCGCAAAGCCCTGACGAAGACCCGTACCTGGCGCAGGTCCGCGCCGATCTGGAGAAGTGATGGACGCTGGCGCCACGACGAACTGGGGTCCTGGGCTGTGGGTGCTGGGGGGCTCGGCGGCCGCCGCGCTGGGCTACCTGCTGATCAACAAGTCGCGCCTCAAGAGCCAGCCGCTGGAGACGGTCGACGACTACCAGGCGCGGTACCAGGCGCTGATCGCCGAGCTCAAGGAGCACACGGCGAACAAACACCTGGCGGACGCGGCCCGGTGGGAAGCCGAGCGCGAGCGACTCCAGAAGGCCGCCGCGCAGGTGCTCCGCGAGCGTGATCAGAAGCAGCACGAGCTGCGCAAGGCCGAAGCGAGATCGGAGCAGAAGGAACAGGCCAAGCCCACCGGCTTCTTGGCCAACAACCCCACGCTCAAGGGCGCGCTCTTGGGCGGCGGGCTCGTGTCCTTCTTCGTGTTCTTGGGCGTTCAGCTCAACGCGTCCAGCGACTCCCGCCCCGAAGGCATGTCGGCCACCGGTGGGCCGGGCCCCGCGGTCATGCAGAACCAGCCGCCGCCCGTCGACGAGAAGCTCGAGCGACTCCTCGCGCAGGCGAAGAACAGCCCGGATGATCCGGACACCCTCGCCACCGCCGCGCTGGCGCTCATGCGCAAGCAGCGCTTCGAAGAAGCCGTGCCCATGGTCCACCGCGCGACGTTGATTGACCCGTTCCACGTGCGCACCCGCGTCGGGCGGTCGGTGATCGTCGCGCTCGAGGGCGATCTGCCCCGCGCGCTCAGCGAGCTCGAGTCCTTGGCCGCGAAGTACCCCGAGGCCTACGACGGCCGACTCTTCGCGGGGATGATGGCCATGGATCAGCAGGACTCGGCGCGCGCGCTGGTGAACTTCGAGGCGTACCTCGAGCAGGCCGGCCCCGAAGCCCCGCCGATGATGCGCATGGCGGTCCAGCAGCTCCGCGCGCAGGCCGCGGCGAAGCCTCCGCTGCCGTAGCGCCGCTCTTCAGACTACGCCGCGACGCGCCAGACGCCGGAGTCGCCGTACCCGCGGCTCTGGTCGACCAGCTCGATCAACGTCGTCAGCCACTCGCGGCGGCACATGCGGCGCACCTGGCTGCGGCCGGTCACGTGAATTGCCGAGAGATCGCGCTGCAGATCCGCCAGCTCGTGCCCCAGATCCATGAGCACCCGCTTGAGCGGCGCGTCACCCTCTCCGGCCGCGGCGACGAGGCCCTGCAGCACGGCGACCGCCCACCGCTCGAACGCGTGGAGCTCCTCGGGGTTGTCCTTCAGCGTCTCGGTGATGCGGTACAGCATGGGGCTCAAGCGCTCGTGGGTCAGATCCATGTGGGGACGACGCTCCTTGTCTGCCGAAGTAGGCAGCCGAAGCTCGAATGCAGAACCTGCGCCGCGCCGCTCCAACTCACCAACGCGCGAATTCGTCGAGCGCGCGCGCCGGGTCGAAGTGCACTCTTGGGTCGTCGATCCGGACCCGAGAGAGACCGCGCGCTACGGCGCCTTCTGAACGGCGTGCCCCGCCTGGACCCAGCCCTTGAGCCCGTCCTTCATGACGGACACCTGCTGCCACCCTGCTTGCGCCGCCCGACCGGCGGCTGCGTGGGAGGCCCCTCAGAGCCTGTTCGAACAGTAGAAGATGAGCGGCCGGTCCTTGTCCGCGGGCAGCTCGCTCAGCGCGTACTCGTCGTAGCTGGACAAGAGCACCGCGTTGGGCAGCCAGCCGTGCTTGGCGCGAAAGCTCTCTTCGTTCGCGTCGAGCGCCGTCGCGGCCCCCTGGTCGAGCTGCGCCTTCGCCTCGGCGATCGCCACGTCACGCACGACGGCCTTCGCTCGGGCGCAGCCCCCGCCCAGCACGTTGAGCAGCACCACCGCCACCACCAGCCCGGCACGAGTCATGGGTGGTCCGCACCGTGCCGGAATTTGCCCTGTCATTCCAGCCTCTTCTCGACGGCCCTACCGTCCGCGGGGCGGCTCGTGTAGGTGCCAGCGCCCGTGAGCCACGAGGTCATTCCGCTCAACCCTGGGCGCTTTCGCCTGCAGACGCAGGACCCCGCGTTTCGGGTCGAGTGGCGCGGCGGCAACCGCTTCCGGCTGTCCGGCGAGGTCGCGAGCAGGCCGGCGACGACGCTGCACGTGGGGCTGCCGACGGACGAGCTGAGCGTGAGCCTGCCCGAGCACACCCGCCCGCTGCCCGCCGCGCTGCGGCTCAAGGACGCGCTCCCGCGAGACGTGCACCTGGTCGCGACCGCGGACGACGGCGACGTCGATCTTCGGCTCTTGGAGTTGGTGGTCCCGGCGGCGACGCCGCCGTGCCTGCGGGTGCTGCTGCAGGACGCGGGGCTGCGCGTGGAGCAGCTGGCCGACAACCGCGTGCGCTTCTCGGGCGTCTCCAAGGCACCGGCGATCGTGACGATCCTCTGCGACAGCCGGCGCGCTTCGCTGGCGCTGCCTCGGGCGAGCACCGCGGCGGCCTGCGCGGCGCGCGTCGGGTTGGCGGTGCCGCAGGGCTTCCGCGCGCTGGTCGAAGGCCCCGTGGTCAGCGTCTGGAAGGACGCCGACTTCTTCGGCGCCATCGCCCAGGCCAGCTGATCGGCTTCACCGCGCCGCCTGCTTCACCAATTTCTCCAGGCGGCCCAGCGCGAGCTCGAGGGTCGCCATGGATGGGCCGAAGCTGAAGCGCACGTAGTGGCGGAAGCGCGAGGCGCGCTTGGAGCGCCGCTTGCCCGGGTTCACGTCGAAGAACTCGCCGGGGACGACGATCACCTTCTGCTCGAGCGCCGCGCGGAAGAAGCCCATGCCGTCGTCGAGCGGCGGCGGGAGCTGGCTGACGTTGCCCCACACGTAGAACGTGCCGTCGGGCACGCGGTCCGCGGTGACGCCGAGCCTCGACAGCCCGGCCAGCAACCGATCGCGCTTGTCGCGAAACGCCGCGTGGATCGCCTGCGTCTCGGCGACGACCACGTCTTCGGCGAGCAGCGGCACCGCGGCGCGCTGCACGGGCTTGTTGCCGCCCCCGTCCAGGAAGCTGCCAGCGGAGCTGACCGCGTCGATCACCTGCTTGGGCCCCACGGTCCAGGCGATTCGCCAGCCGGGGTAGCGCCAGTTCTTGGTCAGCCCGTCGAAGAGCACCACCGGATCGCGGTTGACGTCTTCGACGTAGCGCGCGGCGGACTCGACGGGGAGCCGGCCCGGGGGCGCGTTCCACACGTAGTGTGAATAGAACTCGTCGATCAACAGCGCGCAGTCGAGCTCGCGCGAAGCCTGGACGTAGCCGTGGAGTTCCTGCCCGCCGATCACCTTCCCCGTCGGGTTGCAGGGGTTCGAGAAGAGCAGCGCGCCCAACCCGCGCCCCTGAATTTCCCGCCGCAGCTGCTCGGGGCTGAACGCGTAGCCGCGCTCGCCTTCCAGGAGGATCGGGATCGGCGTGAAGGCCTTGAAGACGTCGAGCAGCTCTTCGTACGCGGTGTAGTCGGGCAGGAAGTGCCCCAGGTTGATGTTGCCCAGCGCCGCCGCCGCCCGCGTCAGCGCGACCCGGCCGCCGCCCGACACGCAGACGTTCTCCGCGGTGTACTGGCTGGGCAGCCCCTTTCGGTAGAGCCGGTTGTAGAGCGTGGCGATCGCCTCGCGCAGCTCCATGAGGCCAGCGACCGGCGCGTACTCCTGATCGTCGGGGTCGATCGCGACCGCCGCGAGCCGCTCGGGAGCGCCGGGCAGCGCGCCGGTCTCCGGCTGGCCTTGGCCCAGGTTGCACCAGTCCGGGTTCTTGGGGCTGAAGCCCAGCCGCGTCGCTTCGGTCGTGACGAAGATCACCCCGGTGCGCGGCACCTGGCGAAACGACTGTGCGTACTCTTCGCTCACGACGACTCCTTGTGGGCTGCCCGCGCCAGCGCGGCGCGCAGCGCGGCGGCATCAAAGCGCAGCTCGAGGGCCTCGGTGCCATCAATCACCACCACCGGCACCCGGTACCGGTAGCGGTCGAACCAGGCTTCGTGTCGCAGGATGTTGCAGTCTGTACGCACGAAACCCCATTCGTCTTGGGCGTCGTCGAGCAGCTCGCTGGCGACGTCACACAACGCGCAGCCAGGCTTGGTGTAGAACTCGATCCGCATTGAATCCCCTGCAGGTCGGCGCGCCATGAGTCTGAGCGGCACCTTCACCACCATGCCGTTGCGGGATCTCTGTGTCTACCTGGGCAACCGGCGCGCGAGCGGGCTGCTCACGCTGGATCGCGACACCACGCGCAAGCAGATCGCCCTCGAGAACGGCGAAGTGGTGAACGTGTCGAGCAACCTGCCGCGGGAGTTCTTGGGGCAGTTCCTGATCAACCTGGGCCACATCAACGAAGAGCAGTTCAACCGCGCTTTCGAAACCCAGAAAGAAACGAAGATCTTCCTCGGGCGGATCTTGGTGATGATCGGACTGGTCACCGAGCCGGTGCTCGAGAACGCGCTGTCGCTGAAGTTCCGCGAGACGATCCTCGAAGCGTTCACCTGGGCTGAAGGTGACTTCAGCTTCGAACCGGGCCCGGCGAAGGTGGTCGACGGCATCGCGCTGCGGGTGGCGCTGCTCGACCTCGACAAGGAGAGTGAGTTCCGCCAGGTGGCCTGGCAGCACATTCGCGCGGCGTTCCCGTCGGGTGACGTGCAGCTCGAGCTGGACCGGGGGAACCTGGCGGAGCCCGCGCGGCCGGGCAGCCTCGACGAGAAGTTGTACCTGGCGATCGAGCAGGGCCAGACGATCGACCAGCTCGCGCTGTCGCTGCACGCGACCGACTTCTTCCTCTACCAGCGCCTCTTCGCGCTCCACCGGCTGGGCGCGGTGAAGGCCAAGCCGCGGCTCCCCCACAGCTCGACGTCGAGCGTGCAGGTCGAGATCGACATGGGCCTGGGCGAAGCGCCGACCGCGCCGGAGCTGCTGACGAGCGCTCAGTCCCTCTACGCGCAGCACAACTACCGCGACGCGCTGGCCTTGGCCCGCCACGCCCAGCAGCTCTCGCCGGGACCCGAAGGCCAGCTGCTGCTCAAGCAGATCGAAGAGGCGTGGCTTCCGAACCTCAAGCAGACCTTGCTGGCCTCGCCGCGAGTGCCGACGCTGCTGGTCCGCGACGTCCAGCTGAAGGACGAGCCGCTGACGGCGCCCGAGCGCTACCTGCTCAGCCGGCTCGACGGGAAGCGGAGTCTGGAGGGGATCGTCCGCGTGGCGCCGCTTCGGGAGTTCGAGGTGCTCGTGTTCTTCGACCGCTTCATTGCACAGCGGTGGATCCAGCTGGGCTAGCGGCCGCCGCCGTCCTGCGCGTCGACAGTCCCAGGCGCAGCGCTTCACGGCCCAGCCACGGCGCGCGAATGCGCCACTTCGGCCCGTTGACGATCACCGCCGCCACCGCCACCTGCGGGCGCTCTTTGGGCGCGTAGCCGACGAACCAGGTGTAGTCGCGAAACGGCGTCTTGTCGGCCAGCGACCCGGTCTTGCCGACGGCGTCCGGAAGCCGAAAGCCTCGCTCGTGGAAGACCCGCCGCGCGGTCCCGTCGGTCACCGTGTGGGCCAGCATGGCCTCGAGGCTGCGGGCCACCTGCGGCTCGAGCACTCGCTCTTCCTCGGCGGCGTCACCGTCGAACAGGACCGGGCTGCGCCACACGCCCCCGTTCGCGACGACGGACGCGAGCAGCGCGCCGTGCAGCGGAGACAAGTAGACGTCGCCGAAGCCAGCGCCGGTGAGGGCGAGGTCGAACGTGTCGTCGGGGATCTTCGCGAGCGACGGCTCCACCGGCACCGGAAAGGCCAGCGGCGCGTTGAAGTGAAAGGCCCGCGTGAAGCGCCCGAGCCGCTCCGCGTCGAGGAAGCGCGCGGTGAGCTTGGCGAAGACGACGTTGGCCGACGCGCCCATGGCGCTGCCGAGCGTGTGGCAGCGGAAGTCCTTCTCGGAGTCCTCGAGCAGCGCCGGCGTCAGCCGCCGCTTGCCCCCGTGGTAGCAGACGCCCTCGTCCTCGCTCAGCCCGCTGTCCAGCAGCGCCGCGGCGCTGACGATCTTGTAGATGCTGGCCGCCGGGTACACCGCCCGCGTGCACAGCCCGCGCAGCGCTGGGTCCTCCTCGCTGTGCTCGACCATGGCCAACAGCCGGCCGGTGGAAGGCTCCACCACCACGACCGCCGCGTACGGCGTCTCGTACTGGACCAGCGTGTCCAAGAGCCGCTCCTGGAGCGACGGCACCAGCGTGACCGCCCGCCGCCGCCCCTGGTGCTCCACCCCGAGCCGACCGTCGCCGAGCGGCTGGAGGGTGCCGAGCAGATCGAGCTCCTTGGGGAGCGGCCGGGCCGACGCGAGTGGCGGGGCCGTCTTGCGACTGGGGACGACGAGCGGATCGCCGTCCTCGGCCGACGCGGCCAGCGCGAGCAGGCAAACCAGAGAGAGGAAGCGGGCCATCGAGCCCAGGCACTGTACAAGCAAGGGACGTGGCGCGCGCGATCGCGGCCGTGTAGGACGCGCGGCCTCGAGGAGTGGCCCCAACCGTGAACGAACTGCTGGCGATCTGGAAAGGGGAGCTGCGGCGCGCGGCGACCTCCGGCCGCGTGCTGGTGCTGTTGGCGCTGTTCCTCCTCTTCACGGGGCTCGTGCTGGGCGCGGTCGGCGTGGCGATGAAGGTCGTCACCAACCAGGCGGACAAGGCGCTCGCCGAAGCGGTGGCCAAGGGCGCGGACCCGTCGGCGGCCAAACACGAGCTGGCAGAGCAGAAGCGGAAGTTCCTCTCCACCTTCACCAACGACGAGGCGTACGTCGAGGCGGTGCTCGATCTGCCGCTGGTGCTGCTCGCGGCCTTCAAGCTGCTGACCTGGTTCGTCCCGCTCTTCGTGGCCCTCATGGGCTTCGACCAGCTGTCCGGTGAGGTGGGCCCCAAGTCCATTCGCTACCTGGTGGTGCGCGTGCGGCGCAGCTCGATCCTCGTAGGCAAGCTGCTGGCGCAGATCACCGCGCTGCTGATCATGCTCGCGGTGGGCACGCTGCTCATGGTCGGCGTCACCCGCGCCTTCCACGCCGACTTCGAATGGGGCGCCATGGCGCGCTGGGCGGCCAAGCTGTTCCTGGCGCTCGGGCTGCTCGGCGTGGCCTGGGCGTGCCTGACGGCGCTCTTCAGCGCGCTGTTCCGCACGCCTGGCGTGAGCCTGGTGGTCAACATCATGGCGATCCTCGCGCTGGCCTTCGTGTCGTCGCTGGGCGGGTGGTTCCGCTTCCCGGGCGAAGAGGCGCACGGCATGCTCGACACGCTCGCGCGCAGCGAGTCCTGGGCGGCGTACCTGCGCTACGCGTCGGTGTGGCACTTCGGTCAGGGCCTGCTGCACCCCGACTGGCGGCAGCTGTTGGGCGCGGCGTTGGCGCACGTCGGCTGGGGCGCGTGTTTCGTGGGCACGGCGCAGGTCACTCTGGCGGCGAGGGATCTGTGAGCACACCCGCCATTCGCGTCGAGCGCGTGACCAAGCAGTTCGGCCCGAAGACCGCCGTGAACGACGTGTCCTTCGACGTGCAGGCCGGCCACTGCTACGGCCTCATCGGCCCCAACGGCGCCGGGAAGACGACGACCTTCAGCATGATGTGCGGCTTCCTCTCGCCGACGAGCGGGCGCATCGAGGTGCTCGGCGCCGACGCCAGCGAGCCTGGCGCGCTCAAGAAGAAGGTCGGCGTGCTGCCGCAGGACGCGGTGTTGCCTCCGCTCTGGCCGGTCGGCGAGCTGCTCACGTACTGGGGCTCGCTGTCGGGGCTCGAGCAGCCGGAAGCCGAGGCCCGCCGCGCGCTCGAGCGGGTGCAGCTGCCGGAGACCTGGGGCGTGCAGGCCGGCGCGCTGTCCCACGGCATGGCCAAGCGCGTCGCCATGGCCCAGGCGCTCATGGGCAGCCCGCCGGTGATCTTGCTCGACGAGCCGACCGCGGGCCTCGATCCGAAGATCGCCGCGGCCGTCCGAGAGCTGATTCGCGAGCTCAAGGGCCAGCACACGCTGGTCGTGTCGAGCCACAACCTGCAGGAGCTCGAAGAGCTGTGCGACGCCACGGCGATCCTCGACAAGGGCAAGCTCGTGCGCGCCGCGTCGATGGCGGAGATCACCGGCAAGGCGGCCGAGTTCCGCGTCCAGCTCGCCAAGGGCTCGCCTCCGCTCGAGGAGATCGCCAAGCTCACCGGCTGCACCCAAGCCTTGCTCGAGCCCAACCAGATCCTCGCGGTGCACTTCGACTCGGAGCAGGTGCTGGCGGAGCAGCTGATCACCCAGGTGGTCGGCCTCTTGGCGCAGCGCGGGGTGTTGTTGACCGCCGTCTGGCGGGGGAAGCGGCTGGAAGAGCGCGTGCTCGCGCTGACCTAGCAGCAGGCCGAGGAGGGCCCGAGCGCGCGCGGAGGCGGCGCGCCCGGAGCGGGGTCGCGAGGCGGTGCCCCGAAGGGCGTGGGTCGGCGCCTCGAGGGGCGCTCATCCTGCCGGTCGGCGTTCCGGCGGTGCGAGCCGTGCCCTTCGTGCCCTTTCCCGCAGCAGGCCGCCCGAGCGAGCTCACTCTGCGTAGAAGATCGGCTCGCGGGACTGCACGAAGCGGCGGATCGCCTCTTCGGCCTTGGGCTCGAGGCCGACGAACTGCACGCCGATGCCGGGCAGCGTGTCCGGCGTGGAGTCGTTCAGATCGCGCACCCACCGCACGGCGCCCTTCGCGTCGATCTTCTCGCCTGACGGCAGCGTGAAGGACAGATCGACCTCCGTGCCGATGGCCAGGAGCTTGCCCGTCGCGACGAAGAGCCCGCCGTCGGAGATGTTGGACGAGAAGCCGCTGAAGAAGTTGTCGTCGGAGCCCAAGTCGACCTGCGCCTGCATCTTCACCCGCTGCTGGATCCGTTTGACGCCCACGCTCGGCGCCGGGTGCGGCTTGAGACCGGGAGGCGCCGCGCGCGCTGGCGCAGCGGCCGCGGCGGGACC
>JALHOS010000035.1 GCA_022842905.1 Myxococcaceae bacterium | reverse complement strand
ACCGCCCGCACCTGGTGCGCCTGCGCCCGGCCGCCGTCCGTGTAGCCCAGCACGTCGAACTGGAAGACCGACGTGAAGTTGGTGTCGACGAGACTCCCAGCGTCGGAGTCGATCTGGTACCGGCTGACGCCGCCGACGGACGCCCAGTTGACCGTGGAGGCGCCGACGCCAGTCGCCGCGGTCACGTTGACGGACCTCAGCGCGGGCACCATGGCCGTCAGCGTGCTGCCCGTCGAGTCCGTGAAGGCCAGGGCGATGTCCGTCGACCCTTCGCCGCTCATGACCGGGAAGCGGCCGCGCAGGTCGCCCGTCTCGAGCTTCGTCCACGCGTTGGACAGGAACGTGGCGCCTTCGTCGGTGGACTCGCCCAGCATCAGCTCATTGGCGGTGTTCTTGTAGAGGACGTAGACGTTGCGGCCGCCTGCGTAGATGCGCGGCGGCACGGAAAGCGCGTTGTCCGTCCGCAGGAGCGCGGCGCTGCTCCAGTTGAAGCCCGAGGTCGTCCCGAGCTTGCGGCGCAGGTACAGGTTGGTGGGCCCCGCGCTACCCGTGCCTCCGTAGAGGACGTAGGCCTGCATCGCCTCCGGCACTGACGTACACGCCAGGTCGAAGTGCAGCGCCTCGTTGCCCACCCCGCTTCCGCTCAAGATGATCTGCACGGTGCCTTCGGAGATTCCCGTGTCGACGAAGGTGTCGTTCAGGAAGTGACCGGTCAGGCTGCGCAGGCCGTTGCTCTCTTTCCAGACGTGCGTCGTGGCGAAGTTCCCCGCGCAGGACCGCAGGCCAGAGACGTTGGCGTAAGTCGCCCCGAAGGCAGTGTTGTTGTGGGTGAAGAGCGAGAAGCTCGACGTCGCGCCGGACGTCGAGCGCCCGAGGTAGAGCGTGTTCGTCGCGCTGTCGTTGCCGGACAGGTACGTCACGCCCACCGAGTTTCCGCTGGTCCACAGCCCCAGGCCGCTCGTCTTCGCCCAATAGGTCGTCGACGGGAAGGTGAAGGTCGACTGGTCGACCCACGTCGCGCCGTTGTCCTGCGACGACCAGATGCGCACCTGGCCCCGGTCTGCCCAGGCCGTCCCCGCAAAGACGTCATTGGCGTTCTGGTCCGAGCCGATGGTGGCGACGACGACGGCCGAGTCGCTGAAGCCGATGTGGCCGAACTGCCGGTCCCAGCCGAACGCGGGGTCCAGCGTGACCGAGCGCCAGGACTGGCCTCGATCGTTCGACACGGCGACCTTCAGCGTGCCCGTCGCGACGGTCCACTCGGCATCGGTCTCCATGTACGTCACGTAGATGTCGTTGCCCTGCGTGGCGATGTCGAGCGGGCGGACCGCGTACGGCGAGAGCACCGGCACGGCGATGCGCTTCCAGCCGATGCTGCCGGACAACGTCGCGCTGAACGGGGACTGACGGCCTGCGTTGTCCACCGCGCGCACCGCGAAGGCCTGGTCGCGCTTGTTGGCCAGGTTGCGCACCCAGCCGTCGGGGCTCGTGCCGGGCGCCGTGGCGCACAGCGTGCTCGGGCTCGTCACGCCGCACCACAGCTCGTACCGGGCGATGCCGTTGGTGTCGGTGACGACGTCCCAGAAGAGGTGGGCGGAGCGGTTGGTGGTCTCGACCGACAACAGCCGCGGAGCCGGAGGCGACACCGTGTCGACGATGACGGCCGCGCTCGCGACGATGCTCTGGTTGCCGACGTCGTCGCGGAAGACGGCCCACGCCTTCTTCGTGCCGTCACCGCCGGTGAAGGTGACGCTGCGCTGGACGCCCGGAGGGAAGGCTTCAAATGACCACGGGCCGGACCCATTGAGCGTGCTGTAGGCCCATTCCGTCGCGCCGCTCGCCGTCCCGGTGAGGTTGACGGTCAGCTGCTGCGCGTAGCCGTTGGTGTTTTGGAGCGTCAGGTCGACGCCGTCCGGCGGCGTCGTATCGAGCGTGATGTTGGCCGTCGCCGTCGTGCCGACGTTCCGCGCCGAGTCCCGCACGCAGCCGCTGACGGTGCTGAGGCCCTCTGTGCCAGACAGCGTGAAGGACAGCGGCGTCGAGTAGGACTGCCAGGCCTGCGCTTGGCTACAGCTGACGGCGCCATTCACCAGCGCAATCTGGCTCGGCGTCTCACCACAGCCGCTGACGGCGACGGTGATGGTGGTGAGGGCGGTGCGGCCCGCCGGCGCGACGGTGCTGTCCTTCTTCCGCCCAGTGAGCGTCAACGCACAGCCCGTCGGCGCGCTCGAGTCGAGGGAGATGCTCTGCTCCAGCGGCCCCAGCGCGTTGCCCGCGCCATCGCGGAAGCACGCGCGCACCCGACGGGGTGTCGCCGCGCCGGACAGCGTCGTTGCTACCTGGGCGCTCGTCGGCAGCGCGGTGTAGCCAGACGTCGGGCAGGTGGTGAGCGTCTCGTTGCCCAGCACGTACTCCGTCGCGTCCTGGACGTTGAAGCGCACCGTGACGCTCGTGGTGAAGGTGAGGCTCGACGACGGCGTTCCGTCCGCCAGCGCGCCCTCGACGGTGAAGCTGCCCGTCGGCGCCTGCGTGTCGAGCGTGACGTTGACGCTGGCGACCGAGTCATTGCCCGCGCCGTCGCGGAAGCGCACGAAGACTGTCTTCCGGTCGTCTCCCGCACTCAACGTGTACGGCACCTGCCCCGTGCCCGGCCGCGCCATGGGGCCGACGGTGGTGGGCGCGCTGAAGCTCGTCTCTTCACCCAGCGTCACGCCCTGCGTGGGCGACAAGTCCGTCGCCGACGTCGCCGTCTGCACCGTGACGGCGGGGGCCCGCACCGCGCTGCCTTCGAGAATGGACACGGCCAGCCCACCCGGCGCCGTCACGTCGTAGGTGATGGTAGCGGAGAAGGGCGACGACACGTTGCCCGCGGTGTCCTTGAGCTGCGCGTACACCGTCTTGAGGCCTTCACCCGCGGACAGAAACCACGGCGTGCTGGGCCGCACGGCCTGGTACTGCGCGCCGTCCAGCTCCGCGCCAGACGAGTTGGCCAGCTTCACCGTCACCACGCTGCCATTCACGTCGACGCCGCCGTCGTAGGTGCTGGCCAGCAGCACGTCGACGAGCGCCTGGTTGGTGAAGCCGTTGACGGTGGCGCGGGGGCCTCGGGGCAGGCTGAGGGTACCGGTGGGCGCAAGGGTGTCGACGACGACGCTGTCCGTGCCCACCGCGCTGACGTTGCCGGCGTTGTCCAGCACCTGCACGTAGACGGGCTGCGGGCCGTCTGCCGTCGTGGGCCGCGTGAAGCTGCCGGACTGCGCGTACGCGAAGACGACGGGGCTGGGCAGGCCGCCGTCGGCCAGCAGCGTGTTGCTGGCCGACAGCTTCATGAAGGCCAGCCCGCTGGTGGCGTCGGACGACGTCAGCGTGAAGGGCAGCGCCGAAGCCTGCTTGGTGTACTTGGTGCTGCCCACCGTGCCGGCTGCCTCCAGCGACAGCACCGGCGCCGTCGGGGGCGTGCTGTCCACCGTCACGCTCGCCGACACCACCGCGCTGGTGTTGCCTACCGCGTCGCGAAACGCCGCGTACACCGTGCGCGGGCCGTCGGCCCCGGTGAAGGCCACCGTCGGCGTCGTCGCCGGCGGGTACGGCGCGAAGGTGAAGGGCCCACTCGACGCCTGCGCCAGCGCGTACTCGGTGGCCCCAAGCGCCGTCGGCGTCGCCTGCACCGTCAGGCTGCGCGTGAAGCCGTTGGTGTTGGCCAGCACCAGCGTCGCGTCGATGGGCGGCGTCGTGTCCAGGGTGATGCTGGCCTTGGGCAGGTTGGCCGCGGCGCCCACGTTTCGGGCCGCGTCGCGGAAGCACCCGTCGACGACGGTGAGGCCGTCCAAGCCCGGCAGCGAGAAGCTGGTGCTGGGCGCGTAGGGCTTCCAGTCCAGCGGCGCCGTCGTCGTGCACGACGCGGGGCCCGTCACCAGCGCCATCTCCACCGGCACCTCGGCGCAGCCCGTCGTCGTCACCGTCAGCCCCGCACTCGCCGTCACGCCGCCCGTCGCCACGCCGCCGTCGCGCAGGCTGCCCGCCAGCGCCAACGTGCAGCCCGTCGGCGCGCTGCTGTCCAGCGTGAGGACGCCGCGCGGCGCCCAGGTGCTGCCCACCAAACTTCCCAGCACGTTGCCCGCCGCGTCGCGGAAGCAGCCGCGCACTTCCTTGGCGCCGGGCGCCGCGCCTCCGGGCAACGTCAGCGACAGCAGCCCGCTGGGAGGCAGGGGCTGGTAACCCGTCGACGGGCAGCTGCCCGAAGAGCTGTCCATGAAGAGGTACTCGGTGGCGCCGCTGACGCGGGACTCCGCCGTCACCGCCGTCGTGGTGCTGAGGGTGGCCGACGGCGTGCCGTCTGCCAGCGTGCCCGTCAGCACGAAGGTGCCGGTGGGCGGGGTGCTGTCCACGGTGACGTTGGCGGAGGTGATGGTCTCGTTGCCCGCCCTGTCTCGGAAGCGCCCGTACACCACCTTCGGCCCGTCGCCGCTCGACAGCGTCAGCATGACGGGGTTGGTGCCGGGGCCCTGCGGGCCCACCGTGCCGGCCGCCGTGAAGGCCTGGCTTTCGGACACCGTCACGCCGTCCACCGTCGACAAGTCCGTCACCGTCCCGGGAATGGTGAGGCCCACCGAAACCGTGTTGCTGCGCGAGGCCGACGGCACCGAAAGCCCCACGCCCGTCGGCGCGGTGACGTCGTAGGTGATGGTGGCGCTCGTCGCCGGCGCCGCGTTCCCCGCCGCGTCCACCAGCTGGTAGTGCACCGACTTGAGGCCTTCACCCACCGAGTCCAGGAACCAGGCCATGCGCGGCCGCAGCGGCGTCAGCACCGCGTTGCCCAAGTCGGTGTTGCTGTTCGCCAGGCGCACGAAGACGGCGCCGCCGTGGGGCTCCGTCGCGCTCGTCGTCTGCAGGTCCACCAGCACCTGGTTAGTGACGCCGTCCGCCGTCGCCTTGGGGCCTCGCAGCACCGTGACGCTGCCGCTGGGCACGCCGCGGTCCACCACGATGGTGTCGCACCCCACCGCGCTCGCGTTGCCCGCGTTGTCGAACACCTGCGCGCAGACTTGCTGCGGCCCGTCGCCGGCGAGCTGCACCCCGCCGTCGGGCAACGTCACCGCCGGGCGGTCGAAGCTGGACGTCGGCACGTAGGCCCGCGTGGGACCCGGCAGTGTCGTTCCGCCGTCGGGCGGAGCGGACGCCAGTCGCAGGCCAATGACGCCGTTGAGATCCGTCGCGGTGACTTGCACGGTGAGCGTGTTGCCCGGCTGGTTGCTGAAGCGGGTGCTGCCGTTGCTGCCGGTCGCAGGGAGCTGCACGGCGGGCGCCGACGGCGGCGTGGTGTCGAGGGTGATCGACGCGGTCAGCACCGGGCC
Source organism: Myxococcaceae bacterium (assembly GCA_022842905.1). GTDB lineage: Bacteria > Myxococcota > Myxococcia > Myxococcales > Myxococcaceae > JALHOS01. The sequence continues at coordinate 27,485 of JALHOS010000035.1, read as the reverse complement.
CTCCACCATCATGGTGTCCCGCATCTGCACGAAGACCGTCTTGTTCCCGTCAGCGGACGAGAGCGTGAAGGGCTGCGTGTCGCTGGTGTAGGGCACGAAGGCTGCCGTGCCTCCGTCGACGTTGACGAAGTTGGAAGCCTCGCTGGCGCGGTACGCGGCGGGGGCGGCGCCGGGCGTCGTGAAGCGCAGCGTGACGCCCGTCGACTTGGCGAAGCCCGGCGTGTTGCTGGCGTCGCCGTCGTCGATGACGAAGTCTCCGGTCTGTGGCGCCAGCACCAGGTTGCCGGCGGAGACGGTCTGAGCGTTGACGGTGACGTTGGCCGTCGCCCGCAGGTAGCGCTGCTTGAAGGCCGTCAGCACGTAGTCGCGGTACGGCACCGCCGGAATGACGAAGGTGCCTCGGAACGGCTCAGCAGCGCCCGCGGACACCACGGCCGAGTAGCCGTACGGCTGCACGGTGACCGTCGTGCCGTCCACCGGCTGGCGATCGCTCAGCTCGACGGTCCCGGTGATGGAGCCGCGCAGCAGGTCCAGCGTGACGTCCGGGGCCATGGTCGTCTGGCCAGGCCGCAAGGTCACCCGCACGCTCGCCGGCGCGTAGCCGGGCGTCGACACGCGGAGCTCGACCTCACCCGCGGCGAGGCCAGTCACGGTGTACCGCCCGCTCATGTCGGTGGTGGTGCTGGCGCTGCCGGACTGCACGGTGACGTTCGCCCCGCTCGCGGGCACCGTCTCCATCAGCTCCCGGCGGGTGAAGACGAGGCCGCTGACCGTCGCCGGGTTGATCGCCAGCAGCAGCGGCGTCGCGGTCAGATCTTTCGCCAGGCCTTCCTGGACGACGACGTCACGGAGCTCCGCGGCGACGTAGTGCGGGTGCTGGGCGCGCAGATCGTACGTGCCGGGCGGCAGTCTCGTCTCGAACGCGCCGTCGAACCCGACGACGGACGTGGCCACCAGATCGCCCGCGGGCTGGAGCCGGAACTCCACCGTCGCGCCCGTCACCTCGCCGTTGCTCATGGCGGTGACCTTCCCGAACACCCTCGCGGCGGCGGCCGTGCCTTGCAACCACACTGGCTCGAGCACGCCCACGTCCGTCGGCTGACCGGAGCGCACGCGCACCGAAGGAACCACCAGCGGCGCGAAGCCGGGCGCCTTGAGCTCGAGCGCGTACAGCTGTGGCTTGAGGTCCTCGAAGCGGAACGTGCCGTCGCTGCCGGTCTTCACCGTGCGGCGCTGGCTGCTGTCGTCCACGAGCGTCACGTCGAGGCTTGCGGGGGAGATCTTCCCTTGGGTGTCGACCCGGCCGGTGACGCCGCCAGCTTGCGGCGCCGGTGGCACGTTCAGGTCGAAGCAGGCGGACGCCACCAGACACAGCCAGGCGACCCCAGCAATGGACGTGCGAGACGGATGACGTTGAGACACGGTAGACCCCTTCTTCGTTCGACCTGGCAGCGTGAACCCTATAGCCGCGCGCATTGGCCGCGTGCCAGCGCCGGAAGACCAGGAAAGTTGCAGCTGGAGCGGAGCGAGCGACGCCGCGTGCCCGATGGGGCGCTGTGGCTGGGCGTGCTGCGTTCGGTCAGGGCTTTGCCGTGCTGGCTCGGAGGTGGTCGAGCAGGGCCGTCAGCGTCAACGGCTTGGCCAACACGCCGTCGATGCCGGCGGCGGTGTAGGCGGCGCGCTCGTCCTGCATGACGCTCGCGGTGAGGGCGACGATGCGGGTCGGCGGGACGCCACGCTGCGCTTCCTCGTCCCGAATGCGGCGGGTCGCCGCCAGCCCGTCCAGGTTGGGCATTTGCACGTCCATGAGGATGAGGTCGAACGTGGACGCCGACGCCAGCTTCACCGCTTCGACCCCGTCCTTCGCGACGCAGGCGGTGTGCCCCAGCCGCTCCAGCAGGCCTACCGACACGCGCTGGTTGATGGGGTTGTCCTCAGCCACCAGGATCCGCAGCGGGGCGACGGGCGCCGGCGCCGGGGCGCCGTCCTTCACGGCGACCGGCGCGCCGTCGGCCAGCGGGAGGCTGACGACGAAGCAGCTGCCTGGGCCTTCGACGCGCTCCACCCCGAGCTGGCCGTTCATGCTCTCGACGAGCTTCTTGCTGATCGCCAGGCCCAGCCCGGTGCCCGCCTTGCCTTGCTGCGTGCCGGCGCCGGCTTGGGCGAAGCGGCGAAAGAGCTGGGGCACGGCGTCGAGCGGGATCCCCACCCCGGTGTCGCGGACGCGGACCACACAGCGCCCTTCGAATGCCACGACGCGCAGGTCGATCTCTCCGTGGGCCGTGAACTTCACCGCGTTGCCGACCAGGTTGAAGAGCACCTGCCGCAGGGCGTCTGCGTCGGCCTGCGCGTGCACCGGCGTGTCGTGCAGCCGCACCTCGAGCCCTTTGCGGCGGGCCTCGTGGGCCAACACGGCGAGGACGTCGCGCAGCGACGCGCTCACGTCGACGGGCTCGAGCCGCAGGGGGCGCCCTCCGGCTTCGATCTTCGAATAGTCCAAGATGTCGTTGACCAACGCCACCAGCGCCTGCCCGCTGTCGCGCATGGTGGCCACCATGTCGCGCTGGCTCTGCGTCAGGGTGTCGAGCAGGAGCAGCTCGGCCATGCCGACGACGCCATTCATCGGCGTGCGCAGCTCGTGGCTCATGGTGGCGAGGAACTCCGCCTTGGCCCGGGCGGCGGACTCGGCGGCGTCCTTCGCGTGCTCGAGCTCCACGTGCTGCGCGCGCAGCTCGGTGACGTCGGAGAACGACGTCACGACGGCGTGGGGCCGCGCGCCCGGGCTTCGAAGGAGCGGCTGGGAGCTGATGTTGATCCACCGCAGCGCGTCGCCGATGCCGACGCCCATCACCACGTCGTGGACGGCGCGCCCCGTGCGCAGCGCTTCCATCGCCGGGTGCTCTTCGCCGGGGAACGGCGTGCCGTCGCGCCGCACCGCCCTCCAGCCCGGGTGCACCGACGTGAGCCCCCGCAGCTGGTCGCTCGACAGCCCCAGGATCCGCTCCGCCGCGGGGTTGCACCAGGTGATGGCGCCGCTCGGCTCCTGCATGACCACGCCGTCGTGCATGGCGCGCACGATCGCGTTGAGCCGATCGTCCGTCGCGCGCAGCTGCTCCAAGGTGCTGCGCAGCGTGTGATTCGCAAGCCTCAGCTCGAGCAGCGCTTCGACCTGCTGGGCCAGCGCGAGCAGCGTCTCTCTTTGAGCCCCATCGAGCGCGCCTGGCCGTGGGTCGATGACACAGAGCGTGCCCACCGGCAGCTGCTCGGGCCCCACCCGCAGCTTCACGCCCGCGTAGAACGTCACGTGCGGGGCCCCCGTCACCAGCGGGTTGTCGCTGAAGCGGGGATCTCGGGTGGCGTCTTCCACCACGAAGACGGGGTCGCTCGAGACGACGGCGTGCCCGCAGAAGCTCACGGCCCGACTCGTCTGTTCGGCGTCGAGCCCGTGCCGCGCCTTGAACCACTGGCGCGCCTCGTCGACCAGGCTCACCAGGGCAATGCCTTTCCCCGTCAGCACGGCGGCCAGCTTCACCAGCGCGTCGAACTGGGGCTCCGCCGGTGTGTCGAGCACTTCGCAGGCCCGCAGCACCGCCAGCCGATCTTCTTCGAGGCCGTGGGGCGGTGGCGCGAGCATGCGGGACTCTTGCTCAACCCGCGGCGCGCGCGCCACGGGCGCCCGTCAGCGTCAACGCTCTGACGCGCCTACAGCTCGGAGATGTAGACCACGCCCAGACACATCTCGTCGCCGGTGCCTTCGCCCCAGTTGACGTCGCGAGGCGCCTGCTGCGCGCCGTTCACCACCGGCTGGTTCGCTGGGCTGTTGTCCCACTCACACGACACTTTGAGCTGATCGCCGGGGTTGAAGACGACCGGGGTCGCCAGCCGGTAGCTGCGCTGCCAGTGGAAGTCCCAGCGGGGCACGTCCAGCAGACAGGTGGCTGGCGCGCCGCCGGCGCGGACGATCTCCACGCGCCCCTTCTTGCCCAGCAGGTGCTCGTGGAGCGACGCCGCGTGCAGGCGGAACGCGCCGGACGGAATCTGCTGCTGGGTGATGAAGCCCAGCACGCTCGTCGGATCGCGCTGGAACGCGTGGGTCGCGGCCGCGGCCCCAGCGGGGATCGGCATGTTCCCCGACAGCCAGGTCGGGTTCGTCCAGGGCATGAGGTACGCGCGCTTGGCCACCGACGCGGCGGTCGCAACTTGCAGCGTCGTCAGATCGGCGCGCTGCCCTTCGGGCGCGGCGTTGGTGTTGTAGTGGACCTGCATGACGATCTTCGACCCAGCGCGCACGAGCAGCCCGGTGCCGTCGGGGTACATGACCGCCGAGCCGCCGGGCGCCCACGATCCCAGCCAGTTCTGATTCCCGTTGATGCCGGAGCCCCCGAAGCAGGTGTACCCGGGCCCCGGCTCGGCGTCGTCGAGCTGCCGCACCCGCGTCACGTCACCCGGCCCGACGATGTACGCGATGACGTGGTGCACCACGCGCTCGTTGCCCGGCGTGACGTGGAAGCCCGTGACGAATGAGTCGGTCGTCGCCGGCCAGTCCATGACGAAGCAGTGGTAGTCGTCGGGCGCCTGCAGCGGCGTGTACGCGGCCGGCGCGGCCAGGCGGTGATCGACCCGCGGCAGGCTGGCGATGCGGGCCATGGGCGTCCCCGCGTCGCCCACCGACCGTCCCTTGGGCGCGCCCAGCCCCACCCACTGGCTGATGGTGGCGATCTGCGCGTCGCTCAGGCGGGGATCCGCCGCGTAGGTGTTGCAGCCGGGGCCGGCCAGGTACGGCGGCATGCGCCGCGCTTCCACGGCCGACTTCACCGCGCTGCGCATGGCGAAGACTTCGTCGTACGTCGTCAGCTGGAACGGAGCGATGCCGCCCGACGCGTGGCAGGCCGTGCAGGAAGCCTCCATGATCGGCCGCACGTCGCGCTCGTAGGTGACGGCCGGATCCGGCGCGAGCGTGGTCTCGGCCTTCAGCCCGTCACCAAACAAGTCCTTCGCCAGAGGGGAGCCGCAGGCCACGAAGGCCAGCGCGAGGGTCGGGAGCAGAGCAGGGCGCATGGGGGGCCGGGGCAAACCACGAACGGGTGCCCGGGCACAACCCTGCCGCCTGAGGCAGTCGGACCGGTGCGACGGCTCTTAGAAGTGGCCGAACATCATCCCCGCGCGGGACAGCCACTGGGCCACCGGGCCGGGCAGCAGGCCCAAGGCCACCACCGCGACGGCCGAGGTGACCAGCGCGACGTCCATGGTCCAGTGACGGAACGGCGCGGTGGCCTCGTCGGGCGACGGCCGCATGAACATGTAAACGACGACGCGCAGGTAATAGTAGGTGCCCGCTACGCTCGCGAGCACGCCCGCCACCGCCAGGCCGATGAGGCCGGCGTCCACCGCCGCCGAGAAGACGAACAGCTTGCCGATGAAGCCCGCCGTCGGAGGCACGCCCGCCAGCGACAACATGAACGCCGCCATGGCCACCGCCCAGCCAGGCTGGCGCTGCGCGAGGCCCGCGAACCGCTCCAGGTCCCAGGTGTTGGTGCGCGTCTCGTCTTCGCGCCGCTCGATCGCCGCCACGCAGCCGAAGGCGCCCACCGTCGTCACCGTGTAGCCCAGCAGGTAGAAGAGCAGGCCCTTGTAGACGTCACCCGCCGCCACCGCCGTGCCGCCGAGCAGCGGGGTGACCGCCAGCACGCCGGCCTTGGCCGACGCGCCCGCCGGGGCGAACAGGGCCGCGACGCCGAGCAGCAGGTAGCCCGCGTGGGCGATCGACGAGTACGCCAGCATGCGCTTCACGTTCCGCTGCGGCATGGCCAGCAGGTTGCCCGCCACCATGGTGACCAGCGCCAGCGCGGCGAACAGCAGGTAGGGCACTTCGGGAGGCAGCGCGCCCTTCATGGCCAGGAACACGCGCACCAGCGACACGAAGGCCGCCGACTTCACGCCCGCGCTCATCAGCGCCGTCACCGGCGTGGGCGCACCTTCGTAGACGTCTGGCGTCCACATGTGGAACGGCACCGCCGCGACCTTGAACGCGAAGCCTGCCAGTACCAGCCCAAAGCCCACGTAGACCAACGCGGGCTGGGTGGCGGCGGCCAGCGGCAGCGCGCGCTCGAGCTCGTCGAGCTTCGTCACGCCGGTCGCCCCGTACAGCAGCGCCGCGCCGTAGAGCAGCAGCGACGCCGAGAACGCGCCCAAGATGAAGTACTTGAAGCCGGCTTCAGCCGGGCGCCCGCCGCGCCGCAGGTACGCGGTCAGCGAGTACGTCGCCACCGACAGCACCTCGAGGTTGATGAAGATGGTGATGAACTCGTTGGACAGCGCGAGCAGGCTCATGCCCGCCGCGGCGAAGAGCACCAGCGCGTAGAATTCCCCGCGCTCGGCGTTGCGGTGCTTGAGGAAGCTCGACGCCACCAGGCCCGAGAGCGCCGTGCCCACGCAGACCATGCACGTCATGAAGCTGCTGAAGGGGTCGAGCACTGCGTAGCCCTGCAGCACGCTGCGCGCCGGCTCGAACGCGTTCCAGAACGCCGCCACCGCCGCGACGACGCTCGTCAGCGTCGCGACGATCACCATGTAGCCGCGGTTCGCGCTGGCGAGGAACACCTCGCTGAGCATGAGGACGATCGCCCCCACCACGAGCGTGGCCGCCGGAATCAGCGGCAGGAAGTCGTTCATCGTGAAGGTAGGCGTGTTCACGGCATCACCGGGTGGATGGGTTGGACCGCCGACGGCACCGGCGTACGCGGTCGCAGGATGCGGGGTTGCGGCTGGGCGTTGGCCACCTGGCCGACGGGCTCGAGCCCAACCGGCGCTCCAGGGGCCAGCTCGACGAGGGCAGGGCGGGGCAGCGGCTGCACCTTGACGCGCACCGCGTCGTCGTTGCTGTCCGGCGTGCCGTACCCGGCGCGGGCCAGGTAGCGCGTCGTCGACGTCTCGAGCACGTCGAGAATCGGCTGGGGCTTGAGCCCCATGAGCACGATGAGGGCGATGAAGGGCAGCGCCGCCAGCGTCTCGCGGCGGTTGAGGTCCGACAGCCCCAGGTTGTCCTGGTGCACCAGCTTGCCGAAGAAGACCTTCTGCACCATCCACAACATGTACGCCGCGCCGAACACCACGCAGGTGGTGGCCGCCACCGAGTAGGCCAGGGGCAGGTTCGACTTGAAGCTGCCCAGCAGCACCAGGAACTCACCGACGAAGCCGTTCGTCCCCGGCACGGCGATGCTCGAGAACGTGACGATCACGAAGAACGCCGTGAAGACCGGCATCACCTTGGCGATCCCGCCGTAGTCGCTCATGAGCCGCGCGTGCCGCCGCTCGTACAGGAAGCCGAAGAGCATGAAGAGCGCGCCCGTGGACACGCCGTGGTTCAGCATTTGGTACGCGCTGCCGGTGGCGCCTTCCGCCGTGAAAGCCAGCATGCCCAGCATGCAGTAGCCCAGGTGCGAGACCGACGAGTAGGCGATGAGCTTCTTGATGTCCCGCTGCGCCAGACACATGAACGCGCCGTAGACGATGCCGATGACGGCCAGGAGCGCGAGCAGGTGTTGGTACTGCCGCGCCGCCGTCGGGAAGAGGGGGATCGCGAAGCGCCAGAACCCGAACGTGCCCATCTTCAGCATCACGCCGGCCAGCACCATCGACCCGGCCACCGGCGCCTGCACGTGCGCGTCGGGCAACCAGGTGTGCACCGGCCACATGGGCACCTTGATCGCGAAGGCCAGGCTGAAGGCCAGGAACATCCACGGGCCCCAGGTGAACAGCGCCTGCGCCGGGCCGCTCAGCCCTTCACACGGGCCGGTCGGGTTGTTCGCCAGGCACGCGCTCAGCTCGCGGTTGGCGGCCATGAGCCCGTTGTAGAGCGTGGCGTAGTCGAAGCTCCGCTGCCCGGCCGGCGCGGCGATGAAGTACACGCCCAGCAAGGCCACCAACATGAGCAGCGAGCCGACCAACGTGTAGAGGAAGAACTTCATCGCGGCCATTTGCCGCTCTTCGGCGCCCCACACGCCGATCAGCAGGTACATGGGGATCAGCATGGCCTCGAAGAAGACGTAGAAGAGCAGGGTGTCCACGCTGCACAGCGCGCCGAGCATGGCCGTCTGCAGCACCAGCAGGGCGATGTGGAACTCCTTCACGCGCTCGTCGACGTAGGTCCACGACGCGAGCACCACCAGCGGCGCCAGCACGCCGGTCAGCAGCACCAGGGCGATCGCCAGCCCGTCGACCCCCACGTGGTAGCTGATGCCCGCCGCGTCGATCCACCGCATGCGGTACTCGAGCTGGAACTCGTCGGCGTTGTGCAGCTCGAAGCGCGACCACGCCCAGGCGCAGGCCCAGAGGTTGACGAGCATGCCGACGAAGGTGGCGGTGCGGATCTGCCCTTTTTCACCCTTGGGCAGGAAGGCCACCAGGAGCGCGAACAGCATCGGCGACCAGATGACCAGGTTCAGAATGCGGGACTCGTAGAGCTCGTTCATGGCTTTGGTTCGCTCGCTTCAGGCGATCCGCAGGAGGATCCACACCAGGGCCGCCGCGACCGCGACCGACATGATCGCCGCGTAGCTCTGCGCGTCTCCCGACTGGAGGTAGCGCAGCGCCGCGCCGGTCCGCGTCGTCAGCCACGCCGTGCCGCGCACCGCCAGCCCGTCGATGATGACCGCGTCGATGACCCGGTGCGCCGCCCGCGCCACGAACGTCAGCGGCTTGATGATGACGGCGGTGTACAGCTCGTCCACGTAGAACTTGTTCCACGACAGCTTGCGCAGCGGCTCCAGCGAGTCGAGCAGCGAGCCGCCCTGCTTCTTGAAGTACAGGAAGAAGGCCACCGCGCCGCCGACCAGCGCGATGACCCACGCCTGGACGAAGGGCGCCACCGGCACCGACGTCTCGATCTCCGGCTGCACGAACTTGACCTGGTCTCGCAGCGCGTAGGTCGTCCGGAACACCGGATCGAGGAAGTTCTCCATGAGCGTCTGGTGCACCTGCACGCCGTTGCGCTCGACGTGCATGAGCCCCGGCAGGCCGTGCACCATGGCCAGCACCGACAGCGCCGCGAGGATGATGAGGGGCCAGACGATCGCCGGCCCGCTCTCGTGCGCGTGGGCCACCTTCGCGTCCGCCGAGCGTTCGCCTTCGAAGGCCACGAAGTACATGCGCATCATGTAGAAGGCCGTGCACAGCGCCGTCAGCACGCCCAGCCAGTACGCCAGGTGCAGCCCGCCGTCGGCCGCGACCAACGCCCCGTCAGCGCCCGCCCGGAACAGCTTGGTGGTGTGCGCCGCGTGGAGGATCGCGTCCTTCGAGAAGAAGCCGGACAGCGGCACGATGCCGGTGATGGCCAGCGTCGCCACCAGGAACGTCGCCCAGGTCGCCTTCATCTCCCGGCGCAGCCCGCCCAGCTTGGTGATGTCTTCTTCTTCGGCGTTGCCGTGCATGACGCTGCCGGCGCCCAAGAACAGGCAGGCCTTGAAGAAGGCGTGGGTGACGACGTGGAGGAACGCGGCCCAAAAGGCCCCCGCGCCGATGCCCAGGAACATGAGCCCCAGCTGCGAGACCGTCGAGTACGCCAGCACCTTCTTGAGCCCCGTCTGGGAGAAGGCGATCAACGCCGCCAGCAGAGCGGTCGTCGCGCCGATGAGGGCGATGACGTTCATCGCCATGGGCGAGAGCACCACGAAGTAGGACAGGCGGCAGAACAGGTAGATGCCGCTGGTCACCATGGTGGCCGCGTGAATGAGCGCCGACACCGGCGTCGGGCCGGCCATGGCGTCGGGCAGCCAGACGTAGAGCGGAATCTGCGCCGACTTGCCCGCAGCGCCGAGCAGCAGCAGCAGCAGAATGACGAAGAGCGCCGACTCGTACTTCATGCCCTTGAGCGGGCCGCTGGGGATCTCGTCCGCCAGCACCTTGGGCAGCGCCTTGGCTCCGTCTTCGAGCGCCGCGAAGGCCAGCGTGCCCTTCTGCTGCATCTTGAAGGACAGCGCGGCGCCAGCGTCCACGTCCTTGACCTGGTTGCCCTTGCTCGGGGTCAGCGAGGTCAGCACCAGCACCAGCAGGAAGCTCGCGACGAGGAAGCCGAAGTCACCGATGCGGTTGGTGATGAAGGCCTTGCGCCCCGCGTACGCCTTGGCCGGGTCGTCGTACCAGAAGCCGATCAGCAGGTAGCTGCACATGCCGACGCCTTCCCAGCCGACGAAGAGCAGAGGCATGGAGTCCGCCAGGACCAGCGTCAGCATGGCCGCCACGAACAGGTTCAGGTACGCGAAGAAGCGCCAGTACCCCGCGTCGTGGCTCATGTACTCGGTGGAGTAGACGTGAATGAGCAGGCCCACGCCGGTGATGACGAGCAGCATGCTCCCCGACAGGTGGTCCGCCGACAGCCCGAAGTTCACCTGGAAGCTGCCGGCCTTGAACCAGGTGCCGTAGTCCCAGCCGATCGCGTAGCCGGTCAGCGGATCGTTGATGACCCAGAACACGAGCAGCGACAGCAGGAAGCTGCCGGCCACCGCGCCGACGGCGACCAGGTGGGTGTTCGCGCGGCCGAGCACCTTGCCGAACACGCCGGACACGAACGCGCCGAGCAGCGGCAGGGCGATGATGAGCCAGAGCGCGTGCGCCGCGTTCGAAGGCGGCACCGGCGACGTCTGGAAGAACTGGACGAGGGAGTTCATAAGCGTTGGGGCCCCAAAGGCGCGTCAGTGCTTCATGCTCTGGATTTCTTCGATGTTGACCGTGCCGCGCGCGCGGAAGACCGCGATGACGATCGCCAGGCCCACCGCCGCTTCCGCCGCCGCGACCGCGATGATGAAGAAGGCAGACAGGTGGCCGGTCACGTCGCCGCGCTCGCGGGCGAACGCGAGGAACGTGAGGTTCGCGGCGTTGAGCATGAGCTCCACGCACATGAACGCCACCAGCGCGTTGCGCCGCACCAGCACGCCGAGCATGCCGATCGCGAACAGCGCCGCCGCCAGAATCAACGAGTGTGAAGTGGGGATCACGGCCTTCTCGCTTCCTTGTCGCGTCGCTTTTTCAAATGAGAACCGGCGGCCGCCGTCAGATGCGCGGCTTGGCCACCACCACCGCGCCCACGATCGCCACCAGCAGCAGCAGCGACACCGCTTCGAACGGGAAGAGCCACTTCGTGTAGAGCACTTCGCCCAGGTACTGAATCGTCCCGAAGCGCGCGACCTGGCTGGGGTCCGCGGTCCACCCCGGCGCGACGTCCGGCAGCTTCTTGAGCGCGACGATGAGCGCCGAGAACACCGCCACCGCCGCGAGCGCACCGGCCGCGCGGGACGGGGTCAGCTGCACCAACGGCCCCGTGTCCGTCAGCGACAGCAGCATGATGACGAAGAGGAAGAGCACCATGATGGCGCCGGCGTAGACGAGCACCTGCAGCGCGGCGATCGTGTGCGCCCAGAGCAGCACGTACACCCCGGCCAAGAAGAAGAAGCAGGCGACCAGCGACATCGCGCTGCCCACGGGGTTGCGAAGGAAGACGACCGCCGACGCCGAGGCGACGATCGCCACCGCGAACACGTAGAAGAGGACTTGCTCGATGCTCACCGGAACTCTCCGAGGGCGCCCCACGGCTTGTCGCCGTACGGGCAGCGCTTGAGGCTGATGTGGTCCAGGAAGTCCTTCTTGAACTTCTGCACGAAGCTCTGCACCGGCAAGGCGCCAGCGTCGCCCAGCGCGCAGATCGTGTTGCCCAGGCCGATCGGCGGCCACGGGGCGATCGCCTGCGCGACGTTCGTCAGGGTCTCGAGGTCCTCTTCGGTGCCTCGCCCTTCTTCGATCTTGCGCAACAGCCGCGTCATCCACGGCTGGCCTTCGCGGCAGGGCGTGCACTGGCCGCAGCTCTCTTCGGCGTAGAACCGCGCCACGCGCCACAGGCAGCGCACCATGCAGGTGGTGTCGTCCATGACGATGATGCCGCCGGACCCGGCCATGGACTGCAGCGGCTTGAAGGCGTCGAACTCGAGCTTCACGTCGAGCTCGTCGGCGGTCAGCACCGGCGCCGAGCTGCCACCGGGAATGACGGCCTTCACGCTGCGGCCTTCGGGGAGCCCGTTCCCGTATTCCTTCTCGAAGATGAGCTCCTTCATGGTGGTGTTCATCGCCACTTCGTACGTGCCCGGCTGGTTCACCGTGCCGGACAACGTGACCAGGCGCGTGCCACCCGACTTGCCCAGGCCCAGGTCGCTGAACCACTGCGCGCCCTTTTCGAAGATGCGGGGCAGCGCGGCGATCGTCTCCACGTTGTTCACCACCGTCGGGCAGCCGAAGAGGCCGACCACGGCGGGGAAGGGCGGCTTGAGGCGGGGCCAGCCCTTCTTGCCTTCGAGGGACTCGAGCAGCGCCGTCTCTTCCCCGCAGATGTACGCGCCAGCGCCGCGCACCTGGTAGACGTTCAGCTCGAAGTCCTTGCCGAGCAGCTTCTTGCCGAAGATGCCGTCGGCGTACGCGTCGGCGATCGCCTTGTCGAGCACGCTCGACGGGTATTTGAACTCGCCGCGGGAGTAGATGTAGCAGGTGTGCGCGTTGAGCGCGTAGCAGGCGATCGCGATGCCTTCGAGCAGCAGGTGCGGATCGTTCTCGAGAATGAAGCGGTCCTTCGCGGTGCCCGGCTCCGATTCGTCGGCGTTGATCGCCAGGTAGCGAGGCTTGGGGTTCTTGTCGATCGACGGCACGAAGCTCCACTTCAGGCCCGTCGGGAACCCGGCGCCGCCGCGGCCGCGCAGCTGCGACTTCTTCACTTCGTCGATGATCTGGGGCGGGCTGAGCTCGAGCGCCTTCTTCGCCTGCGCGTAGCCGCCGTGCTGCTTGTACACGCTCAGCGTGTTCTGGCCGGCCCGCGCCCAGTCGCGCATCATCACCTTCTCGGTCAGCACGCTCATGCCAGCTTCTCCAGGATCTGGTCGACCTTGGCCTTGGTCAGGTTCTCGTGGTGGTCCTCATTGACCTGGAAGCAGGGCGCCGTCCCACAGCTGGCCAAGCACTCGGTCTCGCGCAGGAAGTAGCGCTCGTTCTTGGTGCCGGCGCGCAGCCCGAGCTTCTCCTCGAGGTAGCTGAGCAGCCCCTCGGCGCCGCGCAGCGCGCAGGACAGGTTCGTGCACACGTCGATCGTGTACTTGCCGGGCGGCGAGGTGTGGAACATCACGTAGAAGGTCGCGACCTCGTAGGCCTTCTCGACCGTCGTGTGCAGCTTCTGCGCGACCTGCTTCATGCCCTCGGGCGGCAGCCAGCCCTTGAGCGTCTGCAGCAGGCGCAGCGCCGGCAGCATGGCCGCGCTCTTGCGGTCCGGTGGGTAGTGGCTCAGCAGCTCCGCGATTCCCTTGTCGAACTGCTGCTGTTCCGACGCGGTGAAGAGCGCTTCCGATGACGCGTGGGGCTCCGACATGGCGGCGGGTTCGTAGAGGTCCGCTCCTGCCGCGTCAATCAAAACAGTTGGATCAGCCGCGCCCGTCCAAGTTCTTTCCCAACCCCTGTTTGTGGCGTACATGATCGACCCTCAAGCGTGGCTCCCGATCAGGCACAGAACGCGAGCGGTGCGGCGGCGGCGGCGCTGCGCGTGCTGATCGTCGAGGACAACCCCCACATCATCGAGATGTACAGCTACGTGCTGAAGAAGCTGGCGGCGACCACGCTCAAAGGCAGCTCGCAGCTCGAAGTGCACTTCGCCGCCGACGGGCACGCCGCGCTGACCATGCTGCGCAGCCAGCCCTTCGCGCTCGTCATGACGGACCTCTACATGCCGGTCATGGACGGGTTCCAGCTGATCGAGAGCATTCGCGCCGACGGAGCGCTGTCCGCGCTGCCGGTGGTCGCGATCTCCGCCGGCGGCGAAGACGCCAAGGCGCGGGCCCTGAAGCTGGGCGTGAACATGTTCATGAAGAAGCCCGTGCGCTTCGCGGAAGTCATGGACACGGTGAAGCAGTTGCTGAAGATTGCGTAGCGCTGCGTTCTCCCCTCGGGACCGGAACACCACATGACACGCGACAAAGTGAGCGGTGACGCGCTCTTCATTCTCAAGAACCTCAAGGACAACGCTCGGCAGGGGCGGTCGAACCGCCTGGCCGACGTGAAGGCGGCGCTCGAGAACAGCGTGTCGCTGGACTTCGACAGCTACTTCTTCTTCCTGCGCAAGTTCCACTACATCGCCATGGATCGGGAAGCGCAGCTCAAGCTCACCGATGCTGGCGATCGCGTGGTGGACGGCGAGGCGCTCGAGAAGTTCACCACCGAGGTGGCGGAGTTCTTCGCCGACCAGATCACCGAGGCCGACGGCGAGGAAGAGGACGAAGGTGGCGAAGAGCCCACCAACCGCCCGCCACCGCCGCCCGCCCAACCCGCCGCCAAGCGCCAGCTGCCCCCCACCGACCTGATTTTGGAGGCTCCTCCCGTGCAACCCCCGTCCCGTGGTCGCAGGCCGACGCAGCCGGTGTCCGACGAGCAGCCTTCGCAGTCGTCGGGCTCAGGGACCTTCCCGGCGCCGCCGGGCGGGGGCTTCGCGCCGCTGCCGTTGACCGCCGTCGCGCAGCAGGCCCCGTCGAGCTCGGCCAAGGGCCAGGACCTGGACCTGCGCTACGTGAAGTACGACCAGCTCGGCTCGGGGCCGCTGGGCACCGTGTTCAAGGGCAAGCACAACGCGCTGGGCCTCGACATCTCCGTCAAGGAGCTCAAGGACATCTTCGGGTACTTCTCGTTCCTGCAGCGCGGCGAGGTCATCAAGCGGCTCAAGAAGGAGCTGTGCGCCCAGGCGCAGGTGCGCCACCCGAACATCGTGCAGATCCTCGACCAGAACACCGACGTGGCGCGGCCGTACTTCGTCATGGAGCTGATGAAGGGTTCGCTGCGCGAGAAGCTCGATGCGGGGCAGGGCAAGGGCGTCGACGTCAAGGCCGCCATTCGCTGGTTCCTGCAGCTGGGCTACGCGCTCAAGGCCGCGCACCACTCCGGGCTGACGCACCACAACATCAAGCCCGAGAACGTGCTGTTCGATCACTACGGCAACGCGAAGCTGGGCGACTTCGGCCTGTCGCGGGTCATCGAGGTCGACCAGAGCAAGGGCATGCCGCAGGTGTTCGTCGGGACCGGCGGCATGGGGTACATGTCGCCCGAGCTCATGGCGCGCGCGAAGGACAGCGGCCCGTCGAGCGACGTGTACGGCCTGGGCATTCTCCTCTACGAGATGATGACCGGGCAGATCCCCGGTCGGCGCTCGGCCCTGCCCAGCGAGATCAACAAGGACTGCCCCGCCAAGCTCGACGGCATCTTCGACAAGATGACGCAGGACCGAAAAGAGCAGCGCTACCCGGACTTCGACGCCGTCTTCGACGACTTCTACAAGGCGTTCGGGGACAAGGAGTACCTGGTGCGCGGCGATCTGATCCTGTCCAGCGACCTGGTGTCCTGACGCGCGCGTCTGGGCGCTCCGCGTCGTGGCCCTTCTGCGTCGTGGACCTTCCGCGTCTGGTCCGTCACCCGCTCGTGACGTGTCGCCGGTGTACGACTGAGTGCGCGCGTGCAGGGCGGCTTGTGGCCGCGTCCGTTGCTACAGTCCCGCAACTGACTGCTCCGTCGCAGGCCTTGCGAGGGTACGTCCGAGGGAGTCGATCGTGATTCGTTCGCTGCTGTGCACTGCGCTGCTGTCCACTGCGCTGCTGTCCTCCGTGGTCGCTGCCGGCCCGAGCGCCGCCGATGCGGGCGTGGCCTCGACGGGGCTCGACCTGTCCGAGACCTCGGCCGTGCAGTCGCTGCTGGTGGTGCCGCCGATCGTCAAGGTGACGACGAAGCAGGGCGGAGCCTTCGCCGGCCTCAACACCGCCAAGACCGTCGAGAAGTTCGACGCGGCGGCGCACCAGCGACTGGTCGCGGCGTTCTCCAAAGAGCTCGAAGGCAAGGTGATCCCCGCCGAGGCGGCCTTCGGCGCCGTCGCCAAGGCTGGGGCGACGCCGGCGACGCTGCGCACCCAAGCTGGGCGCGAGAAGCTCGCGCAGGCGACCAACGTCGCGTGGCTCGTCACGTTCGAATTCAACCGAACGGGGGCGCTGGTGGGCACGCTCTACGACGCGCAGGGCAACCAGGCCGGTGAGCCCAGCTACGTGACGAACGCCGCCGCCATTTCCCAGAAGAACGCCGACGACGTGGCGGGCTTCGTCGCCAAGCAGCTCATCGCCGTCGCCGACGCGCGGGCCAAGGCGAACGCCGCCGCGGAAGCCGCGCGCCTCGCCGAGCTGCCCAAGACGCCGCCACCGCCCGAAACGAAGGCCGACGACTTCGTCGACCCCGATGAAGCCGCGCGGCTCAAGCGCAGGGCCGAAGCCGAGCGCAAGGCGTTCAAGGCGGACCCCGACCGCACGCGCGTCGCGATCGCCGTCGGTCCGGGCGTCACCTTTCGTGGCCTCGAGGTCGGAGGTGACAACGCGGGCCGCCTCGCGGAGCTCCGGAACACGCCCACGACGGGCCTCGCCGTGTACGCCAACCTCCAGCCGTTTCAGTGGTTCGACAAGACCGCGAAGAGCCGCTTCGGCGACCTGCAGGTCGACGTGCATTACCGCCGGGCGATCGTCCAGGCGAAGGTGACCGAAGGCCCCGGCGTCGGCACCGTCTGCCAGATGACGGACGACGACCTCATGGTGCGCGGCACGTACCGATTTCAGGTCGCCCCCAAGCCCCACGCGCCGTGGATCGGCGTGGGCGGTGGCTTCTCGCAGGAGAGCACCGTCTTCGCGTGCAGCCTGCCGCTCCCGTCGACGAGCTTGCGCGGCATCGACGCGCAGCTCCGGGTGCGCCAGCCGATCGTCCCCGGAAAGCTCGCGCTCGAAGGCAGCGTGGGGCCGCGCTTTCTGTTGAGCGCGCCGGGCCTGACCCCCGGCTTCAGCCTTTCTGGCGAGCTGTGGGCCGAGCTCAAGCCAGTGTCCGTGTTCTTTGGGCGAGCCGGGGTCCGAGTGTCTCGGCTCGTCGCCGCCAACGAGGTCGCCAGCCTCGTCGATACCCGCACCTTCGTCGGCCTCGAGCTGGGAGTGTTCTTCTAATGCGCGCGCGCTTGCTTCGGATCCTCGTCGTCGTCGCTGTCGGGCTTTTCCCGTCCGCCGCCCTCGCGGTGTGCAACCAGCCGGACCCGACCGGTGAGAACGACTGCGACCTGGACGGCGTCCGCGTCAACCAGGGTGACTGCAACGACGACGGCGCGCTGTGTCCCGCCATGCCCAACTGCGATCCAGCCGGCGGGCCGTACGCTTTCGGGTGTGAGTGCGGTCAGCGTGTCGGGTACCTGTCGAAGCCTGGCGCGCCGGAGATCTGCGACGGGCGCAACAACAACTGCGACAACGGCAACCAGATCGACGAAGGCAGCGGCGCCGGCAAGCTCAAGCGCGCCTGCTACACCGGCCCGGGCGGCACGCAGGGCGTCGGCGTGTGCCGCGGCGGCGAGCAGGCCTGCACGGCCACCGTGGGCAGCGGCGTCGCGGCCTGGTCGACCTGCGGGAGCTGCCCTTCCGGGACCAGCTGCATGACGCAGGTGCTCCCGAGCGCGGAGACCTGCAACAACCAGGACGACAACTGCAACATGCAGACGGACGAGAGCGTGACGCGCGGCTGCTACACCGGCCCGAACGGCACCATGGACGCCGGCATCTGCCGCGGGGGAACGCAGGCCTGCGCCGCGGGCGTGTTCGGCGCCTGCATGGGCCAGGTGCTCCCGCTGCCCGAGGCCTGCAACAACGTCGACGACGACTGCAACGGCGTGCGCGACAACGGGAACCCCGACGGCGGGGCCATGTGCCCGGTGCCCGGACAACAGGGCGTCTGCGCGACGGGCGCCTTCGTCTGCACCAACGGCGGGCTGGTCTGCACCCAGACGGTCATGCCCAGCACCGAGACCTGCAACAACCGCGACGACAACTGCAACGGCAGCACCGACGAAGGGCTGACGGGCAACGCCTGCACGGCGACGACCGCCCAGGGCATCTGCCGGAACGGCACGTCGGCGTGTAACGGCGTCATGCTCAGCTGTACCCCCGCCGCCGCGCAGACCGAGACGTGCAACGGCCTCGACGACAACTGCGACGGCACCGCCGACAACATGCTCGGCACCGGCGCCAGCTGCTCGACGGGCGAGCAGGGCATCTGCGCGGCGGGCACCCAGGTGTGCGCCAACATTCCGGCCGACGGAGGCTGGGGCATTCGCTGTACGCGCACGAGCGCCCCGCGCACCGAGACGTGCAACAACCTGGACGACAACTGCAACGGCTCCACCGACGAAGGGCTCAACGGCGGCGCCTGCACGGCCACCGGCGCGCAGGGCATTTGCCGCAACGGCACGCAGGTCTGCACGAGCGGCGTGGGCAGCTGCATGCCCGCCGCGGCGCAGACCGAGGTCTGCAACGGCCTCGACGACAACTGCGACGGCACCGTCGACAACCTCATTCCCACGCTCGGAGACATGTGCACCACCACCGAGCCGGGCCGCTGCGCCCCCGGCGCCGTGCGCTGCAACAACGTGGTGGCCGACGGCGGCTGGGGTCTGCGCTGTGTGCGCAACCAGGGGCCGGTGGCCGAGACGTGCAACAACGTGGACGACAACTGCAACGGCAGCACCGACGAGAACGTCAACCGCATCTGCTACGCGTCGGACGCCGGGGCGCACAACCGCGGCGTCTGTCGTGGCGTGAGCCAGGCTTGCAGCATGGGCGCGTTCCCCACGTGCGATCTGTCGACGCCGGGGCAGATCTTCCCTTCCGCGGAGATGTGCGACGGCCTGGACAACGACTGCGACACCGTCGTCGACGACGGGATCGCCGGCGCCATGTGCGGCACGGGCCTGCCCGGCATCTGCGCCATGGGGACCGAGCGCTGCCTGCCCGACGCTGGCGGCCTGGTGTGCCAGCCGAACACGGCTCCGGGCAGCGTCGTCGAAGCCTGCAACAACCAGGACGACGACTGCGACGGCGTGGTGGACGACGACGTGGCGGTGCGGCGCTGCTTCGAAGGAGGCGCGGGCACGTTCTCCGGCACCTGCCCGGGGACCAACTGCTTCCCTCGCGGCGTCTGCCGCGCCAGCGCTCAGACCTGCGACGGCGCCGGCGGCTGGAACCCGTGTGGCTCGGCGGCGGACGCGGGCCCTCAGGTGCTCCCGTCGGCCGAGGTCTGCGACAACCTGGACAACGACTGCAACGGCCAGGTGGACAACGGCGTCATCGTCGACGTCGACATGGACAGCGTGCGCGCCTGCGGCAGCTGCGGCGCCCTCGATGCGGGCCTGTGCGACTGCAACGACATGAACGCCACCATTCGCCCCAACCGCCAGGAAGGGTGCAACGGCGTCGACGACAACTGCAACGGCAGCGTCGACGAAGGGTCGGGCCCCGGCGGGAAGATCAGCCAGAACTGCTATTCGGGGCCGACGGGCACCGCAGGCCGGGGGGTCTGCGTGCAGGGCACCCAGGTCTGCAGCGCGATCTCGCCGAACGGCATGCCCGTACCGGCGGCCTGGGGCATGTGCCTCAACGAAGTCGTCCCCAGCACCGAGACCTGCAACACGCGCGACGACGACTGCGACGGCCAGACGGACGAAGGCTTCGACGTGGACGGCGACGGCTCGCGCAGCTGCATGGCCTGTGGGCTGGCCACGGCCTGCGACTGCAACGACAACGACGCCACGGTGCGCCCCGGCGCGGTGGAGCTGTGCGACGACGTCGATCAGAACTGCGACGGCCGGCTCGACGACGTCATGGCCCGCACCTGCTTCGCCGGCCCCAACGTCACGCCGGACACGTTCACCGGCACCTGCCCGGGACCGCAGTGTGTACCCAAGGGCGCCTGCCGCTCCGGCACGCAGATGTGCGTCGCCAACGGCGCCATGGCGCAGTGGGGCCCCTGCGCCGGCCAGGTGCTGCCGACCAACCTGCCGACCGCGGACGAGCAGCTCTGCAATTCGCTGGACGACGACTGCGACGGCACGGTGGACGACGGCCCGTTCGACCGCGACATGGACGGCACCAAGTCCTGCCAGGGTGACTGCAACGACGACCCCGACGGCGGCGCGCGGGTGCGGCCCGGCGCGCTCGAGGTGTGCGACGGCGTCGACAACAACTGCGACAACACCGTCGACGGCACCAACACCGCGTGCTTCACGTCGGACGCCGGTCGCCCGGGTGTCGGGCGCTGCCGGCCGGGCATGGCCGTCTGCATGAACGGCATGCCGGCGGGCACCTGCGCGGGTGAGATCGGCCCCATCGCCGAGACGTGCAACGGCATCGACGACGACTGCGACGGGAAGATCGACGAAGACTTCGACGCGGACATGGACGGCGTCGCCACCTGCGCCGGCGACTGCAACGACATGGACCCGTTCAACAAGCCCGACGGCGGGGAGATCTGCGACTGCCGCGACAACGACTGCGACGGCACCGCCGACGAAGGGAACGCGTGTGAGGGCGCGCCCTGCCACGACTTCGACAGCGACGGGTACACGAACTGCCAGGGCGACTGTAACGACCGGGTGGCGTCGATCGGACCGTTCCGGAGTGAAGCGGTGGGCAACGGCGTCGACGACGACTGCGACGGGGCGATCGACGAGAACACCGACGAAGACGGCGACGGCGTCACCACCGCGCAGGGGGACTGCGACGACCGCTTCGCGGCGATCCGCCCCAACGCCGTCGAGGTGTGCGACGGCTTCGACAACAACTGCAACGGCCGCGTCGACGAAGGCTTCGACACGGACAACGACTTCGCGACGACGTGCGGCGGCGACTGCGACGACGCCAACCCCAACAAGTCGCCGTTCCGCCGCGAGGTCTGCGGCAACATGCTCGACGACAACTGTGACGGCCGCGTCGACGAAGACTCGGACGCCGACGGCGACGGCGTCACCACCTGCCAGAACGACTGCAACGACTTCAACGCGTCGGTGCACCCCGCGACGGCCAGCGTGCCCGTGTCCCCCGAGGTGTGTGACGGGCAGGACAACGACTGCAACGGCCGCGTCGACGAAGGCTTCGACGTGGACGGCGACTTCTTCGCCACCTGCTTCGGCGACTGCAACGACACGAACCCGAACGTGAACCCGCGGCGGTCCGAGCTGGTCGGGAACATGATCGACGACGACTGCGACGGGCAGGTGGACGAAGGTGGCACCGACAGCGACGGCGACGGCTTCAGCCCCATCTGCGGCGACTGCAACGATCGCGACCGCTCGGTGAACCCCAGGGCGACCGAGGTGTGCGATCGCGTCGACAACAACTGCGACGCGTACGTGGACTCGGCCCCCGGGCGCTTCGATCTGTGCGCGGTGTGCTTCGACGCCGACGGCGACGGCCAGACCAACTGCGACGGCGACTGCAACGACGCCGATCGCGACGTCTACCGAGGCGCGGCCGAGGTCTGTGACGGCAAGGACAACGACTGCGACACCGAAGCCGACCTGGACCCCGTGACGGGCCGCCGCATCTGCGTGTTCGACGGCGGCGTCGACGGCGGCGGCGTTGACGACGGCGGCACCGGCCCCATGGTGGACGGCGGCGAGCTGCCCGGTGAGGACGGCGGCGTCGTACTCGAAGACGGCGGCGTCGGTGGTCGCCCCGTCGTCGTCACCGGCTGCGGCTGTGGCCCGTCGGGCGGTGGGGGCTTGGCGCTGCTGGCGGCGCTCGGGCTGCTCTGGGGCGCGCGGCGCCGGAAGAAGGCTGGCGCGGCGCTGCTGCTGGCGCTGAGCCTGACCGCCTGCCCCAGCGCCATCTCGATTCCGCTGCCGGGTGAGGGTGACGGCGGTGAGGTCGGCGGCGACGGCGGCCCTGGGCTGGAAGACGGAGGCTCGGCCGACGGCGGCTTCGTGCCGCCCGTGGCCAGCTGGCCCTGCCCCGGCCTGTCTCCGGTGGAGATGGTGGGCGTCACGGTGCCCGGCACCGCGTCGCTCTTCGCCAGCAGCCGGCGCTACGCGGTGACGCGCAACGAGCCGGCGCAGCTGCTGCTGCTGGACGACGCCCAGGCCGACGTGGCGGCGTTCCTCGCGGTACGGCCGGTGCCCATGGACGTGGACCCGCTCATGGACTCGGCGCTCACCACCGTCGCCGCTCGTGAGGTCGCCGCGCTCAGCGCACTGCAGGGCTCACCGCTGGTGCGCGATCGCTTCGAGCGCTTCTCCCGCGTGTTCCAGAACGACCGCGGCGCCAAGACGTACTCGGCCGCGATGACGCTCGAGCTCTCGGGGCCGACCAACGCGTTCGCGCTGCGCAACCGGCTGGTGACGGCGCTCTCGGGGCGCACGGCGGACCAGCTGGGCACGCTGCCGCTCGTGCCGGGCGCGCGGGTGGAAGATCGCGTCGTGGTGTACCTGCTGTTTCGGCTGACGCAGACCCAGCTCTTCGTGGGCGCCGCCGTGACCCCGCTGAGCAAGTTCCGGCAGAACCAGCCGGCGCTCTCGGACCTGACCAACGGCTCGCACTTGTCCGGCGAAGGGGCCACGTTCACCTACGCGTGTGAGAGCCGCAGCGCCCCGGCCCTGAAGACGGACTTCATCTTCGTGGTCGACTCGTCGGGGTCCATGCGTGAAGAGCAGGCCGCGCTGTCCGACGCCGCCGAAGGGCTGTTCGACGCCTTCGCCCAGGCGGGGCTCGACTTCCGCATTGGCGTGATCACCACCGACAGCGACGTGCTGCGCGGCACCGGCTTCACGAGTGACTTGAACCAGTTCAAGTCCGACGTGCGCGTCGGCATCAACGGCAACAGCTTCGAAATGGGAATCGAGTTCGGGCTGCGCGCGATTCTGCGCTCGCGCATGGCTTCGACGGCGCCGGCCTTCAAGCTGCGCGACGACGCTGGGTTGGTGGTGGTGTTCGTGTCCGATGAAGAGAACGCGGGGCTGCGGCCGTTGGCTGGGTACGCGCAGGAGTACGTGCGCGAAGAAGCGGTGGCCTTCGCGATCGTCGGCCCGCGGCCGCTGGGCTGCCAGCGCGTCGGCCGCGGCAGCGCGGTGGCGGGCACGGAGTACATCGACCTGGCGACACTCACCGGGGGCAGCTCGGGCAGCATCTGCAACCCCAACCTCACCGAGGTGATCGAAGAAGTGCTCTTCGGGGCCCTCGGCGCGTCGAGCGGAAGTGAGCTCATGCGCCGGCCGGTCTCTGGCTCGCTCGCGGTGCGGACGACGATGCAGCTGGTGCGCGCCCGCAGCAGCGGCTTCGACTACGACCCGCGGGGCAACACCATTCTCTTCTTCGGCGCGCTGCCGGCGACGGGGTCCATGTTCGACGCCGCGTACGCGTACTTCCAGTACATCCAGTAGCGGAATAGACGGGCGGGCATGCTCGCCCTCGTCCTCGCCCAGTTCAACGCCGACGTCATGAGCGCCATGCGCCAGGCGGCGCACGACGCGGCACGGGAAGCCGGCGTGGACGTGGTGTGCGAGGCGGCCGTGCCAGGCTGCTACGAGGTGCCGCTGGTGCTGCAGGCGGTGCTGCGCCGCAAGGACGTCAGCGTGGCGGTGGTGCTCGGGTACATCGAGCGGGGTCAGACGCTCCACGGCGAGGTCATGGGCCACGTGGTGCACCGCGCGGCGGTGGAGCTGTCGCTGGCGCACGGCAAGCCGGTGGGGCTGGGCGTCATCGGCCCCGGGGCGACGGAGGCGCAGGCGCAGGCGCGCAAGGTGCCGTACGCGAAGGCGGCGGTGAAGGCGGCGCTGGCGCAGCGCGCGGTGCTCGAAGGGTTGAACGGGGCGCCGCGGTCCACGAAGGGCAAGGCCGGCTCGGCCTCGGCCCGTCGTCGTCGGTGAGGGTCGACGGCGGCGGCGTTGGCAACGCACGCCAGCCCGCGGACCTGGCGAGCGACTCGGTCGACCGGGGCCGCTTCAGCCCTGCATGTAGCCCTTGCGGCGCAGCAGCTCGACGACGGCCCGAATGATGGACCCCGTCTTCTCCTGGGCCACCCGCGCGGCCTCGAGGCGAGCCAGCTCTTCTTCGCTGAAGCCCGCGACGGACTTCGGCACTTCCATGATCTCGTCGAGCAGCGTGTTCGCGCCGACCCGTGGCATGTCCTGGCGCGACGGCCGTGGCGGCGGCGGCCCCAAGTCCAGCTCGGAGTACGCGTCGGTCGGCGGGGGCGCCACCTCACCGGTGACGATCTGCCGCGCTCGAGAGGGCCGGGACTGGAAGCCCGACTCGCCGCGGTAGTGCTTGGAGATCGCCGCCTGGATCTCACTCTCGGCGGACAGCACGCCGCTGACGCGGACGCCGGCCTTGGCTTGGATCGCGTCGATGGTGACGATGTCCGTCGGGTCCGCCATGGCCACCGTCAGCACGCGGTCCTTGAAGCTCACCGGGAACACGCCGCGCTCGTCGCAGAACTGCACGTCGATCTTCGCCAGCGCGGCCGCGTCTTTGGGCACGGTGCCCAGGTGGACCACTGGCAGGCGGAGCCCTTCGCTGAGCGCTTGGGTGGCCGCGTCTTCGTCGACGAAGCCCAGCTCACACAGCACGGGGATCAGCCGGCCTCCCCACTGCTCCTGGTGCGCCGCGGCGGAGCGCATTTGCAGCTCGTCGACCAAGCCCGCCTTCAGAATGATGTCGCGGAGTCGCGACGCGCGTGCCGTGGCCATGAACGGCGCACATCCTACCGGCCCAGGGGCGCCTGGCTACTTCATGAGTGCGACGGCCTGCGCCCAGCGCCCCGTCGCCTCCAGCACCAGCTCGAGCAGCTCCCGCGCCGCGCCGCGTCCGCCGGGCCGCGTGGACACGAAGTGCACCCGCTGGCGCACTTCTTCGACCGCGTCCGCCGGACAGGCCGACAGCCCACAGCGCGCCATGGCCGGCAGATCGTTCACGTCGTCGCCCATGTACGCACACTCGTCGGGGGCCACGCCGAGCGCCTGGGCGACCTCCGCCAGACCCTCGCCCTTGTGAATGCGGCCCTGGAAGACGTGCTGCAGCTTGAGCTCCTTGGCGCGGACGTCGACCATGGGCGAGCTGCGGGCGGTGAGGATCGCCACGGGCAGCTGCGTCAACCGCGCCAGGACGATCGCGTGGCCGTCCTTCACGTCGAAGCGCTTGAGCGCCTCGCCCTGCGGCCCGTACCAGAGCCCGCCGTCGGTCAGCACGCCGTCCACGTCGAAGACGACCGCGCGGATCTTGGCGGCTCGCTCCTTGAGCGCGGCGCGGGCGTCGGCTTCGGGCGTCACCGCTGGTGCCCCAGCGCCCGGCGAATCGCGAGCACGTCCTTCAGCGTCGCCTCGAACAGCTCGAACGAAAGCGAGCAGGGGCCGTCACACTTGGCGTGGTCTGGATCTTCATGCACCTCGGTGAACAGCGCGTCGATGCCCGCCGCGGCGGCCGACCGCGCGAGCAGCTGCACGAACTTCCGCTCGCCGGCCGTCTCCCCGTCGCCGGCGCTGGGCAGCTGCACCGAGTGGGTCGCGTCGAAGCAGGTCACCAGCCCCGCTTCGCGCATGAGCCCGAAGCCGCGCATGTCCACGACCAGGTTGTTGTAGCCGAACGTGAAGCCGCGCTCGGTGACGAGCACGTTGGGGTTCCCGGCGGCGAACGCCTTCTTCGCCTGGTGGGCGATGTCCCTGGGCGCGACGAACTGGCCCTTCTTCAGGTTGACGCCCTTGCCCGTCTTCGCGACCGCGACCACCAGGTCCGTCTGCCGGCACAGGAAGGCGGGCACCTGAATCACGTCGGCCACCTCGGCGACCTTGACGACGTCTTCCACGCCGTGGACGTCGGTGAGCACCGGCACGCCGACCTCACGCTTGACGCGCGCCAGCACGCGCAGCCCTTCGGTCAGCCCCGGCCCGCGGTACGCCGTCGCGCTGGTGCGGTTGGCCTTGTCGTAGCTGCACTTGAAGACGAAGGGCACGCCGAGCGCGGCGCAGGTGGCCTTGAGCCGCTGGGCGTGGCGCAGCGCGAAGTCTTCCCCTTCGATGACGTCGGGCCCGGCGATGACGAGCAGGGGCTGCCCAGCGCCGACGGGGTGGCCGGCGAGGGTGATGAACGGAGCGCTCATGGCAGAATCCGAAATGGCTGGGCACGACGTTCCCATGCTCTAGTGGCTGCGTACATGTTTGTCGCAGCAAAATCCAAAGCAACGAAGGCAAGCCGAAGGCTGCTTGTGAGTTGTTCGGCGCTGACTGGCGCATCGCCGAGATGGCTTGAAAGACCCACCGAAAGGCAGTCCATCATGTCATGGCCATGGCATATCTGGATTTCAGTACGACTCTCTCTCGGCGACGCCGTCAAGAAAGAGCGCACACTCGCCTCAGACACGCCGCCTGCTCCTGCGATCTGCCACAACTCGCTCTCGTTGAGCGTCCAGTCCGAGCATGACAGCAGTCGCCTCACCGATAGTCGCAAGCTCGCAAAGTCGACATGCATCGCTGCGCAGTACCATCGGATGGCCCCCAACACTACACACCGCCGCACAAGGCTCTCGAAAACGCTCTGTTCGGCAGCAGAGTGTCTGGCGATCTTCTTGGTGTTGCCAAACTCGCGCAAGACCACCTCCAGCGCGGGACTAGCCAGAAGGACAACCTCGAGGCTGTGAAAATCAGTCTCAATAGTGTCGAGGTCACTGGTCGGCGGCCGATAGTCTCGGTCAATCGAAACAAGGCAACCGTGATGTGGCGGATTGGCAAAGTCGCGATCTGTGCGAATCAGTGCGAGTGCGGAGGTCGCGGTCATGTGTCCCCCGGTCGTAACGATTTCAGTTCCGAGAATCGAATGACGTCTCCAGAAGCGCGCATCGTCCGAGCCTTCGACAAGGAGAATGCTCGCGCCTGGACGGGCAGCGCGCGTCAATTTGGCCTCTGCAAGAACGCTGTAAGGCGTCATTGCTCTTGCGAGACTCATTGTTCAAGCTCGCCAAGCGCGACCATCAACTCAGGATGATCGCCAACGATAAACGGAGAGTGTGTTGCGATAAGTGCATCGAAGCTGGAGAGCTTGGAGACCTCAATCAGATCTGTGATGAAGTGTTTCTGCCAGGTCACGTGGAGGGAAAGTTCCGGCTCGTCGATAAGGACGAGCGTGTTCGGCCGTACGTTGAACAAGAGATCATACAGCATTACGACAAGGTGCTGTTCTCCTGAAGAGAGGGCAGCCAGTTCAAGCGTCTGGGATGGGCTTTGTGCCTGGGCGACTAGCCCTGATGTGCCAGATGCTCGTAGCGTCTTGTGTGCAAACTTCTCGTTCAGTTTGTGCAGCAGAAGGTCGAGGCGCTCGGCAATCTCCGCAAGCGTCTCTAGTTTCTCCTCGGCGTCCTTGATGTACTCAGCGAGGACCCGCAACTGAACGTCATCGATCTTGTCGAGCGACGGTTCCTTCACGAGGTCGAGCGGCTCGGCCAGGAGTCCGAGCAGCCTGAGCTTCTCTCGGCGTTCATTTAGAGTCTTGAGGCGGCCAGCGAGTTCCAGTACCGGGGCTGGCGTTGCCTGTCGTGCAGGCTGTAGAAATCTGCGTGGAAACGACTGCTCAAGTTGTTGAGATCTGGCCGCGTAC
>JALHOS010000034.1 GCA_022842905.1 Myxococcaceae bacterium | reverse complement strand
GGGCACGGTGTTCGAGTGGGCGAAGGGCAACATCGTCCCGCCGCCGAACGACTTCTGTCGGCTCTCGCTGTTCTCGAAGGAAGGCTTTCGACGCTGCACGGCGTCGGTGCGGGTGCTCAACGACAAGTTCAAGCTGTCGAAGAAGTCGCGGCGCAGCCAGTTCCACGAGTGCCACTTGGGCTTCGCGATCGTCGGCGCGCCGGTGCTGGTGAACGGCGAGTACGACGGCATGCTCTACGTCGAAGGGTTCAGCCGCCAGGAGGTCAGCCCGCGCGAAGCCGAGCAGCTCAAGGTGAAGATCGCCGAGCTCAACCCGGGCACGACGGACCTCGAGCGCGCGCTGGAGCGCATGCTGCGGCACGGCGAGTCTGACGTGGAGAAGATCTGCGACCTGCTCGAGTTCGGCGCGAACGAGATCGGCGTCTTCGAAGCGGATCAGGCCAAGCGCGAAGAGGTGACGGTGCCGCAGGACACCGCCGAGCGCTACCGCTTCGAGAACATCGTCGGGCGGTCCGGCCCCATGCTGGACGTGTTCAAGGTGCTCGAGCGCGTGTGTAATTCCGAGTCCACCGTGTTGGTCAACGGCGAGTCCGGCACCGGCAAGGAGCTGGTGGCGCGGGCGATCCACTACAACGGGCTGCGCAAGACCAAGCCCTTCGTCGTGCAGAACTGCTCGGCCTTCAACGACAACCTGCTCGAGAGCGCGCTGTTCGGCCACACCAAGGGCAGCTTCACCGGGGCGATCCGCGACAAGAAGGGCCTGTTCGAACTCGCCGACGGCGGGACGTTCTTCTTGGACGAGGTCGGGGACATGTCGCCGGCGCTGCAGGTCAAGCTGCTGCGCGTGCTGCAAGAAGGCACGTTCACGCCCGTCGGCGGCAACGCGACCAAGCAGGTCGACGTGCGGGTGATCGCCGCCACCCACAAGGACCTGGGCGAGATGGTGAAGAAGGGCGAGTTCCGCGAAGACCTGTACTACCGGATCAACGTCATTCGCCTGGAGGTCCCGCCGCTGCGCAACCGGCGCGACGACCTGCCGATCCTCATCGATCACTTCCTGCGCAAACACCGGCGCGAAGGCCAGAAGGCGCGCGGCCTGTCGTCGGAGACCATGCAGCTGCTCGCGCAGTACCACTGGCCGGGGAACATTCGGGAGCTCGAGAACGAGATCGAGCGGCTGCTGGTGCTGGGCGGCGATCTCGAGCTGATTCCCGCGGAGCTGGTGTCGAACCGAATCCGCGACGCGGTGGGCGCGTCGGGGTCGGGCACGGCGTTGCCCAGCGGCGCGGCGCCCTTCACCCGCCCGCCGGTCTCACCCATGGCCAAGCTCAACGACGCCGTGGAGTCGCTCGAGCGCGATCTGATCGGCCAGGGCCTGGCGCGCACGAAGGGCAACAAGAGCCGCCTGGCGAGGGAGCTGGGCATCAGCCGGTCCAACCTGATCCTCAAGATCCAGAAGTACGCGCTGGACGCGGGCAGCGAGGACGTGGACGAGGTCGAGACGCGGTCGTGACGACTCAACGCACGCCTGGCACCTTCCTCGCGCCCGACGGCGCGCCGCTCTGGTTCCAAACCGCCGGCGAAGGGCTCGCCACGCCAGCGGTGCTCTGCGACGGCCTGGGCTGCGACGGCTTCATCTGGCGCTACCTGTGGCGCCCGCTCACCGCCGATCGCCGGGTGCTGCACTGGAACTACCGGGGCCACGGACGATCGGGCGTGCCGGCCGACGACACGCGCCTGGGCATCGACTACTGCGTGGACGATCTGGCCCGGCTCATGGACGCGCAGCGGCTCGACGAGGCGGTGCTCTTCGGGCACAGCATGGGCGTGCAGGTGGTCCTCGAGTTTCACCGGCGGCACCCCGGCCGGGTGAAGGGCCTGGTGCTGTTGTGCGGCAGCTGGGGCACTCCGCTGGACACCTGGCACGATCACACGATGCTGCGCGTGGCCTTCCCGTACATGCGCAAGCTGGTGGAGTCGGCGCCGAGCGCGGCTCGCAGCGTCACCAGTCGGCTCATGAAGACGCAGCTCGCGCTCATGTTCAGCGTGCTGACGGAGCTCAACCCCAAGCTGGTGCAGCTGGAGGACTTCGGCCCGTACATGGATCACCTCGCGGCCATGCACCCGCTGTACTTCGTGCGCACGCTCGACTCGCTCAAGGACCATTCCGCCTGGGAGCACCTGCCGCACATCGACGTGCCGACGCTGGTGGTGGGCGGAGAGCTGGACCGTTTCACGCCGGTGTGGCTCGCCGAGCGCATGGCCGAGACGATCCCCCAGAGCGACTACCTGTACGTCAAGGGTGGCAGCCACACCGCGCCGATCGAGCGGCCCGGGCTGGTCAACGAGGCGATCGAGCGGTTCCTGGCCCGGCGGGTCGCGGGGCTCTAGCAGCGCTCGTTCCGGCCGTCACTTCGCGAGCGCCGCGAGCTGCCCGAGGAGCGTCAGCGCGTCGGCGGCGACGTCGGCGCGGCGCTGGTACGCAAAGAACGTGCGCTCGCGCAGCCGGTCGACGCAGGCCTTGGCGATCGGCGTGTGGGGGTTCTCCCGAACGCAGGCTTCGAAGAAGAGCGCCTCGAGCTGCCACAGCGCAGGCTCCGACGTCGTCGCTGCCGCGACACCCGACAGGAAGAGCGCTTCGGCGCGGTGTGGGCCCGAAGGCGCGCGGCGCAACAGCTCGTCGAGCGCGGCGGACGCCCGGCTCAGCGCGATCAGCTGATCGTCGGCGCTGCCCGTCATGCGCAGGGCGTTGGACTGCTCGATGAGGCGGCGGGCGAGCTGAATCAACGCGTCCGGCGACGCGGTGGCGACGGTCACCTTCTCGTCACTCCACGCGCGGGCCTGCACCAGCCACCCGTCGACCCAGCGGGCCACGAAGCCCGGCACCGCCGCCCTGCCCCGCTGCTGCTCGAGCAGCCCGAGCGTCGTCTTGGGGTCGTCCTTGCCGCGCACGGCGACCGTCAGCGCGATCCGCAGCGCCTGGGCCTGCTCGAACCCTTCGACGTCATTCGCCGGCGCGGCGACCAGCGCCGTCTTCCAGGTCTTGAGCGCTTCGTCGAAGTGTCGCGTGGTGGCGTAGAGCTGCGCGCGCTCGAGCGGCGTGAGCTTGAGCGTGTCCACCAACGGGAGCGCCGCCTTGAAGTCGGCGTCGGACGGCGTGCGCACGTGGCAGGCCAGGCAGGTCGCGGTCAGGCCGAGCAGCCGCGTCCGCGCCGCGTCGGGGTCGGCCTGGGCGAACTCACGCTTGGCGGCTTCGGCCTGGCGACCGAAGAGCAGCGCCACGTCGTCCGCCGCCACCTTGGCCTTCGGATCGGTGAAGAAGCCGTGCTTGAGCCCCACCAGCGCGTCGATCGCCGGGGCAATCTGCGCGGCGTTCTCCTTCGCGCGGAACGCCGCCGGCCGCACCAGGTACGGCTGGAGCGTCACCACCGCCGCCACCGCGGCCTGCATGCGCGGCTTCTGCTCGTCCGCCTTCACGCCCGACGGCGCGGCGCTCAACACCAGGACCAAGAGGGCCAGCATGACGGCCTCCCCTTCTTCGAAGGAACGACGCTCACCGCACCGACGGACAGGCTTCAGCAAGCCGTCGGCCACGGCGCGCGCCAGAGCACCGAGCGGTCGCCGGGGCGCGCAGCTTTCGCGGCGTCACCCGGGGCACGCGCAGGAACTGCCGACGTGGGTCAGCGCTCGAACTGCTGGGCGTGCACGTCGAGCTCGGCGATCAGCTCCGAGCCGAAGACCTTGCGGATCTCCTCGCGGGAAGAGCGGTACAGGGACTGGCCGGCCCCGGCGCACTGGAGATCGTCGGTGACGTCCGAGTTGGGGCGCAGCACACCCTTGTCCCAGCACACCGGGAACAGCCAGCACACCATGGGCTTGACGTCGTGGTAGTCGCGGCCGGTCGCCAGCGCGAAGCGGTGAATCGAGCAGCCGCGCCCGTCCCTGCTCAGGAACACACACGCGCCGTCGACGACGCCGCTGCGCACGTACTTGCCCGTCGGGTACTCGGGATCTTCGAAGACCTGCGGCTTGAACCACTGGTCGACCGGCGCGCGGACGAAGGGGGCCAGCTCGTCTTTGACGGCGAGAATTCGATCGCGCTCGCCCACGTTCACGTCGCAGCCGTACTGGCAGCAGCTGTCGTGGCAGAACGTGCAGGCCATGCACCTGGCGAAGTAGCGCAGCGTGAAGATCGAGCTGTCGGCGCTGTGGAGCGCGGGGACGGAACGGACGGGCAGCAACATTCGGGCGCCGCTTAGAGCAACCGCGTGCATTCCCGAAGAGCTTTCAGCTATAGGCCCGCGCCTCCATGTTTCCCCGAGAGAACATTCGCAACGTCGGCATCGTCGCACACGTCGACCACGGCAAGACCACCCTCGTCGACTTCATGCTTCGGCAGGGCGGCGCCTTTCGTTCCAACGAAGTCGTCGCCGAGCGCGTCATGGACTCGAACGACCTCGAGCGTGAGAAGGGCATCACGATCATGGCCAAGAACACGGCCATTTCGTGGAAGGGCAAGTTCGTCAACATCGTCGACACGCCGGGCCACGCCGACTTCGGCGGTGAGGTCGAGCGCGCCCTGCGCATGGTGGACGGCGTGCTGTTGCTGGTGGACGCCGCCGAAGGCCCGCTGCCGCAGACGCGCTTCGTGCTGTCCAAGGCGCTGGCGCTGGGCCTCAAGACGGTGCTGGTGATCAACAAGATCGACCGCAAGGACGCCCGCGCGAAGGACGTGCTCGATCAGGTCTATTCGCTCTACATCGACCTCGGCGCCGACGAGAAGGACCTGGACTTCCCGGTGCTCTACGCGATCGCCCGCGAAGGCAAGGCGTCGACGGCGCTCGACGTGCCGGGCAAGACGCTCGAGCCCCTGTTCGACGCGATCATCAGCCACATTCCCCCGCCGCCGCCGCCCGAGGAAGAGGTGCCGCAGCTGCTGATCGCGAACCTCGACTACGACGACTACGTCGGCCGCATCGGCATTGGCCGCATGACGTCTGGGCGGCTCGCGCCGAACATGCCGGTGGCGATCTGCCGTGACGGCGGGAAGGTCGAGCAAGGCAAGCTGGTCAAGCTGTACGGCTTCTCCGGCCTCAAGCGCGTGGAGATCCCCGACGCGGGCCCCGGGGAGATCGTCTGCATCGCCGGGATCGAAGGCCTGTCGATCGGCGACACCGTCAGCCACCCGGAGACGCCCAAGGCGCTCTCGCGCATCAAGGTCGACGAGCCCACCATGATGATGGTGTTCCGCGTCAACGACGGGCCGTACGCCGGGCGCGAAGGCAAGTACGTCACCAGCCGCAACATTCGTGACCGGCTGCAGCGCGAGTCCTACCGCAACGTGTCGATCCGCGTGGAGGACACCGACACGCCCGAAGCCTTCCGCGTCGTCGCGCGCGGCGAGCTCCAGCTGGCGGTGATCATCGAGACCATGCGGCGCGAAGGCTACGAGCTGACCGCGTCGAACCCGGTGCCGCTCACCAAGGAGATCGACGGCGTCAAGCACGAGCCCATGGAGCTGCTCGTCGCGGACGTGCCCGAGGTGTCCGTCGGCATCGTCACCGAGCGCCTCGGGCCTCGCAAAGGCCGCATGATGGGCATGGATCAGATCGGCGGCGCCCGCGTGCGCTTGCAGTTCCGGATCCCGGCGCGTGGCCTGGTCGGCTTCCGCGGCGAGTTCCTCACCATCACCAAGGGTGAAGGGATCATGTCCAGCCAGTTCGACGGCTGGGAACCGTGGATGGGCTACATCCCCCGGCGTTCGAACGGCGCGATCATCGCCGACCGCATCGGCGAGACGATCCCCTACGCGCTGTTCTCGATCCAAGAGCGCGGCGCGCTGTTCGTCGGCCCCGGCGTGCCCGTGTACGAAGGCATGATCATCGGCGAGCACGCGCACCCCAGCGATCTCGACGTCAACGCCTGCCGCGAGAAGAAGCTCACCAACATTCGCGCCGCCGGCCGCGACGAGAACGTGATCCTCACCCCGCCGCGGGAGATCACGCTCGAGAAGTCGCTCGAGTGGATCGCCGAAGACGAGCTGGTCGAGGTGACGCCCAAGTCCATTCGCCTGCGCAAGCGCAACCTCGCGTTCAACACGCGCTACCGCGAGCAGCGGGATCGCAAGCGCGACATGGAAGAGTAGTGAGCCGCCTGGACCGCGTGCAGCCGCCCGGGGAACCGATCGAGCTGCCCGACGGCAAGGCGACCATCACCCTGGGCAAGGGCCGCAAGGCGACGCTGGTCTTCGACGATCCGCGGCTCTCCCAGGTGCACTGCGAGCTGAGCGGCGACGGCGCGCTCTGGACCGTGCGGGACTTGGGCAGCGCCCAGGGGACCCGCGTCAACGGCGTGCCGTTGTCCTTTCCGCGCGCTCTGTTCGACGGCGATCGGCTCGAGTTCGGTGCGGTGCAGCTCCAGTTTCGCAGCCCTCAAGCGCCGGACGACGCCGTCGCCTTCGACGCGCTGGCGAGCCACGACGACGATCCTTTGGCCTGGCAGGTGTTCGCCGACTGGCTGCTCGAGCGCGAAGATCCGCTGGGCGCGCGGGTGCTGGCGTCGCTGCGCGGCGAACGCCAGAACGATCTGCCGTGGCTGGGCCCGCTGCGAGAGCTCTACGTCGCCGGCGCCCTGGAGATCGACTGGCACCACGGCTTTGCGCGGCGCGCGCAGCTGCGACCCGTGGCCGGCCACCTCGCCTTCGACTGGCAGCAGGCCGTGCACGCGCTGCTCGGGCTGCGGGTGGGGCGCCTGCTGCACTCGCTGACGGTCGATCTCCCTCGGCTCGACTCGAGTCTGACGCCCGTCGACGAGTTGCTCCAGGGAGCCCAGACCTTCGTCGCCAGCGTCCCCGCGCTCTGCCGGCGGCTCCGCGCGCTGTCCTTCGGCTACCGGATCGGCCCCACCTCGGCGCCTCCGATCGGGCTGAGCGCGGCGCTGTTGGCCGCGGCCCCGGGCCTCGCTGCGCGGCCCATCTTCTCGGTCGCCAGCGCGGCGCGGCTGCTCGTCGTCGAGGTCGCTCAGGGGGCGCGGCTGACGGGCTGTGACGAAGGGGGCCGCCTGCTGCGCGAGCTGACGCGCGTACGCAAGGCCGACCGGCGCACGCTGCACCTCGAGTCGCCGCCGGGCCTCGCGTTCTTCTCGTCGGACACGAACCCCTGCTACTTCGCGTTCGACGGCGGCACCTGGACGCTCATGGTAGGCAAGCTCCACGGCGAGGTGAAGCTCAACGGCCGCGCCGTACGCACCGCCCAGCTGCTCCCCGGCGATCTGCTCGACTTCCACGGGCTGGCGAAGTTCCGCTTCGAGCTGGTGCCATGAGCGGCGTGCTCAAGCGCATCGATCTGGAAGGCTTCACCGCGGCGGAGCTGCCGCTGCCCGCCACACCGGCGTGGGTCTACTTTTCCCAGAGCTCGCCGCCCGCGCTCCAGGTAGCGCCGGTGGGGGCAACGCGCCGGGAGCTGTGCCTCAAGCGCACGCCGTCCGGCTGGGCCGTGCACAACCCCTTCCCGCTGGGCCGCACCCGGCTCAACGACAGCCCGGTGGAGCGCGCGGAGCTCACCGACGGCGACGTGCTCGACGTGGGCGGAGCGCTCTTCGTCTACCAACCACGCCCCTCGGCCGTCAGCGCGGAGCTCGAAGCGCAGGTCACCCGGGCGCCGGCGGACCTGCGGACGCTCGGTGTGTGGGCCGACTGGCTGCTCGAGCAGGGCGACCCCGTCGGCGCCGCTCTCGCCCACGGACAAACGGCCACGCGCTGCCTCGAAGGCACCCGCCGCGCGGTGGACTCGGGCTGGCTCGAGTTGGACTGGCGGCACGGCCTCATCGTCGCCGCCACGCTGCGCTGCGCGAGCTCGGCCGCCGAGCAGGTGACGCTCTTGGCCCAGGTGCTGGCCCTGCGCCTGGCGCGGTGGATCGAGCGGCTCACCGTCGACGTGTGCCTGCGCGATCAGCGGCCGTCGGCGCGCTGCCTGGCCGACGCGTCGCTGGTGCTCCGCGGGCTGCTCGGCGGGTTCTCGCTCCCGTGTCTGCGCACCGTCTCCCTCGGCTACGTCGACGCAGCGCTGGGCGACTCGCCGTTCCTGACCGCGCTCGAGGCCCGCCTCCGCACGAGGCACCCGGCGCTCGACGTTCAGCCGCTGCTCCTCCAGCGTGCTCAGGCGTTCCTGCGCCCCAGCCGCATTCCACCCGCGCTCGAGTTTCGGGCCGACTTCGCCGAAGACGCCCGCGGCCTGTCGCTCGACGCCGGCCTGTGGGTGGGCAGCACCGAGCCCGGCCGCCTCCGAGCGAGCCCGTCGGCCCAAGCCCGCCACGGCACGGCCACCAGCTTCGCGATCCAGACCGAGCCCCTGGCGTATTGGCTCGCCCAGCCCCACCCGTCCCTCCTCATCAACGGCCGCCCCGTCAAGCCGACGCGGCTGCTGGGCGGCGACGTCCTCGAGACACCAGAAGGTGCACAGTTCACGGTCGTGGTGGGTTGACCGCATACCTGTGGCCTTTCATTGCCGCCGTCTTTCGAGCAAGAACGCGCCCCTCTCCAGGGAGAACACCATGACTCGCTTCCCGGGCCTCCTGGCCTTCGCCGTCGCGCTCGTCTCGACGAGCAGCTACGCCGTGGCGCCGACCGTCACCACCAACAGCGCGACGTCCGTCACGGCGGCGACGGCCTTCCTCAACGGCCAGGTCAACCCGGGCGGCGAGTCGACGCAGGCCTGGTTCCGGCGCAGCACGACCAACCCGACGACGTGTGACGACAACTTCGGCGTGCGCGTGCCGGGCGCGGGCGGCACCGACGTGGGCAGCGGCAGCGCGACCGTCAACTACAACCTCCAGACGACGGGGCTCTCGCCGGGGACGACGTACTGGTACTGCGCGATCGCCCAGAACACGTCGGGCACGGCGTTCGGCGCGCTGGTGTCGTTCACCACGCCGGCCTTGGCCCCGACGACGGTGTCCGACGCGGCGACGAACGTCACCAGCAACAGCGCCCAGCTCAACGGCTCGGCGACCCCCAACGGGGCCAGCACCGACGGCTTCTTCCGCTACAGCGCCACCAACCCGTTCAGCTGCAACACCTTCTTCGGCTCGCGGGTCCCGATCTCCGGTGGCACGGCGCTGGGCAGCGGCAGCGCGGGCGTGGCGTTCAGCCAGACCATCTCCGGGCTCTCTCCGGGCACCACGTACTACTACTGCGCACAGGCGACGAACTCGCAGGGCACGACGACCGGCGTGCTGCTGTCCTTCACGACGCTCACCGCGGCACCGGTGACGACGACGACGAGCTCGTCGAGCGTGACGGGCACCACGGCCACGCTCAGTGGCCAGGCGAACCCTGGCGGGGCGGCGACGACTGGCTGGTTCCGGATCGCCTCGTCGGATCCAGGCAGCTGCAACGACGCCTTCGGCACCCGCGTCCCCATGTCCGGAGGCTCGAGCCTGGGCGGCGGCGTCAACCCCGTGAGCTTCAACCAAGGCGCGAGCGGGCTGAGCCCCAACACGACGTACTACTTCTGCGCGATCGCCCAGAACGCGGTGGCGACGACCTTCGGCGCGGTGCTGTCCTTCACGACCGGCGCGGCGCCGCTGACCACGACGCTGCCGGTGACGGTGTTCGGCTCGTCGACGGCGACGCTCCGCGGCGAAGCGACGCCCAACCGCCTGTCGACGACAGGGTGGTTCCGCTACGCGTCCGTCAACCCAGGCCTGTGCGACGACTCCTTCGGCGTTCGCGCGCCTTCGTCCGGAGGGACGGGGCTGGGCACCGGCACCTCGCCCGTCCTCTACACGAACGCCCTGAGCGGGCTTCTGCCAGGCACCACGTATTACTACTGCGCGATCGCGCAGAACTTCGAGGGGATCACCTACGGCGGCATCAACACCTTCACCACCGACGCGCTCGCGCCGGCCGTCGGCACCAACTCGGTCACGTTGCTGACGGGCTCCACCGTCACGTTGAACGGCAGCGCGAACCCGCGCGGCGCGGCTGCGACTGGGCACTTCCGCTACGCGACGGCGAGCCCCGGCACCTGCAACGACTTCTTTGGCACCCGCGCCCCGGCCGCCGGCGGCACTTCGCTGGGCAACGGCAACTCGACGGTGGCCTACAGCGTGGGCCTGACCGGCCTGACCCCGGGCACGACGTACTTCTATTGCGCGATCGCCAGCAACGCGATCGGCACGGGCGTGGGCGGGGTGCTGCAGTTCACGACGCCCATGCTCCCGACCGTCACCACCGTTGCGGGCAGCAGCAGCAACGGCATCAGCGCGACGCTCAGCGGCCAGGCGAACCCGAACCTGGCCAGCACCACCGGCTGGTTCCGGATCAGCACCACCAACCCCATCGCCTGTGACGATCTGTTCGGGACGCGGATCCCCGTCAGCGGAGGGTCGGCGCTGGGCGCGGGCTCGAGCCCCGTGTCCTTTGGACAGACGGCCACCGGGCTCTTGCCGGGGACCACGTATTACCTGTGCGCGATTGCTCAGAACGCCGAAGGCACGGGCGTGGGCGCGCCGGTCACCTTCACCACGCCGAACCTGCCGACGATCGCCACCGTCGCCGCGTCTTCGCTGACGCCGACCACCGCGACGCTCAACGGCACAGGCTCGGCGAACGGCTCGTCGACGAGCGGCTACTTCCGCTACTCCACCGTCAGTCCGGGAACGTGCAACGACAGCTTTGGGACGCGGACCCCGTCCTTCGGCGGCACCACGCTGACGACCGGCACCAACTACGCGTCGACGATCTCCACCGTGCCGGGCACGACGTACTTTTTCTGCGCGATCGCAACGAACTCCGTTGGCACCTCCGTCGGCGCCGTCCTCGGCTTCACCGCGCCGCCAGCGATCCCCGCCGTCAGCACCGGCAGCGTGACGTTGCTGACGGGGACGAGCGCGACCTTGAACGGCACCGCGAACCCCGGCGGCGCGGCCACCACGGGCTACTTCCGCTACGCGACCTCGAGCCCCGGCACCTGCAACGACACCTTCGGCACGCGGCTGCCCGGCATGGTGGGCTCGGGGTCTGCGCTGGGCGCGGGCAACGCCTCGGTCGCCTTCTCTCAGCCGCTGTCCGGCCTGACGCCAGGCACGACGTACTTCTACTGTGCGCTGGGCAACAACTCCGCGGGCACGGGCGTCGGGAGCGTGTTTCAGTTCACCACGCCCACCGCGCCGATCGTCACGACCGGCAGCTCCACGGTCTCCAGCGGGACGGCGGCGACGATCTTGGGCTCGGCGGTCCCAGGTGGCGCGGCGGCGACCGGCTACTTCCGCTTCGGCCTGGTCAACCCGGGCACCTGCGACGACTCCTACGGAACGCGCTCGCCGACCTCGGGCGGCAGCAGCCTCGGCAGCGGCAACTTCTCCGTCAACTACAACACGGCGCTCACCGGGCTGACGCCCGGCACCACGTACTTCTACTGCGCGGCGGCGACCAACAGCGTCGGCACGACCTTCGGCGCGGTGCAGCAGTTCACCACGCTGGCCGCGCCCACCATCGTCACCGATCCCGCCGTGTCGGTGACGGCGACGACGGCCACGTTGACGGCCCGAGGCACCGCCAACGGCGCGAACACGACCGGGTGGTTCCGCTACGCCACGACGAACCCCGGCACCTGCAACGACAGCTTCGGGGCACGCGCGCCGATCTCCGGAGGCAACGCGCTGGGCGCGGGCTTCGTCGAAGTGCCCTTCTCGGTGTCGCCGTCGGGGCTGTTGCCCGGCACGACGTATTTCTTCTGCGCCATCGGCAGCAACGTGGTGGGCATGAGCTTCGGCGCGGTGCTCAGCTTCACGACCCCGGCACTGGCCCCCACCGTCACCACCGTCGGCACCACGTCGGTGCTGGACACGTCGGCCACGATCAACGGCTCGGGCACCGCCCGCGGCGCGCCGACCACCGGCTGGTTCCGGTACTCGACGATGAACCCCACCGTCTGCAACGACACCTTCGGCACCCGCGTGCCTTCGCCGGTGGGTACCGACCTGGGCTCCGGCAACACCGCGACGGCCTTCAGCCAGGCGCTCACCGGGCTTTCCCCCAACACGACGTATTACTACTGCGCGATCGCCCAGAACTCGGTGGGGCTCACGCTGGGCACGCTGCTCAGCTTCACGACGATCGCGCTGCCGACCGTGACCACGAGCGCGGCCTCGCCGGTGACGGCCACCACCGCGACGCTCAACGGCTCCGCCAACCCCAACGGCTCGACCACCACCGGCTGGTACCGCTACGCCACCACCAACCCAGGCAGCTGCGACGACACCTTCGGCACGCGCGTGCCGACGACGGGAGGGACGGCGCTGGGCGCCGGCACCGTGGCGCAGCCGTACACGCGGGGCCTGTCGGGGCTCCTCCCTGGCACGCAGTACTACTTCTGCGCGATCGCCAACAACGCGGCGGGGCTGGCGTACGGCGCCCTCTTGAGTTTCACGACGCCGCCCACCGCGCCCGCCACCAACACGCTGGCGCCGACGGCCATCACCGGCACGGGCGCGACGCTCAACGGCAGCGCGAACCCCAACGGCGCGAGCACCACCGGCTGGTTCCGCTACAGCACGAGCAACCCGATCAACTGCAACGACGTCTTCGGCACGCGCGCTCCGGGCGGCACGACGGAGCTGAACGTGGGCGGCGGCAACACCACCCTGCCCTTCAACATCGCGGTCACCGGCCTGACGACGGGCACCACGTACTACTACTGCGCGATCGCCAAGAACTCGGTCGCGACGACGTTCGGCACGGTGCAGACGTTCACCACGCCGGGCCTGCCCACCGTCACCACCGTCGTCGCCACCGGCGTCGGCAGCACGGTGGCGACGCTCAACGGCTCGGCCAACCCCAACCTCGCCTCGACGACGGGCTACTTCCGTTACGCGACGACGAGCCCGGGCAGCTGCAACGACACCTTCGGCACGCGTGCCCCGGCCAGTGGAGGCACGGACCTGGGCAGCGGCTCCCTCGCGGCGTCGTACACGCAGGCCGTCTCGGGGCTCCTGCCCGGGACGACGTACTACTACTGCGCGATCGCCCAGAACGTGGTCGGCGCGGGGTTCGGCAGCGTGCAGCAGTTCACCACCACGACCGCGCCCAGCGTGACGACGGATCCGGCCACGCTCGTCACCGGCACCACCGCGACGCTCAACGGCACGGCGAACCCGAACGGCTCGGCCACCGGGGCGTGGTTCCGCTACTCCAGCCTCGATCCGGGCAGCTGCAACGACAGCTTCGGGACCCGCACGCCGTCGACGCCTGCGACGAACCTGGCGCTCGGCAACGGCTCGGCGCCGGTGTCCTTCAACCGCGCGCTCACCGGCCTCTTCAGCGGGACCACGTACTACTACTGCGCGCTCGCCTCGAGCGCGGCTGGCACGTCCTTCGGCGCGGTGCTCACGTTCACCACGCCGGGCACGCCGCTGGTGACGAGCGTCACGGCGTCGGCGATCGGCGCGACGACGGCCAACCTCAACGGCACGGCCAACCCGCGAGGGGCCACCACCACGGGCTTCTTCCGGTACAGCACCATCAACCCCGGGAGTTGCACGACGACCTTCGGCACCCGCGCGCCGTCGAGCGGAGGAACGAACGTGGGGGCCGGCAGCAGCGCCCAGCCGTACACGCAGGCGCTCATGGGCCTGAGCCCCGCGACCACGTACTACTACTGCGCCCAGGCCTCGAACGTGGTCGGCACCGGGGTCGGCACGGTCATGAGCTTCACGACGCTCGCGGCGCCGGCCGTCACCACGTCGGCCGCGACGGTGCTCACGGGCACCAGGCGATCCTCAACGGCTCGGCCAACCCCCGCGGCGACGCGGCGACGGGCTGGTTCCGCTATTCCACGACGAACCCCACGGCCTGTGACGACAGCTTCGGCACGCGGGCACCGGCCAGCGGCGGCACGAGCTTGGGCAGCGGCGTGAGCGCAGTGCCGTACACGGAGGCCCTCGGCGGGTTGACGGCCGGCACGACCTACTTCGCCTGCGCGCTGGCCTCCAACTCACAAGGCACGGCGTTCGGCACGATCGTCTCCTTCACCACGCCGGCCGCCCCGGCGATGACGACGTCCGCGGCGAGCTCGGTGACTGGCTCGAGCGCCCTCCTGGGCGGCACGGGCGATCCCAACGGCGCAGCGACGACGGGCTACTTCCGCATCTCGGCCACCAACCCCGGCGCCTGCGACGACTCGTTCGGGACGCGGGTGCCTTCGACGTCGGGCTCGCCGCTGGGCAGCGGCACGGCAGCCGTCAGCTACTCGCAGACCGCCAGCGGCCTGACTTCGTCCACCACGTACTTCTTCTGCGCGATCGGCCAGAACTCGGAAGGGACGAGCTTCGGCTCGATCCAGAGCTTCACCACGCCGGCGGCCCCGGTCGTCACCACGGGCGCGGCGTCGGCGATCACGGGCACCTTCGCCACGCTCAACGGCGCGGCGAACCCGAACGGCGCGGCCACTACTGCGTGGTTCCGCTACTCCACCGTCGATCCCGGCGCCTGCACGGACACGTTCGGCACGCGCACGCCCAGCTCGGGAGGCACGCCGCTCGGCTCGGGGACGAGCTCCGTCTCCTTCGCGGCGGGCACCTTCACGCTCACCGCCGGGACGACGTACTACTTCTGCGCGATCGCCCAGAACGCAGCCGGCATCGCCACGGGCACGGTGCAGAGCTTCTCGACGCCGGGCGCGCCGACGACGACGACCGCCGCGGCCACGGTGGTGACGAGCAGCTCGGCGCAGCTCAACGGGACCGCGATTCCACGCGGCGCCACGACGACGGGCTACTTCCGCTGGAGCACCAGCGCGAGCAGCGTCTGCACTCTCGGGGTTCGGCTGCCCTCGTCTGGAGGGACGGACGTCGGCGCGGGCAGCTCCGCTCAACCGTTCTCGCAGGTGCTGACGGGCCTGGCGCCCAACACCACGTACTACTTCTGCGCGATCGCCACGAACGCCGCGGGCACGACGACGGGCACGACGCTGAGCTTCACCACGCCGACCGGGCCGACCGTCACCACGACCGCCGCCACCCAAGTCACCGGCACCGGCGCCACGATCAACGGGTCGGCCAACCCGCTCGGCGCGCAGACGACGGGCTGGTTCCGCTACGCGACGGTGAGCCCCGGCAGCTGCAACGACACCTTCGGCACCCGGGCGCCTTCGACGGGTGGCACGGACGTCGGCACGGGCACGTCGGCGGTGACGTACTCGCAGGCGCTCACGGGGCTGACGCCGGGGACGACGTACTACTTCTGCGCTTTGGGCCAGAACACGAACGGGCTGTCGACCGGCGCGCTCCTCAGCTTCTTCACGCCTTCGCCCCCGACGGCGACCACCGGCAGCGTCACCTCGGTGACGACGAGCTCGGCGACGCTCAACGGCAGCGCGGTGCCCAACGGCGCGTCGACCACGGGCTACTTCCGCTTTGCGACGACGAACCCGGGCACCTGTGACGACACCTTCGGCACCCGAGCGCCGGGCGCTGGTGGGTCCGCGCTGGGGGCCGGCTCGACCGCCACGAGCTACAGCCAGGCGATCACCGGCCTGCAGCCGTCGACGACGTACTTCTTCTGCGCGATCGCCACGAGCCCCGAAGGGACCCGGACCGGCACCGTACAGTCCTTCACGACGCCCGCCGCGCCTGCCGTGACGACCAACGCCGCCACGTCGATCACCGCGAGCAGCGCCACGCTCAACGCCAGCGGCACGCCCAACGGCGCGGCGACGACGGGGTGGTTCCGCTGGGCCCCGAACGATCCGGGCACCTGCAACGACACCTTCGGGACGCGCGCGCCGGCCTCCGGTGGCGCCACGCTCGGGAGCGGGACCTCCCCGCAGAGCTTCAGCCAGACCGCGACCGGGCTGCAGCCAGGCACCACGTACTTCTTCTGCGCGATGGTGACGAACACGTTTGGGACGAGCTTCGGCGCGGTGCAGAGCTTCACGACGCCCGCGGCGCTCCCGATCGTCACCACGACGACGCCAAGCATGATCACCGGCACCTCGGCCCTGCTCGGCGGGACGGTGAACCCCGGCGGCGCTTCGGCGACGGCGTGGGTGCGCGTGGGCGTGACCAACCCCTTGGCCTGCAACGACAGCTTCGGCGCGCGGCTCCCCGCGACCGGCGGCACCACGATCCCCGCAGGGACGACGGCGGTGGCCTTCAGCGAAGGCGCCATGGGGCTGGTCCCCGGCGCCACGTATTACACGTGCGCGGTGGCGCAGAACTCGGCCGGCACTGCCTTTGGTTCGCTGCAGAGCTTCACGCTGCCGAACCGGCCGACGACGACGACCGTCGCGGCCAGCCAGGTGACCAACGTGGGCGCGGTGATCAACGGCAGCGTCACCGCGAACGGCGCGCCGACGACCGCCTACTTCCGCTACGCCACCACCAACCCCGGCACCTGCAACGACACCTTCGGCACCCGATCGCCCGCGAGCGGAGGCTTCAACGTCGGCAGCGGCGGCTCGCCCTTGGCCGTCGCCCAGTCGCTGACCGGGCTGCAGCAGGCCACGCAGTACTACTACTGCGCGATCGCGACGAACGTCGTGGGCACGAGCTTCGGCCAGGTGCTGTCCTTCACCACCCACGCCGCGCCGGG
Source organism: Myxococcaceae bacterium (assembly GCA_022842905.1). Lineage (GTDB taxonomy): Bacteria > Myxococcota > Myxococcia > Myxococcales > Myxococcaceae > JALHOS01. The sequence continues at coordinate 16,666 of JALHOS010000034.1, read as the reverse complement.
CGTCACCACGTCGTCGGCGACCAACGTGTCGAGCAGCATGCCCACGCTCAACGGCTCGGCCCGCGCGAACGGCGTGCCCACCACGGCGTGGTTCCGCTACCACACGGCGGATCCCGGCACCTGCAACGACACGTTCGGCACGCGCGCGCCGTTCACGGGGTCGTCAAACATCGGCAGCGGCGCGGTCGACGTGCCGTTCTCCCAGGCGATCGTCGGGCTCGCGCCCGGCGTGACGATCTTCTTCTGCGCGATCGCCCAGAACCAGTACGGCCTGCGCTTTGGCCAGGTGCTCAGCTTCACGGCCTTCTCCCCGCCCCCGACGGTCGTGACGGACGACGCCACCGACGTGCAGCTGCGCGCCGCGACGCTGCGAGGCACGGCCACGCCGAACGGCACCGAGACCACCGGGTGGTTCCGCTACAGCCTCGAGCGCCCGGCGGCCTGCGACGATCTGTTCGGCACCCGAGTCCCGGCCATGGGTGGCCTGCCGGTCGGCGCCGCGGGCCCCATGAGCTTCAGCCTGGCGTTGATGGACCTGAAGCCGAACCGCACGTACCACTCCTGCGCGGTGGCCTCGAACATGGGCGGCGCGGCCTTTGGCAGCCTCAAGTCCTTCACGACGCCTCCGACACAACCGACGGCGCGCACCCAAGGCGCGGAAGTGGGCGCCGACGGCGCGGTCACGTTCACCGGCGCGGCGAACCCGAACGGGAGCGAAGGCAAGGCCTGGTTCCGCTACGACACGGAGCGCCCGCTGGTCTGCATTCTCGGGTTTGGCACCACGGTGCCTGCCGAAGGGCTGACGCTAGGCAACGGCCACGAAGAGGTGCAGCTCACGCAGGTGGCCAGCGGGCTCAAGCCGGGCACGTACTTCTACTGCCTGTACTCGAGCACGCCGGACGGCAACGCCAGCGGTGACGTGCTGCAGTTCGAGATCGCCGACCCGGGGAAGACCGGCACGATCGGCTGCAGCTGTGGGCAGGGCGGTGCGGGCTTTGGGCTGGCGATCGCGGCGCTGCTCGCGCGGTGGCGGCGGCGCGGCCGCAGGGCCTGAGGGCAGCTCGGACGGCACTGACGGCCGAAAAGGTCCGCGCGCGGCTCAGGCCGCCGGCGCGTCGTCGTACGCGCCGCCCTGGAGCGCCACGAAGAGGTCGAGCGTGGCCTCCAGCAGCCCTTCTTCGTCCAGCTCGGTTCCGAGCGGCAGGCCGAGGTGGCGGAGGAGCGCGAGGGTCGCGTGCACCGGGAAGAACTTGTGGACGTTGCGCAGCGCGTACTGGCCGAAGGAGTACTCGGCGCGCGCGCGCGTGGCGGGCGGTACAGGTCGTCCAAACGTCGACGCACAACCTTCGGGAGCACGCGCTCACCCAGGTGCCAGTCCGTGGGCGAAGGTGCACCCTCGGAGGGTCACCTCATCCAGCTCCGCGATCTTCACCGCGGACAGCTGCTTACCTGCGAGGCCCTCGATCCCCTGCCAGGAGCGGTGATCCGCCTCGACCCGGAAGCCCCGGGCGTCGGCGAGCTCGGGCAGATCGGTGGCGCGTACGTCGATGCGCAGGATTCGAATCTCGGCGCCGGCTTTGGCGACCCTGCGCTGCACGTGCGCGGCCGCTGGGTCCGTGGCCGCGCCGCGAACGGCAGCGTCAGCCGACGGAACGCACCGTCACCCGCGCTCGAGCCGCGGCACCAGGTAGCTCAAGCTCCGATCGAGCCGGTAGTTGATGCCCATGTGCCCGTCTTCGAACTCCTCGTGCACGTGTTCGATCTGCCCGGTCTTGAGCTCTTCGCTGACCAGCCGCGCGCCCCAGCGCAGGTTGAACTCGTCGCGCACGCCGCAGTCGAGGAACACCGACTTGAGCTTGCGGTACGCGTCGAGGTGCTTGCCGACGAAGCGCACGGGATCGTGCACGAGCCACCGGTTCCACACGTCCACCCGCAGGCGGCCGGTGCTCAAATCGATCGGCAGCTCCAAATTCAGCGGCTCACCCTTCTTCGGCGAGTACGCGGCGGCCATGGCGAGCATGTTCACCACGCCGTGATCGTCGCCCCGCATCTTCGTGTTCAGCGCGCGCTCCTTGAAGTCCTTGAACCACGCGTCGACCCCGCCGGCCTTGAGCAGCGCGCCAGCGGCCTGCGGCAGCTCGTGCAGGTAGCAGTACTCGAAGCCCGCATCGCCCGAGTGCACGCCGATGTGACCGAACGTGTCCGGGTGGAAGCGGGAGATCACCAGCGCCCCGTACCCGCCCGAGCTCTTGCCGATGAGCGCGCGCGCCGGCCCCTTGGCGACCGTGCGCAGGTTCTTGTCCGCCCAGTGGACCAGGTCCTTCGCCACGACGTCGCGGTACCGGCCAATGCCTTCGCTGTTGATCCACTGGCTGCCGCCCAGCGTGGTCCACCCGTCGGCGAACACGCCGATGACCGGCGGGATCTTCCCTTCGGCGATCAGCGCATCGAGCCGCTCAGGCACCGTGCGGGTGAACGGCGACGTGTTGAGCCACTGCAGCCCGTTCCCGGTGAAGCCGTGGAGGAAGTACACGACCGGGAACCGCGCGTCTTTGTCCTCCGCGTAGCCCGGCGGCAGGTACACCGGCACCGTGCGCAATGAAGGGTCGCCCAGCGGGTTTCCTTCGAGCGAGCCACAGGTGATCGTCGACAGTTGAATCGTGCCCTTCATCGTCATGTCTCGAGCTTCCCGAATCTCCGCATTACGTCCTGCAGATCCAACCACGCGAGCTTCTTCTCGGCGGGCGTCCGGAGCAGGTATGCCGGGTGGTAGGTGGGCATGAGCGGAATGCCCTCGTATTCCCGCCAGCGCCCGCGCAGACGCGTGATCGGCGTGGCGTCGCGGAGCAGCGTCTGCGCGGCGAACTTGCCGAGCGCCACGATCACCTTCGGCTTGAGCGCCGCAAGCTGCGCCTTGAGGAACGGCTCACACGCGGCGATCTCGTCCGGCTCCGGGTTGCGGTTTCCCGGCGGCCGGCACTTCACCACGTTGCAAATGTAGACGTCGTCGCGGTGGAACTTCATCGCCTCGATCATCTTGGTCAGCAGCTGCCCGGCGGCACCGACGAACGGAACGCCCTGCAGATCTTCCTGCTCCCCTGGGCCTTCGCCGACGAAGACGAGCTCGGCGCGCGGGTTCCCCACGCCGAAGACGATCTGCGTGCGGCCCTGGCACAGCTTGCAGCGCCGGCAGTCGCCGAGCGCCTGGCGCACCTCGTCCAGCGTTCCGCCACCCTCGGGCAACGCCGCGGGCGACGCTGGTGGAGCCTCACTTCGCTGCGCTGGCGTCGGCTGCGCGGCGCGCGGCGCCTGGACCGCAGCGGCCGGAGCGCTCACGGTCGCGGGAGCGCCCGGCGAGCGAACGATCGTGCGCGTCCCGTCGGCCTCGACCCAGGCCAGGTACTTCCGAACCTCCAGCGCGACCGCAGACAGCTCATCCATGAGGGGCCGTGCACCTTACCGATGCTGCGCCAGCGGCACCACGAGTTCCCACAGCTTGTCCGCGACCTGCCGCTTCGAGCCGTGGCAGCTGACCGCGTGCCCGCTGGGTTCGAGGAACGTGACGGAGTTCGTGTCGGTCCCGAAGCCGGCGCCCGGCGCCGTGATGTCGTTGGCGACGATCAGATCGAGCTTCTTGCGAATGAGCTTGTCCTTCGCGTTCGCCAGCACGTCGTGCGTCTCGGCGGCGAAGCCGACCAAGAGCGGCCGGCGCACCTGGTGGTGGACGTGCGTGGACGCCGTGGCCAGCACGTCGGGCGTGCGCACGAAGGCGAGCAGCTCGCTCCCTTCCCCCTTCTTGAGCTTTCGCTCCGAGAAGGACTTGGGCTTGTAGTCGCTGACCGCCGCCGCGGCGACGAACACGTCCGCCTGGTCGATGTGCTTCATCACCGCGCTGAGCATCTCGTCGGCGGTGTGCACGTGCAGCACGTCCAGCCCTTCGAGCTCGACGTCGGCCGCGACCGGCCCGAGCACCACCGTCACCTGCGCACCGAGAGCACGCGCGGCGTGGGCGATCGCCAGCCCCATCTTGCCGGTCGAAGGGTTCGACACGTAGCGCACGGGGTCGATCGGCTCCCGAGTCGGCCCCGCGGTGACCAGCACCTTCTTGCCGGTGAGCGGCCCCTCGTTGAACAGGGCCTCCGTCGCGGCGACGATCTCCGCGACCTCGGCCAGGCGCCCCACGCCCACGTCGCCGTCCGCCAAGGGCCCCGTCCCCGGCCCGACGACATGAAAGCGGCGCAGGCGCAGCAGCGCGCGCACGTTGTCCTGGGTGATCTCGTTGTCCCACATGGCCGTGTTCATCGCCGGCGCGAGCAGAACCGGGCCGCGGTACGCCACCAACGACGTCGTCACTTCGTCGTTCGCCATGCCGGCGCGGAGCCGGGCGATCAGATCCGCCGTGGCCGGCGCCACCACGAAGGCCTGCGCCCAGCGCGCCAGCTGCAAGTGGCCAAAGTTCGCCTCCTGCGAGGGATCGAACAGATCCGTCAACACCGGGTGCCCCGACAGCCCCTGCAGGGTGACCGGGGTGACGAACTCCTGGGCCGTCTTCGTCATGGCCACGCGCACCTGCGCGCCGTGCCGCCGCAGCTCACGCACGACGTCGCCGACCCGGTACGCGGCGATCCCTCCGCCGATCCCCACTGCGATGCGCCGATCTCGAAGTGTGCCCGTCATGTCCTGGCTCGTTAACCGAAGCTGCGGCCCCGCGAAACGGCCGACAGCGCTGCCCCACGTCAACGAGGCAGCACGACCTCGGCCTGGCCCGGGACGGTGACGCTCATCAAGACGGGAGTGGCGTCACCGCTGGCGTGGAAGCTCCCCCAGACGACGGTGTACCGGCCCGGCTGCAAGGAGCCGAAGGTGATCGCGCCCTGCCTGGGCTGGAAGACCAGCTGCGCCCAGCTCGCGCGCAGCAGCTCGAACGGCGGGTTCCCCACCCGGCTCACGTCGCCCTTGAGCAGCCAGAGCGCCCAGCCCGGTCGAGGCTGGAGGCGGACGGTCAGCTGCGGCTGATCCGGCGCCACGCCCAGGTCGAGCCGCGTCTCCGGGCCCTGCACGTCGATGATGCTCGCCGGAGGATCTACCGCCTGCCGCGCGTACGCCCAGGCGTTGAGCATGAGCCGGTAGATGCCCGGGGCGAGCTCCACAGAATAGCTTCCGTCGGCGCCGGTGACGACGGACACGGTCTCGCTGCGGTCCACGTGAATGCCGGCGATCTCCACCCCCGCCGCGGGCTGCCCGTTGGGCAGGTACGCCCGGCCGAGCAGCCGCACGCCCGGCTTGAGCACCAGCTCGATCCCCGTCGTCGCGTCCGCCGCGACCGTCTTCGTCGCCGTGCGCCGGCCCTTCTTCGCCACGACGGTGAACTCGCGCTGGTACGACGGGCGGCCGAGCTGGAAGCGGCCGTCGAGCTGGCTGGTCACCGACTGCTCGCAGGTGTCGCAGCTCACCACCGCGTCGGGCACGGGGTTGCCGGCCTCGTCGCGCACCAGGCCGGACACCATCGGCGCGCGGGTCAGCTCGAGATCGCCCAGCTCCGGCGTGTTCGGGCGGTCCGCCATCAACGTTTCGAAGCCCGGCGCCTCCACGGTGACGATCACCCGATCCTCCGACGCCGGAAGGCTCAGCTCGAAGCGCCCGTCGGCGCTGTTCACCTCGAACTCGTCGACGCGGAAGTGCTTGAGCGGCTGGCCGTCACCCAGCACGCGCCCGCGGAAGATCGGCTGCCGCTTGACGACGACCTTCACCGGCTCGCCGCCGGCGATCGCCACCGTGCGCTCGAGCTGCTCGTACCCGCGCTGCTGCACCCGCACCGCGTAGGGCGCCTTGGCGCGGAGCGGCTTGAGCGTGAAGGCGCCGTTCCCGTCCGTCACCTGCGGCTCAGCGGCCCGGGGCACGAGGCTGACGCTGACCCCCGCGACCGGCGCGCCCAGCGTGTCCACCACGCGCCCCGTCACCGCCGCCCCGCTCTTCAGCTCGGCGCTCAGCTTCTTCGTCACCCCGTCTTCCAGCGTCACGTCCTGGCGCTCCGACGGCAGGTACTCCGAGTGCAGCACGACGAGCGTGTACGGCCCGGGCGGGAGGCCACGCATGAGCACGATCCCGTCGGCGCCCGAAGGCCGATCGCTGCGGAAGTTGCCTTCCGGGTAGATCAACACCGCGTTCGCCCCTTCGACGCGGCGCCCGTCCACCGTCACCACGATCTCCGCGGCGGCCTTCGGCTCGAGCTGCAGCTCCACGTCCGTCTTCGGCGCCGTCACCTTCAGCTCGCCGCCGCCCCAGTCCGAGTGGTGCGCCTGCAGCGTGTAGAGCCCCGCCGACGGCACGTTGGACGAAAAGCGCCCGTCCGCGTCGGCGATCACGGTGTCGCCCAAGGGCGAGATCAACACCGACACCCCCGGCGCGGGCCGGCCGTACTCGTCGATCACCCGCCCGGCGATCACGAAGCCCCGCGTCAGCGTCACCTCGACGGCGTTGTCCTGCGCCTTGAGCGCGAGCGGCACCGACCCGGGCTGAAAGCCCAGCGCCGTGGCCCGCACCACGTAGTCGCCGGTGCCCAGCGGCCCCAAGGTCGGCGCTTCGCCGGTCTTCAGCTTGCGCGTCAGCACCTGCTCACCGCTGGCGGTCAGCACCTCGAGCGACGGGTCCGGCACCGGCTCGCCCGCCTCGTCGTTCACGGTGACGTGGAGCAGCCCACCCGGCTCCAGGTTCAACGTCACCTTCGTCACCAGCGCGTCCAGGCTCACCGCCTGCGGCGAAGACGACAGCGAGCCGGCGACGGCGCTCACGAGCAGCTTGCCTGGGTAGAGCGCGTCCACCGCCATGAGCCCGTCCTTCGACGGCAGCGCGCGGGACAGGTGATCGGCGCTGAGCATGACGGTGCCGTCGATCGGCTTCTTGTCCTTGAGCAGGGTGACCTCGAGCCGCCGCGGCGCGAGCAACGTGAGGCTGACGGGCTCGGGCCCGGCTTCGACGTCGCGCAGCGCCGCCGGGAGCTTCCCGGGCGCCGTAGCCAGCACGTAGAACGGCCCTTCGCCCAGCTCGTCGAGCGCGAACTGCCCGTCGGCCTCGGCCTTGGCGACGACCGCCTGCGCCAGCCGCCGCGACAGCGCGCGAACTTCGCCCTGCACCGGCGCCCCGTTGTCGTCGCGCAGCCGGCCCGTGATCCGCCGCCGCGCCGGCAGGTACAGCTCCACCGGCTCCCCCGGCGCCGCGCGCTCCTTGATCCCCGCGCCGAAGCCGGCCGCCCGCGCCCACACCGTGAAGGAGATGCCCGCCAGCCGTTCGAAGCGGAACTTGCCTTCGGCGTCGGTGGTGGCCGTCGCGCCGGACACCAGCTCTCCCTGGTGCGCTTCCAACATGCGGCCGATCACCTGCGTCGTCGGGTGCGCGTGGCAGGACAAGAGCGGCTCGTTGCACGTCAAGCAGCGCAGCGTGGCCAGGCTCCCCTGGCTCGACGCGGACACGAACACCTGGGCGCCGGGCACGGGCTTACCTGCGGCGTCGCGTACGGTGCCGGTCAGGGTGTACGAGGGCTGCCCTGGGGCCGCGGCGATGGCGACCGGCGCAATGGAAGGGACGTCGGCCTCAGCGGTGGGCAGGGCCGGCGGCGGCGGGTCCTGCCCAAGCCACACCGCCAGCCCAGCGCCCACCGCCAGCACGACGACCGCGACTGCGAGGGCTCGACGCATGGGGCTTCTCAGGTGGCCTCGTTCCTAACGCGCCGCCGTGGAACGCGGCGACCGGCAAACGTGTTTCTCGTCCTGGCCGACACGGCAGGCCAGCGCCAGGTTCCGTCGGATCCGCACGGCCTTCGACGAAGGACGCCTCAGAACTCGTACTTGAAGCCGGCCTGCAGGCCGATCAGCGTCGCGCTGTACGTATACGGAGGGACGACCTCGAACGCATCGCCCAGATCCTTCGCCGCGTCGCGCGGGAGGATGAAGCCGAAGTGCCCGGTGAACTCGAGGTGCAGCGGGTGCCCGAAGAGCTTGAGCGGATCGTCGAAGTTCACGTCGCCGCCCACCGTCGCGCCCACGGTCGTCGAGTCCATGAGGTTGGTGCCCACCGCCTTCTGGTTCGGCACCGGCGTCGGCCGCACGTACCCGCCGCCACGCAGCTTGAAGCGCTCGTGCGCCTTCCACTCGAACCCGGCGCGGACGTTGAGCGTGTCGACGAAGCCCGCCTTTTGATCGAGCGACTGCAGATCGAGCGCCTTGTCCAGGCCCAGTGCGGTCAACGTCTTGCCGGACAGATCGATCACCACCGCCATGTACGGATTGGGCGCCAAGCTCCACAGGCCCCACTCGCCGTCCAGCGCCAGCGTGAACTTCTCGTCGATGTCGTAGGCCGCGCCGAACTGAATGGTGTGCGGCGAGTAGTGGGCGATGCCCTTGACGACGAAGCCGAGCGCGCCGATGCCGTCCAGATCCACCGACGCGGGGATCTCGAAGATCAGCTTCATCTCGCCGCGGTACGTCACGCCGAAGCGCAGCTGCTTGATCGGCGCGACGGACAGGCCGATCACCGGGGCGATGCGGGTGAAGAGGCCGGCGTCGAGCTCTCGGCCTTTGACTTCTTTGCTGAACAGATCGACCGCGACGTCGGTGTGCTTGGCGATCAGGTCCGCGAAGACCTGCGCGCCGGCGCCGATGCTGATCTGATCGATGATCTTCACGCCGAGCGACGCGTACATGGCCAGCCGCGTGGCGTTGCTGTTGTGGTGGTACCAGTACGGGCGCTTGGGATCCGGCACGAAGAGCCGCACCATGTGGCTCGTGGGGAAGTACACGCCCACGCCCAGGCCGACCCGTTCCTTGGCCTTGCCGCCGAACGCGAACTGCGCGCCCAGCCCGAAGCCCGCGGTGTCCGGCGCCTTGCAGTACACGCAGTCCAGCGCGCGGCTCGTGTTCTGCGTGCGCACGTCGGACAGCATGGTCAGGTAGTTGAAGTACAAGCCAATGCTGGTGCGCTTGGCGCCGCCGAGCAGCGACGGGTTGTAGAACGTGCTCGCGTAGTCATCACCCGCGGCGGTCTGCGCGCCGGCCATGCCCGCAGACCGAGGCCCGAAGCCGTGCAGTGAGAACGGATCGGCGACGGCGGACCCCGCAATGAACAGCGCCGCTGCGGCGAGCCCGAGCGATCGCGTCTTCACGGTGGCCTCACTCCTCGGCAAAGGGTGCGATCGCCTGCACCGCGGCGAGCTCCTGCCGCGCCTCGGACAGCTCCGAGTTCGTCTCGCGCAGCCGGTCGGACAGCACCTGCACGAAGCTCCACAGCAGCTTCACCGCGAGGATCGACTCCTTCTTCATCAGGTGCATCAGATCCGGCCGGGCGATCACCATGACCCGGGTCGGCTCGATCGCTCGCACCGTGGCGGAGCGCGGCGCGTTGTCGATGAGCCCCATCTCGCCGAAGTGGCCGCCGGCGCGCAGCTCGGCGATCTCCACCCCGCCCTTCTCGATCGACACCCGCCCGCGAATGACGACGAACAGCTCTTCACCCGGCTGGCCTTCGGTGACGATCTCCCGCCCCGCGGGGAACGTGCGCGTGCTCGCGACCGACAGCACCGCCGTCTGCTCTTTGTAGGTGAGGTGCCGGAAGAGCGGGATCTTCTTGAGCGCTTCCATGCGCGACTGCGCTTCGACGACCTCTTCGGCCGCCGTCGCGTCGTCGCCCGCCACCTGCACCACGACGGCGGTGATGTTGTCCTTGCCGCCGCGCTCGTTCGCCAGCTGAATGAACCGGGCCGGCTGCTGATCGAGCGCGTTGGCCTGCACGACGGGCAGCACTTCGTCGTCGGCCATGTAGCCGTGCAGCCCGTCGCTGCAGAGCAGGAAGATGTCGCCGGGCACCATGTCGACGAGCAGCGTGTCGACCTGCACCGACTCCTGAATGCCGACGGCGCGGGTGATGACGTTGCGGTACGCGCTGGTGGCGGCCTGATCCTTGGTGATCGTCCCGGCCTTGAGCTGCGCGGCGATCAGCGTGTGGTCTTCGGTCAGCCGGTGGCACTGCCCGTTGCGCACCAGGTAGACGCGGCTGTCGCCCACGTGGCCGATGACGCCCTTGTTGCCGGCGACGACCATGCAGACGAACGTCGTCCCCATGCCGCGCTTGGCAGCGTCGGACGACGCCATCTTGTAGATGTCGGCGCAGGCTCGCTGGACCGCGACTTCAACCATGGTCGCCGCCGCGGCGCGGTGGTTCTGGTTCGGTTCCTTGGCGAGATCCTTGAGGATCTGCTTGTTCCCGGTGACGTGCTGGCGCACCACCTCGACGGCGCGCGCGCTGGCCACTTCACCCGCGGCGTGACCACCCATGCCGTCCGCGACGATGAAGAGGCCCAGGCCCTTGTCGACCAACCACGCGTCTTCGTTGTGCTGTCGCTTGCGGCCGACGTCCGTCTGCCCATGCGCTTCGATCGTGATCACGCGGTCAGAGCCCCTCGCGAAAAAAGACGGGAGACTGTAGGGCTGCAACCCCCCAGAGCGCAAAGCGAAAGTTGCGCGGACGTCACCGCTCGACCGCGCGGCGGGCGAGGTAGTCGAGGAAGCCCTTGGACGTGAAGTAGCGCAGTTCGACCGAGCCGATTCGTAGGCGCTGATCGTTGTCCAGCGCCTGGCCGACCTTTTGGGACAGCCGACGCCCGTTGATGAAGGTGCCGTTGCGGGACCCCGCGTCGACCACTTCCCAGGCGCCTTTGTCGTTGAGCTGGAGCCAGGCGTGGAAGCGCGACACCGACGCGTCTTCGAGGACGATGTCGTTGTTCGTGGTGCGCCCCATGGTGACGCGGCGCTGAAACGCGTTGTCCTTCGTCTTCTCGATCACCGCCACGACGGCCTCGCCAGTCTTCGAGTTGATCGCCCCGTCACCCGCGCTCGTACGGAACTGGAAGTCGTCGTCGGCGTCGTCGGCGGACTCTTCGCGCACCGGGGGCTCGAAGACCAGCACCGGCCGGCCCGCCAGCCTGGCGCTGAGCTTCTTCGGGTCGTCCGTGAAGCGGGTGAACCAGGCGATCAACGTCTCGGCCATGCGGGCGCCATTCTGCGCTTCATTCACTGGAAGCGGAAAGTCTTTGCTGACAGGCCGCCCACAACGACGGCCGCGCCTCTTCGATGAACGGCAAGTCCGCGACGAGCTGCACGTAGAACGGCGCTTCTCGGCTGAAGTAGACGGCCCGCGCGAGGTCGTCGATGACCGCCCCGCTGAAGCCCACCAACGAGGACGCGAGCGCCCGGGCCGCGAAGAGCGCCGGCTGCTCCCCAAACCGCTCGAGCGCCAGCCCCAACCTGCGCTTGCTGGCGAACACCACCACCTCCAGTGACAGCGCGTTCACTCGGCGCTCGAGCGCCAAGTGTTCGCGCAGGTACGCCTCGGCCGCGCTCGTCGGAGGGGTCGCTTCCAGCAAGTCGAGCACCTGACTGGCTTGTCCAGACACCTGCCCGAGGAGCGCCAGCCACCGCGCTTCGGCGCCCGCGAAGCCCGCCGCCTCGATCGCCTGCGCTTGAACCGACGCGCCCGCACGCAGCGCGTCGAGCAGCTCGGCCCGCACCTGGGTCCCGCCGTCGCCGACGCCCGCGAGCAGCGTGTCCCAGTCCTTGCGCCAGAGCGGCTCGAAGCCCCCTGCCTGCCGCCGCAGCCGCCACACGTTCCCCCGGTGCAGGGCGACGACCGCCGTCGCGTAGCCCAAGGCCACCCCACCGGTGAGCCAGAGGCTCATCGCTCGTCCGGGCGGCGGACGGCGCCGTCTCCGTCTTCGTCCTCGTCGTCGGTCCGAACGGGAATGCGGTAGTCCCCGCCCAGCCAGCGCCCCAGATCCACCTGCCGGCAGCGATCGCTGCAGAACGGCAAGACCTTGGGCTCCACGGCGGCCACGGACCGCTGACAAATGGGACAACGAGGGACCGCCATGCCGCGCATTCTGCCGTAACCTCCCGGGCCCGTGTACCGGCTCGCGTGGGTGTTCTTCCTGGCAGGGGTGGCGTGCAGCGACGGCGGCGTACGCCGGATCGAGCCGGAGGTCGTCCCGCGCTGCGGCGACGGGATCGCCCAAGCCGACGAGGCGTGCGACGGCTCGGATCTCAAGGGCGCCACCTGCGTGAGCGCCGGCTTCGAAGCCGGAACGCTCGTGTGTGGCCCCAACTGCCAGCTCGCCACGACGGCCTGCACCCGGCGCTGCGGCAACGGCATGCTCGACCCGCTGGAGACCTGCGACGGCACGCTCGGCCTGGGCACCTGCGGGACCTTCGGCACCGAGCGCTGCTCGAGCAGCTGTGCCGTGGATCGCCAAGGCTGCGTCAGCGCCCCGTACGAGGTCGGCCCATTCCTCGACGTGGCGAAGGGGGGCCTCGGCTGGGTCGCCGACCTGCCGCCCTACGGCGCGCCGGACCTCGTGTTGGCGGTGCCGGCGTTCGCGCGGGTCGAGGCGTTCGCGTGGGTCCAGGGGAGCGGCTTTGCGAACACCAGCCGCAAGCTGTCGTTTCAGCGCGATCCAAGAGCCGCAGCGGCGCTGGACAACGACGGTGACGGGCTGGTCGACGTCGCCACGGTGAACGCGAACGGCGCGGTGGACGTGTACCGCGCTGGCGCGAGCGCGTCTTCGCTGCGGATCGTCGCCGACGCCGGGTGCGCCGGTGGGGCCTTCCTGCCATCCGCGGCGGATCCTCGGCGGCTGGCGATCGCCGGGTGTGAGGGCGACGGCGGCGTCTGGATCCTCTCGGCTGGGGCCGTGCGCAAGCTCGAGGTCGGGCCGGGGGCGGTGGCCGCCGGGCGCTTCGTCGGCGACGGCGCGCTCGATCTGCTCGTGGCCTCGAGTGCGGGGGTCCAGATCTTCGATGGCGCGCAGGGCGACGCGGGGCCGTCGCTGCCCTTCACGGCGGACCTGCGCGAAGTGGCCGCGGGAGACTTCGACGGTGACGGCGACGTCGATCTGGCCGGGCTGGACGACGCGGGTGTGACGGTGTTCGAGAACGCGGGGTCGAGCTTCGCGGTCGCCCGCTCGTTCCCTTTGACCGGCGCCCAGCACCTGCGGGTGCACGATCTCGACGGCGACGGGCGGCTCGACGTCGGCTTTGCCCAGGGGACCGACTGGGTGGCCAAGCGCAACGTCGGCGGCTTCACCTTCACCGAGTTCCGCGCCCCGCTCGGCGCCGGGCCCTGGGTGAGCCTGAACCTGGCGGACGTCGACGGCGACGGCGACGCGGACGTGGCGGTGACCGTGCCGACGGGCGCCGAGTCCACCCGCACACGGGTGCTGCTCAACCGCGTGCGGTAGCGGCGGCGTCAGAGGCAAACCGGCATTGACGTCGACGCGCGCTGTGGTACGAGCCTCCCCGTTTTTCGCCGACGTAGCTCAGTGGTAGAGCAACTGATTCGTAATCAGTAGGTCCCCGGTTCAAGCCCGGGCGTCGGCTTCGTCAATCGGTGTTCGCTTCGCTGGTCGCCGCGCGAGCTGCAAGTCTTGCGCAGGCCCCGAGGTTGACGCGACGTGCCGTCATTTTTCGCTCAACTCGCGCGCGCCGCTGCGCTTTGGTCCGCCCGCCTCACGACCACTTGTGATCGTGGCAATCCAACGAGGGAGTAACGACATGGCCGAAGAGAACTTCATGCGAGCCCCTGCCCCACAGCCGCGGAAGACGATCTACACCGAGGCGATGGAGATCTTCGCCCGCGCCGCCGACGCGATGGGGCTGGATCACCGCGTGCGCCTAGAGCTCGAAGAGCCGGACTACGAGCACATTTTCTACGTGACGACCAAGCTCAAGGATCGCTTGGTGCCGGTCGCCCCGGACGCGGCGTCGAAGTTCACCGACCTGGCGGTCACCAAGGTGCGCGACGCGCACGGGCTCGAGCGGCTGGCCGACGGGAAGATCATTCTGAACGGGAAGGCGCTGCTCGGGTCCGACGTGTCGATCCGCAACGGGCACCTGCGGCTGGACGACGGGCTGGTCTACGAGCTGGTGCGCGGCGAGACGGCGCGCTTCAAGGCGTACCGGGTGCAGCACAACCAGGCGCGCGGGCCGTACAAGGGCGGCATTCGCTACCACCGCGAGGTCTCGCTCGATCTCTTCAAGGCACTCGCCGCGGAGATGACGTGGAAGACGGCGATCAGCGAAGTGCCGTTCGGCGGCGGCAAGGGCGGCATTCAGATCGACCCGCGGCAGTTCGGCCGGGAAGAGCTGCAGGCCGTCAGCTTGCGCTTCATGTACAAGCTCAAGCAGCTCGTCGGCCCGAACATCGACATTCCGGCGCCCGACGTGGGCACCAACTCGGAGATCATGGCGCTCTTCCTGCGCCAGTTCTCCGACGGTGAGCGCGAGCGGCACAACCAGCGCGGCGTCATCACCGGGAAAGACGTGCGCATCGGAGGCTCCGAGGGCCGCACCAAGGCCACCGGCCAGGGCGTCGCGTTCACGATCGAGGACTACTACGCCGACAAGAAGGACACGGTGAAGGGCAAGACGTTCATCGTGCAGGGCTTCGGCAACGTGGGCAGCTGGGGCGCGGTGATCCTCCAGAACATGGGCGCCAAGCTCATCGCCGTGAACGACGTCGACGGCAGCATCTACAACCCGAGCGGCATCGACGCGATGGAGCTCATGCGCTACGCGCACGAGAACCCGAAGAACCTCAAGCGCTCGGTGCTCGGCTTCCCCGGCGCGCAGGCGATCAGCAAGTCCGACTTCTGGGAAGTGCAGGCCGACATCGCCGTGCCCGCAGCCTTGGGCGGCGAGATCACCGCGGAGATCGCCGAGAAGATGAAGGTGAAGCTCGTGGCCGAAGGCGCCAACGGGCCGACCACGCCGGAGGCCGACCGCGTGTTCGAGAAGCGGAAGATCGACGTCATCCCCGACATCATCTGCAACGCCGGCGGCGTGACGGTCTCGTACTACGAATGGATCCAGAACAAGCGCATGGAGATCTGGACCGAGAAGGAAGTCGACGCCCGCCTCGAGACCGCGCTCAAGCGGAACTACGCGATCATTCGCGACATCGCCCGGAACACGCCGCGGCGCACCGACGTGCACGACAGCCGGCCGTACTGCATTGGCAAGACCGTCGACACGCGCTGCGCGGCCATGGTGCTCGCGCTCAAGCGCATCGAAGCGCACTACATGCTCGAAGGCTTCAGCCAGTAACGAGCGAACGCGATCAGTGGAGCACCCGCTCGCGATCCACCAGGAGCAGCGGGTGATCTTCCTTGGTCTCGTACGCGACGATCCGCAGGCCGGCGCCGCGCGTGCCGGCCTGCCCTTCGTCTCCGGAGTAGTTGAGCGCCACCTGGTAGCGGACCTCACAGAGCGCGGTCATCTCCGTCCCGTCGTCTCCGGAGAAGGTCACCCGGAGCCGGCCGCCCAAGGGCAGCGCTTCCCGCGTCTCCACAAAAAGTCCGAGGCTGCTGATGTTTCGGGCCACTCCCCTCGTCATGCCGTCGGGCGTCGAGAGGTAGACGGTGAAGACTTTGTCGAAGCGGAGACTCTGGCGGCGTTCGGTCACGAAGCGACACTCCTTGGAGCTGGTAGGTGTCGCGAAGCGTACAGAGTGTGATGGTGTAGGCAATTTATCCACCCGAACCTTCATGAGGCGAACATGCGAGCGTTGAGTTTCATGGTGTTGCTGGGGTCGGCAGTGGCGTTCGCAGACGCGGATCCGAAGTTCGCGAAGCTGCGCGACAACGCGGAGGCGATCGCTTCGCTGGGCGGCTTCTTGGATCAGTACGCGGGGTCCTGCGGCCCGAAGATGCTCGGCGGCGCCGAGTGCGAGAAGAACGCGGAGACGTTCCGCCGCGGCGCGACGGGCAAGAAGTTCTACATGATCGTCACCGAAGAGACGGCCGGCGTGCTGAGCATGGGGGAACCCAACCCCAGCACCGGCGGCTTCACGCTCAACCTGACGCCCTTCTTCGGTGCGGGCGGCTCCGGCCTGTCTCACGGCGCGCCGGCGAAGACGGACAAGGACGGCAACCCGATCCTCCCGTTCATGCAGCTGGACGCGGTGCTGCCGGAAGGCTGGAACGTGGGAATGATGGCCCGGCAGGTGATGGCGCGGGCGCTGCGGATTCAGGTCGTCTTCACGCCGCAGGGGCTCTGGCAGGTGCCCAAGAAGGGCGGCGGCGCAGTGCGCGGCGTGAAGGCCAAGTTCAACGCGGTGCTCGTCACCGTGGGCCGCACCGGCGATCAGGTCGCGCTGTGGACGGCGAAGGACTGACGCTTCAGTTGTTCGTCACGAAGGCGTCCATCGACGTCTCGCGCTTGAAGTCGGTCAGGTAGCGCTGCGCCGCCTCGCGGCTGGTGAACTTCCCCATGCGCACGCGGTACCAGGTGCCCTTCCCCGGCACGGCCGCCTCGACCACGTACGGCGCGTAGCCTTTGTCCTTGAGGCCCGCGACGAAGCGGTCGGCTTCCGAGCGCTCTTGGTAGGCCGACAGCTGCAGCGCGAAGGTGCCGGCGGGCGCCGCGGGTACCGGAGCCTCGGCCACCGCGCCCTTGATGCCGCGGGCCAGCGCGTCCTTGAGCGCGCCGGCGTCGTTCGTTCGCGCCGGGGTCGGCTCCTGCTTCACCTGCTCCGCGAGCTTGACCTCCGGGGCCTTCGTTTCGGCGGGCTTGGGCGTCGGCGGGGCGGCGAGCTCGTCGGGCTTGGGCTCCGGCGCGGGCTCACGCGG
>JALHOS010000033.1 GCA_022842905.1 Myxococcaceae bacterium | reverse complement strand
GCGCGACGGCGGGCGATGGCGCGGCCAGCCCGCTCGCGGAGAACGACACGGTGAGCGCGGGCGCGGCGGTGCAAACGGGGGCCGGTGGGTCGGTCGACCTCGCCCTGCCCGACGGCTCACACCTGCGCCTCGGGGCGCGCACGCAGCTCAAGGTGGCAGAGCTGACGCCAGCGCGGCTCGGCTTCTCGCTGGAAGCGGGCACGGTGTCGCTGAACGTGCCGCACCGAGAAGATCGCGTGCTGACCGTGCAAGCCGGAGACGTCACGGTGACCGACTTGGGCACGCGCTTCACGGTGAGTGCGGAGGTGGGTCGCGTCACGGTCGGCGTCGACGAAGGAGAGGTCGACGTTTCGGCGAAGGGAGCGCACCAGGTGCTCAAGGCGGGACACCAAGCGACGTACGCCCAAGGCCGCTGGCTGCTCGGCCCACGCCCCGCGCCGAGTCGTGACCGCGGGGGGCCCTCGGCCGCGGAAGCACTGGTGACTGACGCTGGCCGCGAAGCGCCAGCGGCGAAGCTGACCGACGACGGGGACGTGACCGATGCCCCTGAGCGCGCCGACAGTCCAGCGGCGCCGCAGAGCCCCGACGACTGGGACGTGCCCGACGCGCTCAAGAGGCGTGCACCTGCGAAGAAGACCGGGGCGTCGAGCTTCGGAATCGAAGGGCTCGAAGGCCAGCTCGAGCGCGCGGCCGCCGAGGTCCGAGACGCTCGGCCCTTCCGGCAAGGCCACGCCCGGACGGTGGCGCGCCTGGCAGACGAAGGGCGCTGCGAGGCCGCGCTCGAGGAAGCCGCCAAGTTCCTGCGCGGCCCGAAGGAACGCAGCGCGATCGAAGGCCCTGCTCGCAAGCTCGTGTTGGGCACCCAGGTTCGCTGTCTGACGACCTTGGGTCGCGCCGCGGAGGCTGCGGTCGCACAGCAGCAGCTCGACGCCCTCCAGTAGGTGACGAGGGGCCGAGTGCAGGGTGCGCCAGCGTCGACGCTGCGCGGTACGCGGGACAGGTCTCGGGGGGATCGCCAACCGCTGGGAGCGGAGCAGCTCCGACAGTGCCACCCGCGCCATGCAGGTGTACCTGCGCTGAAGCGCGCGCAGTCGACGCGGCCTATGGTGCCCGCGCCATGACGACGCCTCTGCCGCAGCCCCTCGTCGAACGTCTCGTCGCGACCCGCGCACGACACGCCGTGCCTCCGCTCCTGCGCCAGGGAGCGCGGCGCTTCACGCAGCAGGTCCTCGGCACCCTCTTTCCGCACTTCGCCGAGCACACCGACTGCTCCGCCCACGGCGTCGAAGAAGACCTCTGGCGCTGCGCCGAGCAGCTCGGGCGCCTCGAGCGCGCCGCGTCCACCGTGCTCAACGAGTCCGGTCAGTCCGCGGTCCCGCACTTCCTGTCCAGGCTCGAGGCGGTCCACGCCGTGCTCGAAGAAGACGCCGCCGCCATCTTCCAGGGAGACCCCGCAGCGCGGAGCCTCGACGAAGTGCTCCTCACCTACCCTGGGTTCTTCGCGATCGCCGCGTACCGGGTGGCGCACCTGCTGTTCGAGCTCAAGGTGCCTCTGCTGCCTCGCCTCGTGACGGAGCACGCGCACGAGCGCACGGGCATCGACATTCACCCGGGGGCGACGATCGGCCGGCGCTTCTGCATCGACCACGGGACCGGCGTCGTCATCGGCGAGACGACGCACATCGGCAACGGCGTCAAGCTGTACCAAGGCGTGACGCTCGGCGCGCTCACCGTCGAGAAGGCGCTCGCGGACAAGAAGCGACACCCCACCATCGAAGACGAGGTCGTCATCTACGCCGGGGCCACCATCTTGGGCGGCGGGACCGTCGTCGGACACCACAGCATCGTCGCGGGCAACGCCTGGCTCACCACCAGCGTGCCGCCGCACAGCATCGTCAGCCGCAGGTCCGAAGTGCGGCCCAAGGGCTCGGCGCCGGACGCGCTCGACTTCGTCATTTGAGCAGGCCGTGGTTGCGCCCCGGCCTTGTCCGCGAAATAGTCAGTTCATCCGCCATAACGGATGACACTCTCCACCCCGCACCAAGAGGCCCACGACCATGCGCGCGAACTCCATCCTCGACACCATCGGCAAGACCCCACACGTCCGCCTGTCCCGCCTGTTTCCGCAGCACGAAGTGTGGATGAAGCTCGAGCGCGCGAACCCGGGCGCGTCGATCAAGGACCGCATCGCCTTGTCGATGATCGAAGACGCCGAGCGCCGCGGGGTGCTCACGAAGGACTCGGTCATCATCGAGCCGACGAGCGGGAACACCGGCATTGGCCTGGCCATGGTGGCGGCGGTGAAGGGCTACAAGCTCATCCTCGTCATGCCGGAGTCGATGACGGTCGAGCGGCGACGTGTCATGGCGGCGTACGGCGCCACCTTCGAGCTGACCCCGCGTGAGAAGGGCATGAAGGGCGCCATCGCTCGGGCGCAGGAGCTCGCGGCGACGACGCCCAACGCGTTCATTCCGCAGCAGTTCGAGAACGACGCCAACGTCGAAGCGCACCGCAAGACGACGGTGCCGGAGATCCTCGAAGACTTTCCCGGCGGCTTCGACTTCGTCATCACCGGCGTGGGCACCGGCGGCCACATCACCGCGATCGCCGAGCTGCTCAAGCCGAAGTTCCCCGGCCTCAAGGTGCTCGCGGTCGAACCGGCCAAGTCCCCCGTCATCTCCGGAGGCCAGCCCAGCCCCCACCCGATTCAGGGCATCGGCGCCGGCTTCATCCCCAAGAACCTGAAGAAGGAGCTGCTCGACGGCGTGCTCCAGGTGCAGCACGAAGACGCCTTCGACATGGCGCGCCGCGCGGCGAAGGAAGAAGGGATCCTCGTCGGTATTTCGTCAGGGGCCAGCCTGGCGGCGGTGAAGCAGCGCCTGGTCGACGCGCCGGCCGGTACGAAGGTGCTCACGTTCAGCTACGACACGGGTGAGCGGTATCTGTCGGTGGACGGCTTCCTGCCGGTGCCTTGAGCGCGGGGGTGGCTTGGGTGGGAGTCGACGGCGAGCGGGAGGCTGGCGCAGAATGACGGCCATGCACGTGCGCGTGAAGGTCGTCGGAAACACACTGGTGCTGCAGGATCCTGTGGGGTTGCCCGAGGGCGCGGAATTCGAAGGCCAGCTTCGGCTCGTTCGGGGGCACGGAGAGGAGCTCGAGGCCGAGGTCGATGAGGCGACCGAAAGGCGCTTGGCCGCCGGCATCCAACAAGTGCAAGACGGGCGAGTCCTCGCGGTCGATGAGGTCCTTCAGCGAATGAAGAAGGCCGCGGGGCTGTAGTGCGCGTCGTCGTCACCGAGGCGGCCGCCACGGAACTGGAAGCTGTCGCGCGCTGGTGGGCAGGGCAGGGTCGTGGCAGTCCAATGACCCTGGTCGAGGAGTTCGACGACGCGTGCCGCCGCTTGGCCGAAGGGCCTGGCATTGGCGTCCGCGTGAAGAGCCGCCACCACGTTCGACGGTGCCACCTGGAGCGCGCGCGGTACTGGGTCTACTACCTCGTGGACGAGGACCACGACGTGGTGTCGGTCCTCCACGTTTGGCACACGAGTCGTGAAGGGGCCCCGGACCTGCCTCGCTGACGTCCTATGCCAGCGCTTCCTTCGGCGGCGGCTCGAGCGTCAGAATTTCCTCCACCGCGACCCGCGCGGCGCGTTCGAAGACCGCGTAGTCCCGCCCGTCCGACCGCTCGACGCCCACGACTTCGTCGATGAACCACAGGCCACCCTGCACCTGCACGTGCACCGCCTCGCGCCGGCCGACGAGCGCCTTCAGTGACGCCAGACACTCGCCTTTTCCCTTTTTGCGGCAGAAGAACATGGCAAACAGGACAGCATGATTCGCACGCCTTCGTCACGCGCGCTGGTCGCCGCGCTCGCCTGCACTGCCCTGTCGGGCTGTGCGTACTTGAGCCAGTTCCTGAAGACGGCGTTCAAGGAGCCGGCCTTCAACTTCAAGCGGCTGGGGCTCACCGACATCAACTTGGGTGGGCTGACGCTGGACACCGTCTGGCAGCTCGACAACCCGAACAACGTCGCGCTGTCCCTCGCATCGGTCGAGTACGCGCTGCTGGTCGACGACAAGCAGGTGGTCGCGGGCGCGCCGCCGCAGGGCTTCTCCATGGCGGCCAACGGCTCGACCGACGTCCACTTCCCCGCCGGCATCAAGTTCCAGGACCTGGTGCAGGTGGTGGAGACGTTTCTCACCAAGGACTCGGCCACCTACAAGGCGTCGGGCGCGCTGGGCATTCAGACGCCGGTGGGCATCATCAAGCTGCCGCTGTCGAAGACCGGCGAGTTCGAGGTCCCGAAGATCCCGCAGGTCGTCTTCGGCGACCCCAAGGTGTCCAATCTGTCGCTGACGGGCGCGACCATCGAATTCCCGCTGACGGTGACGAACAAGAACACCTTCCCGCTGCCGCTCGGCGTGCTCAGCGGAGCGCTGTCGGTGGCCGGGGCGAACGTGGGCACCATCTCCACGGGTGAGCTGGGCCTGATGACCGAGAAGGGCACCAAGCAGGTGAGCCTGCCGGTCAACGTGTCCTTCCTGTCGGCGGCGAGTGCGGTGGTGAACGCGGTGCGTGGAGGCAACGCGCCGGTGCAGTTCAACGCGCAGCTCCAGTCGGGCGCGACGACCGTGCCGCTCAAGGTCGACCAGCTCGTCAACTTCCTGCGGTGAGCGCCGCGCGCACCCGACGTCGGCAGGCCGTACGCCCGGGGCCGCCGGGAGGCCTGCGCGCCACCAACCGCGCCCAGCGCGAGCTGACGATTCGCGACGCGGCGCTGACGCTGTTCCTCGAGCGCGGGCTGGACGCGGTGAGCGTCGACGACATCATGCAGCGCGCGCAGATGGCCAAGGGCAGCTTCTACCGGTACTTCGAAAGCCACGAAGCGCTGGTGGCGGCGATCATGGCGCCGGCCGAGGCGTTGGTGCTCAGAGCGCTCGAGGTCTGCCGCAAGGCGCTGGCCCGCGCCGCCACGAAAGACGCGCAGATCGACGCGTACCGCACGGTGGGCGCGGTGGTCGCGTCGCTGCTCATGGAGTACCCCGGCCAGGTGCGCCTGTACCTGCAGGAGTGCCGAGCCCCCAACGCCGGCGCGAGGCGCCCCATCGTCTCGCTGGCCGAGCGCATCACCTGGTACGCGCTGGACATCACCCGGCGCGCGCAGACCCACGGCATTCTCAAGCCGATTCCCGTGGCTGTCAGCGCGCTCACCGTCGTCGGCGCCGCCGAGCGGCTGCTCCACGCCGTGCTGCAGGAAGAGGACATTGGCAACCCGCTCGAGGTGCCGGAGCAGCTGACGCGGCTGATCCTCGACGGGCTCAAGGCCGAAGGCGTTCGCCTGCCGCGCTGACGCGTGCCGGTGGACGAGCGCAGGTGCAGCGCCCGTGGCTTTTGCTATGCGCTGGGGCCTCATGTTCAAGCGCGTCTTCCTGTTCCTGCTCACCAACGTCGTCGTCATGGGCACCATCTCGGTGCTCGTGCGCGTGTTCAAGCTGGACCAGGTGTTCAGCGCGCAGGGTGGCCTCGACTACGGCCGGCTGGCGGGCCTGTCGTTGGTGTGGGGCTTCACGGGCAGCGTGTTCTCGCTGCTCATCAGCAAGCCGCTGGCGAAGTGGAGCACCGGCGCCCGCGTCATCACCCAGCCGGCCAACGAGCAGGAGCGCTGGCTCGTCGACACCGTGCGCCGCCAGGTCGAGAAGGTGGGCCTGGGCATGCCCGACGTCGCCATCTACGAGTCGCCCGAAGTGAACGCCTTCGCCACCGGCGCCTTCCGGAACAGCGCGCTGGTGGCCGTCAGCCGCGGCTTGCTCGGCGCCATGAGCCGCGAGGAGGTCGAGGCGGTGCTCGGCCACGAAGTCAGCCACGTCGCGAACGGGGACATGATCACCATGACGCTCATGCAGGGCGTGGTGAACTCCGTCGTCATCTTCTTCACGTTCCTCGTGCGCTTCGCGCTGTCGAGCCGGTCCAACGGTCGGCGCACCTCGCCGGCGCTCGTGGCGCTGGTCGAGTGGGTCGTGCAAGTGGCGTTGACGCTGCTCGGAACGCTCTTGTGCGCCTGGTTCAGCCGGCAGCGGGAGTTCCGCGCGGACCGAGGCGCCGCGTCGTTGGAAGGCGCGCCGTCGATGATCAGCGCCCTGGAGCGGCTGAAGTCCGGACGGCCGTCGCCGCTGCCTGGCTCGCTCAAGGCCTTCGGTATTTCCGGGAACATGGGGGCGCTCTTCTCGACGCACCCGCCGCTGGACCGCCGCATCGCCGCGCTGCGCCAAGCGTAAGCGCCGACGGTTCCAGTCGGGCTCGAATCAGCCCCCGCCGTCGCTCGGAGGCCACGTTGCGCGGAAGGTGACCGCTCGGTCATACTTTCAAGCGTGACCAGGTGGTCATGATTTCTCACCAGTGCCGCGCGGGTCCCCTCAAGGCCGAGCCCGCGCGCGTTCCGAGCGAGGCGGCGTATGTGGGGCATTCCAGCGGGCTTGGCGGCGGCGAACGTGGGCGAGTGGTTCATCCACCGGTACCTGCTGCACGGGTTGGGGCGACGGCGGAAGAGCTTCTGGGCGTTTCACTGGCACCAGCACCACCGCGACGTGCGGCGCCAGGCCATGCTCGACGCCAACTACATCGCCGAAGCGAAGGGGGAGAGCCCCTGGAGTCGCGAGGTGTGGGCGCTCGTGGTGGGCGGCGTCGTCGGAGGGCTCCTCCTCATGCCGCTGGTGCCCTTCTTCGTGCTGACGGTCTGGTACCGCATGTACCGCTACTACGTCGTGCACCGCCGCTCCCACCTCGACAAGACGTGGGCCCGAGGGAACCTGCCGTGGCACTACGACCACCACATGGGCAAGAACCAGAACGCCAACTGGTGCGTGACCCACCCCTGGTTCGACTACGTCATGGGCACGCGCGTGGTCTACGCGTACGAGGGCGGCCAGGTGCACGAAGTGCCTCAGCCCAAGCGGTGGGTCGGCGCGCGGCTGCTGCAGGGCTTCAAGGAGTCCTGGGCCTGCCGCCGGCCAAAGGTCCCCGAGCTCCCGAACGCCCCGGCGGAGCCCAAGCCCCAACGCCAGTCAGCGTGAGTTGAAGCCGCAGCGCGTCAACGTCGTGCTAAGCGCTGCTGTTTCATGAAGTCACCTGAAGACGTAGCGCGCGCATTCTACGAGGCGTTCAAGGCGAAGGACGGCGCGGCCATGGCGGCGCTGTACGCGCCGGAGGCCTCCTTCTCGGACCCCGTCTTCCCCGCCCTCGACGGCAAGGGCGCCGGCGCCATGTGGCGCATGCTGACGGCGCAGGGGAAGGACCTGGAAGTCAGCGTCGACAGCCTGACTGCCCAGGGTGAGCAGGCGCTGGTGACGTGGACGGCGCGGTACACCTTCAGCCGCACCGGCCGCCCCGTCACCAACCGCGTCCGCTCCGAGCTGACGGTGAAGGACGGCCACATCATTCGCCAGCAAGACGTCTTCGACTTCCCCGGCTGGGCGGCGCAGGCGTTTGGCGTGACGGGCAAGCTGCTCGGCTGGACGGGGCCGTTCAAGAAGAAGGTCCAGGCGACGGCGGGCACCGCGCTCGAGCGCTTCCGACAGAAGGAAGACGGCGGGCAGCCCGCGTTCACGAAGGAGCAGTGAGCGGCTCGTACGGGCGTTCGGTCGGCAGGAGCCGTTCAAGCTCGGACCAGCGGCCTTCGCTGCGGAGCGCAGCGAGTCGACGGACGAGCGGCGTCACGTCGTCGATGCGGGCGATCCACTGCGTCGCGTACGCGTGGGCGACGCTCCGGCCCAGCCCGAGCTGCAGCGAGCGGTAGGGCAGCTTGCTTCCGCGCGCGCTGCGCTCGGGGTCCCACTGTACGCGAATGGCGGCGTTCACCCCTTCGACGTCGGTGGGCACCGCCTGCGCCACCGCCCAATCGAACGCCCAGCGGTGCAAGGACACCGCGAGCACGCGTTCCTGGTTCGACTTCGTCGCCCAGCCGCAGCGCTCCATCATCCACAAGAAGGACGGCTTCACCCACGTCATGCGCGCGACGGAGAACGGCGGCACGAAGCGCTGCGCCTGCACTGCCGCCTCGGCGATGGCCGGGCAGTACGCTTGGTAGACGACGATGTGGTGGGCGTCGAAGCGGGCGCGGATCTGCTGTTGCGGTGTGGACATGCGCGGCCGACGGTGGGGAAAAGAGTTTCTGACACTCTATTGACCGTGGAGCCACGCGATCAACCGCCACCGAGCCACGTGCTGTCGGGCGGACAGGGCGGGGTTTATCTTCAGCCACGCATGGCTTCAGAGGTGCGTCGAGCGCTGGACGAGCAGGGCTTCGCGGTGGTGCGTGGGGTCATTCCGGACGACGAGCTGGGGGCGATGCGGAGCGCCTTCGATCGCCTCGTCGGCACCGCGCGCACCCTCGACGGGACGGCCGACGTGGCCGGTTCCCGCTTCGTGGTGACGAAGTCGCCGTTCGCGCTCCACCGCGTCGTGTGGTGCGGGGGCGCCGAGCCGGTGCTGGCGCGCTACGGGGACGATCCGCGCTTCCTCTCCCTGGCCGCCGAGGTGCTGGGCAGCAAGGCGCTCGTGCAGCTCGTGCAGCAGGCGCACTTCAAGCTGCCCGGCGACGGCGTGGACTTTCAGTGGCACCAGGACGCGTCGAACCGCCGCTACGGCAGCGAGCTGTGGACCGACGTGGACGGGCGAGGCAGCTACGTGCAGCTGACGGTGGCGGTCGACCCGATGCGGCCGGACAACGGCGGGCTGCGCATGCTGCCCGGGACGCACCGCCTGGGCTTCGTGGCCGACGCGAAGACCGGCGCGCTCCCCGCGGGGCTGGTGGACGAAGCGAAGGCCGTCGACGTCGTGCTCGAGCCAGGGGACGTGGCGCTCTTCGGACCCTTCGTGGTGCACGGCAGCGGCCCCAACACGGGCACCATTCCGCGCAGGCTGTTCTTGCAGGGCTACGCGCTGCCGGGCGCCAACCGACGCGCGTACCCAGGCTGCGGGCTCGGCGTGCCGCGACAGGCGCCGTGACGTCGAGCGGCCGTGACGTCGGAAGGCCCTGGCCGCGCAGCCTGCGCCCCTGCGTGCCTGAAGGTGGACACGGCCACCGGTCGGCGCACACTGTCACGGACACGTGGAGCGCCACTTCACCAAGAAGGCCCCGCTGTGGGTCCTCGTCGGCGGCTTCTTGCTCACCAGCCTCGCCGGCTCGGTGAACGCCGTCGGTCTGCTCGACATCACCCACCAAGGCCTGACCCACGTCACCGGCCCGCTGTCGCACGTGGCGACGGACTTCATCGCCGGCCAGCCCGCGCAGGGGGCGAACGCGCTGCGCATGGTCGCGTCCTTCTTCTTGGGGGCCATGCTGTCCGGCTTCATCATTCGCGACGCGACGCTGCACCACAGCCGGCGTTACGGCGTGGCGCTGGTGGTGGAATCGCTGCTCCTCTTCGCGGCGGCCTGGGGCTTCGGCGCCGACGGCGTGTGGGCCAACATGACGGCGGCGGCCGCGGCGGGCTTGCAGAACGCGCTGGCCAGCAGCTTCAGCGGCGCGGTGGTGCGCACCTCGCACATGACCGGCGTCGTCACGGACCTGGGCATCAACCTCGGGCACGCGCTGCGCCACTTCGACCGCTTCGACAAACACCGCTTCGTCCTGCACCTGACGCTGCTCTCAGGCTTCGTCGCGGGCGGCGTCGCGGCGGCGCTCGTGTACCCGCACCTCCAACACCTCACCCTGCTCTTCCCGGCGGCGGCGGCCGGCGTGGCCGGCGTGGGCTACACGCTCAAGACGCACTACGACCGCAAGCGCCAGCCGCCCTCACAGCACAGCCAGTTCGTCCAGCCGGTGGAATGAGGGTCTTTAGAGCACCGGCTTGGGCTCGCCGCCGGGCTGGAGGTCCAGCATGGCGCCCTCGACGGCGCGGACGTCGCTGCTCGAGAAGCCACGAAACGCGACGGTGCGCTGCGGGCGCAGCTGCGAGAGGCGGTAAAGCTCGGCGTACGCCTCGTACACCGGCTTCTTGCGCTTGAGCTCGGCCAGGGCCTTCCCAATCTCCAGCGGGTACTGCGCCTTGGCTTCGCCGACGAGCGCCGCCACCTTCGCCTGCGTGTCCGCTTCGAGCTGCGCGACGTCCAGGCGGGCCTGCTCGTCGATGAGGGCCTTGGCTTGGTCGAGCCGCGCCGAGACGGTGCTGAACATGTGCCGCGCCACTTCGGGCAGCAGCGTCACGTTGCGAATGAACGTGTGCTCCACCTGCACGCCCCAGCGCGCCGTCTCCGGCGCCACTTCGTCCTTGAGCAGCCGCGCCAACACGTCGCGGTCGGCCAAAATCTCACCGAACTCCCGCGCACCCAAAATCGACGTGGCCGCGTGCATGACCAAGCTCTTCACCGCGCGGTCCCAGTCTTCGACCGCGAAGAGCGCGCGCACCGGGTCGACCACGCGGACTTCGAACCACAGGTCCACCAGCAGCGTCGTGCCGCGGGCGTCGTTGACGTGCACGCCGGACAGCAGCCGGAAGTCCTTGGCCAGCGACACCGACTTCACCTTGACCCACGGCATGGGCTTGCTGGGCCAGAACACCAGGCCCGGCTCCTTGAGCGTCGCGACGAGCTTGCCGAAGCGCGTCACCAGCACCGCGTGGGCGTCTTCGACCTCGACGAAGAAGAGCTTGAACAGCCGACCGAGCAGCGGCAGCACGGCGGCGCCGAGCGCCAGCCCACCGACCAGCGGCACCAGCTCTTCGGACGGCAGCACGCTGCCCAGCCCTTCGGCGGCCAGCGCGGAGTTCAGCTCTGCGGCCAAGGCGGAGCGCATCAGCGGGCCTCCTTCACGTAGACGGTGCGCGTGTCGGACAGCACTTCGTCGCGGCGGCGCTGGACGTAGTCCTCGAGCACACCTTGCTCGGCCAGCGTGCCGAGAAACCCACCCAGGGTGCTCAGCTCCTTCGCCGCGGCCCGCGCCCGCGCCTGGGCGATGGCGATGCCCCGCTCCGCCGCGAGCACGCGCTGCATGCAGTCCGCTTCCATGTGCAGCCGGGCGGCCTGCGCGTCAGCCCGAGACTGGGTCACGCCGTTGAGCGCGTCTCTGAGCTCTTCGGGGGGCAGCAGGTCGATGACGTCGACGGCGCCGAAGCGCACGCCGTAGTGCTCTCCGAGGTGCTGCTCGGCGAAGCGCGCCATGTTGTCGTTGATGAGGCGGCGCTCGCGCCGGAGCACGCCGTACGCGCCCAAGGCCGCCTCGGGGCTGCGCAGCGCCACCACGGCGTCGGGCTTGGGCGACGCCACGTTGGCCACTTCGTTGCGCAGCACGCAGGTGAAGAGCCCGGTCAGGTGATCGAGCGGCGCCTTGAGCCCGAACAGCAGGTCCTCGAGGAACTTGGGCTCGGCCGAGAACCGCAGCCGCGCGTCCAGCCGCAGCTCGGTGCCGTCTTCCATCATCAGCTTCTGGCCGCCGTGCTCGCCGGACAGGTCCAGCACCTGTTCGCGCAGCGACACGGGCACGGCGTGGTCCCACGGCCACTTCCCGTGCAAGCCCGGCCCGAACACCTTGAGCGCCGCGCCTTCCCGCAGCGCGCGGCCAAAGCGCACCAGCACCGCCGCATGGCCTTCTTCCACGCGGAACGCGCAGTCCTTGAGCAGCCACAGCAGGTACACACCCAGGCCAACTGCCACACCGACACCAATCATCTCGTCGCCTCCTGCCCTACTTAGAACTTGCCGCCGCCGGACCGCGCCCACGCTTCGTCCCACACGTTGCCCGGGCCGCGGCCTTCGCTGGCTGCGGCGCGCGGCGCCCTTCCGGTCAGCGCCGCCGCCCGGTACGCCGCGGCGAGGCCCTTGTTCACGTCCACGACGTCTTCGTTGAACAGGTGCTGGGTGTGGTTGGCCTGGGGCAGCGCGTCGACCTTGTCCTGCGTGTCGACGATGGTGCCGTGGGGCACGAAGCGCCCGTCGGGCACCTCGACGCCCACCACCACCGCGCCGATGCCGATGAAGCAGTGCTTGCCCACCACCGCGTCGTGCACCACCGCCTTGAAGCCGATGAAGGTGTCGTCGCCGACGTAACAAGGCCCGTGGACCAGCGCGTCGTGCGCCATGGACACGTTCTGCCCCACGTAGACGGCCCACTCTTCGCCGGCGACCACCACCCGCTTTTCCTTCAGCGCGTGAATGACGACGCCGTCCTGCACGTTCGAGTTGGCTCCGATGAAGAAGGGCGTGCCTTCGTCGGCGCGCACCGACGCCCCAGCGGCGATGTGCACGTTGTCACCCAGCACGACGTGGCCGATGACGCTCGCCTTCGGGTGCACGTACGACGTCGGCGCCATCACCGCCTTGCCCTTGACGTGCGCGAGCCAGCCGCCCGCGCCCACCGGCGACTCCGGGTGCAGGCCCCGCGCGTGCGCCGCCGCCTTCGGCAACATGGCGCGGACCCCGGGCTCCAGCTCGTGGGCGATCTGCTGCAGCTCGGCGTCCTTGCCCCGCGTCATCCACCGGTTGACGAGGTGAATGGCCATGGCGAGCCCCAGGCCCTCCATGAGCTTCCCGGACACCGTGCCGGCGCCCGCGACGATGAAGGCCAGCGCCTCGAGCTTCGAGACGCTGTAGAGGTGAACGAGCGTCTTCACCTCGATGAGGCGCATGCCGATGACGAGCAGCAGCCCGGAAAGCGCCGCCACCGGCGTCTCCATGATGATGGGGGCGATGACGAGCACCGCCGTCCCCAGCAGCACGCCGTGCGTAATCGACGCCAGCCGCGATCGGCCCCCGGACTGCACGTTGAGGCCGGACCGCACCACCACGCCCGTCACCGGCATGCCGCCGAAGAAGGACACCACCAGGTTGGCCAGGCCCTGGCCGAACAGCTCCAGGCTCGGCTGGTGCGGCGTGTGCGTCTTGTCCGGGCGCGACTCGCGCAGCATGCGGTCCACCGCGGCGGCGGACAGCAGCGACTCGACGCCGGCCAAGAGGCCCAGCGGCAACATCGCCAAGAAGAGATCGAGCCACTCTTCGTCGGCGACGACGGGCAGCGACCACTGCGGCAGCTGCGTGGGGATCTCGCCGATGCGGCGAATGTCCCAGTTGACGTAGTGCGCGACGAACGTCACCACGCCGATCGCCATGAGCGCCGCGGGCACGCGCTTGTACGGCCGCAGCACCACCACCGTCAGCGCCACGAAGAGCCCGCACACCACCGACGCCCACTGCACCTCGTGCAGCCACTCGGGCCGGTGCATCATCGACGCGAGCTCGGCCACCTTGTACGAGAAGCCCAGGAACTTCGGCAGCTCACCGTCGAGCAGCTTGAGGCCCACGCCGGTGGTGAAGCCGGCGAGCACCGACTCCGGCACGTGCTTGGCCAGGTGACCGGCGCGCGTGAACGCCAGGACGATCAACATGACGCCCACCATGAGCGTCATGGCCGCCACGCCGATGCCGCCGAAGCGGTGCGCCACCACCAACACCAGCGGAGACAGCGCCGCCGCCGGCCCCGTCACCTGCAGCGTCGAGCCACCGAAGAGCGCCGCCACGACGCCGCCCAGCGCGCCCGCGACGATGCCCGCCGACGGAGGCAAGCCGGACGCCACGGCCAGCGCGAGGTTGAGGGGCAGCGCGACCGCCGCCACCGTCAGGCCGGACAACAGATCGTCGCGAACGACGCCCGGCTCGCCCAGCACCTTCCAGGACGAGAGCCACGAGCGGAACATGTCCGCCCAGTCGTCCTTCCACGGCTTGGCCCCACCAGCCTCGAGGCGCCGCTGCCGGGCAGCGGGTCCCAACTGTTTGAAGGTGTCCACGGAGCCGCGCTCCATAGACCCAACCGCATGAAGGCACCATGCGGCCTCTAACGATTCCTCATTATCAACGCTTTACCGCTCGCAAAATCTCAGTGTGCGCCTTCGACGAGCTCCATGGAGCGCCACTTGCCGCTGCGGAAGCGCAGCACCATGGCCACGGCGAGGAGCCCCAGGTACGCGACGAGCCAGAAGGACGCTGCGACTTCGCTCAGGCCCAGGCCGTACACGCTGTACGCGGCGCCGGGGAGGAACACGAACCAGGCGATGACGATGCGGACCAGCATGGGGAAGAGCGTGTCGCCGGCGGCGCGCAGGGTTTCGGCGTACGCCATGGCCGTCGCGTCGAAGAGCTGCCAGGCCGCGGACACCATCAGCACGCGGGTGCCGACCTCGAGCATCTCCGCGCCGCCTGGGCCGTCGGTGAAGGGCCGCATCAGCACCGCAGGAATGAAGAAGTAGAAGAGGCCGATCGCCCCCTGCCAGCTCGCCGCGGCGCGCACGGTGAGCCACACCAGAGCGGGCACGTCGTCCTTCTTCTTCGCGCCGATCGCCTGGCCCACCAAAATGGCGCCCGCGCTCGACAGCCCAAAAGACGGCATGAAGGACGCGCTGTTGAGCTGCATGACGCTGTTGAGGGCCGCGAGCGTCGCCGTGCCGAGCTTGCCGACCACCACGTTGACGAAGACGACGTAGGCGAGGAACTCGAAGAGCCAGTTGAAGCCGCTGGGCAGCCCGAAGCGCAGCATGCGCAGCAGCTCGTGCAGCGCGAGTCGAGGCCTGTCCAGCTCCCGCCCGTCCCACAGGAAGAACGCGAAGAAGCCGAGGAACGCGACCAGCGTGGCCAGCGCGCTCGCCCAGGCCGCTCCCGCCACGCCGAGCGCCGGCGCGCCGAGCTTTCCCCAGATGAGGGCCCAGTCGAGCACCACGTTGAGCGCCATGGCCACGAGGTTGGCCACCATGCCCGGCCGCGTGCGGCCCAGCCCGCCGTAGTAGTTGGCGAGCGCCTCGACGCCGATCGCCGCGCCGCCCGTCAGCAGGCGAATGCGCATGTACTCTTCCATGAGGCCGCGGACGTCTGCCTCCATGGGCATGACGTCGAGCACCCAGTGCAGCGGCAACAGCCCCAAGAGCCCCAAGGCCTGAGCGAAGAGCGAGACGATGAGGCCGTACCAGCCGTAGCGGCGCGCGGCCCCCAGCTCCCCGCGGCCGAAGTGCTGCGCCGCGTAGCTCGAGACGATGAACGTCACGCCCATGGGCAGAATGAGCAGCACCATGACGTTGAGGGCGCCGGTGGTGGTGGCGGACAGCGCGGTCTTGCCCAGGTCCGCCACGAGCAGCGCGTCGGACAGGCCGATGACGGTCTGGCTCGCGCGAGAGATGACGATGGGCAGCGCCAAGGTGAGCAGCTGCCGCAGCGGGCTGGGCTGAGCGGTTGAAGTCATGAGGTGGGGGGCTCTCGCGGGCTGAGGGCTGTAGCCGACGAAGCGTGGACCGTCTACCCGACGCACCTCCGGCGTTCCTGGCGGCGCCGCTGCGAGCTTTCCGCTCGAGGCAGTGGGCGCCGCGCTCGAGCTCGCCATGTCCCGCGCCACGTCCGCCCACGAGGAGGACCGACTGCACGCGCACGACGACCGCTGACCCTCGCGCGCGTGGGGAAGCCTCGCTACTGGGCCGGCCGTTCGAAGGTGGCCAGCTCGTACTCCACGTGCACGAGCGCGCCGTGGCGCTTGACGGTGTACTTCGCCCCGTCGTCGACGTTGCGCATGACGGCGACGAACTCGTCGGGCACGCCGGCGTCGTCGGCCCACGGCCGCGCACCTTCGAACACGAACATGCCGGAGCGCTCGAGCAGCTGCAGCGCCTGCTTGGTGAGGAACGCGGCGCGGCGCTCGTCGGCCACGTAGTCCAGCGCCACGATGAAGCGCTCGTCGTCGACCACCGCTTGCTTGTCCCGCGGGAAGTACAGCGCCATCTCCTGCGTCGACAGGCTGACCGGCGCACCGTACAGCTTCATCACCACTTCGTCGTCGAGCTCGAGCCAGAACCGCAGCTCTGCGGCGTCGCCTTGCACCGACTGCAGGCTCACGTTGAGGCCGGCGTTGGCGCCGACCAGCAGCGCGTCGGTCCCCGCGTCTTGGAGCGCGAAGGACATGCGGCCGAAGGCCTGGCTCACCGCGCCCTTCCAGTCGGCTAGCCCGTGCGCCCGGCGAATGAGCGTGGCGCGCCCGACCTGAATGTCGGCGCCGCGGTTCTCGGGGAACGCCAGCAGCAGCACCGTGCGCAGGTCGATGGAGTGCGTCACGGGGCCGCCGTCGGTCACCGCGCCGATGCCGGGCGTGCCGGTCCCCGCGTCTGCCGGTCGGCGTTCACCGCACCGGCTGCACGCGCTCGAGGCGATCAGCGCCGCTGCCACCCACGCGCACTTCACGCTTACGCCCGCCTCACGGCGTCGCGCCACTTGGCCAGGTGCCGGTTGCGCTCGGCCTCCGTCATCTTCGGGGTGAAGACCTTGTCGGCCTTCCAGGCCTTGCGAATGTCGTCGGGGCTCTTCCAGAAGCCCACGCCCAGCCCCGCGAGGAACGCCGCGCCCAGCGTCGTCGTCTCGACGTTCTTCGGCCGCACCACCACCGTGTCGAGGATGTCGGCCTGGTACTGCATGAGCAGATCGTTCCGCACCGCGCCGCCGTCGACCTTGAACGCGGGAATGTCCTTCCCCGAGTCGAGCCGCATGGCGTCGGCGAGGTCCCGAATCTGCAGCGCGACGCCCTCGAGCACCGCGCGGGCCAGGTGCCCCTTGGTCGTCGAGCGGTCCATGCCGGCGAACAGCCCGCGGGCCTCAGGCCGCCAGTGCGGCGCGCCCAAGCCGGCGAGGGCGGGCACGAAGACGACCGGGCCCGAGTCCTTCACCGTCTTGGCCAGCGCTTCGACGTCCGAAGCCTTCTTGATGAAGCCCAGCCCGTCGCGCAGCCACTGCACCGCGGCGCCGGCGATGAAGGCCGAGCCTTCGAGGGCGTAGGTCGTCGTGTCGCCGACCTTCCAGGCCACCGTGGTGAGCAACCCCGACTTGCTCGCGACCGGCGTCGTGCCCACGTTCATGAGCAAGAAGGCGCCAGTGCCGTACGTGCACTTGGCCTCGCCGACGTTGAAGCACGCCTGGCCGAAGAGCGCGGCCTGTTGGTCGCCGGCCATGCCCGAGACGGGAATGCCGTCGGGCAGCGACTTCATGCCGCGGGTCAGCCCGTACAGCTCCGCCGAGCCGGCGACGCGAGGCAGCACTTGGCGCGGCACGTCGAACAGCCGCAGCAGACTGTCGTCCCAGTTGAGCGACTCGAGGCTGAGCAGCAGCGTGCGGCTGGCGTTGGACACGTCGGTGACGTGCGAGACGTGCCCCGTCATCTTGTAGACGAGCCAGGTGTCGATGGTGCCGAAGCGCAGCGCCCCGGCTTCGGCCTGCGCGCGGGCGCCCTTCACGTTGTCGAGCAGCCAGCGCAGCTTGGTGCCGGAGAAGTACGGGTCGAGCACGAGCCCCGTCGTCTCACGCACTCGCGCTTCTTCACCCTTCGCCTTGAGGTCGTTGCAGAAGTCGGTGGTGCGGCGGTCCTGCCAGACGATCGCCTTGGCAATCGGCTTGCCGGCCTCGGTCCACAGGCCGCTCGTCTCACGCTGGTTGGTGATGCCGATGGCGGCCAGCTGCGTGCCTTTGATGCGCGCGGCCCTGAGCGCCTTGGCGATGACGAGCTCGGTGTCGGCCCAGATGCGGCTCAGGTCGTGCTCCACCCAGCCGGGCTTGGGGAAGTGCTGCGGGAGCTCCTGCTGGCCGACGCCGACGACCTTGAGCTTCGAGTCGAGGACGGTGGCGCGGGTGCTGGTGGTGCCTTGGTCGACGGCGAGGACGTAGCGGTGCGCGGGCATGCGGCGGCTCCTGTTCGAGCCCCGCGTCTTACTCGTCAGGCTGAAGGGCCGGTATGACCAAGCGCGGCGGCGTCATCACGGAGCTGTGTGTCCAACCAGGCGGGGAGCGCGCCGTGCCGCCGGCAGGAGCACGGGACAGCGTCCGCCGGGAGCACGGCGGCGCAGTCCTGAAGGTCGCTCAGCGCAAAGTCAGCCAGGCGCCGGGCGTTCTCCGCTTCGAGCACACAGGCGCGCTGCTTGACGCCACGAACGGACTTCGCGCGCTCGAGCAGCGCCGCTTCGTCAGCCAAGTGCTGCCTCACCGCGCGGATCAGGAGCGGCACTCTGGTGGCACGTCGACGTCGCATGGTCGTCTTGCGCGCGTCAGCCAGGTCGTAGGCGAGGTGGGTGTACTCCGCGTCGCCGTCGCCAGCGGCCTTCACCTCCAGCGAGTGCCCCTGGATCTCGAAGCGCGCAGCCCAGGCGTCCGTGCGCGGGTCCAACAGGCGCCGCCCAGCCCCGTCCTTCACCGCGGTCGCGCCCCGGGCGTGGTTGCAGAGTCGACACGCCCACAAACAGTTGTCGTATGCGTTCTTGAGTGCCGCTTGACGAGATTGAGGCTCTCGGTGCTTTATCCAGAAGACGGCAAAGCCCTCTCCACCCGTGGGCATGAAGTCCCGCTCGTGAAGCAGGCAGAACACACAATGGAAGCCGAAGTCCCAGCGGAGGCACTGCCGGTAGTGAGCGTAGGCCGCGGCTCTGG
This sequence comes from Myxococcaceae bacterium, assembly GCA_022842905.1. Taxonomy (GTDB): domain Bacteria; phylum Myxococcota; class Myxococcia; order Myxococcales; family Myxococcaceae; genus JALHOS01. The sequence goes on along the minus strand of JALHOS010000033.1, from coordinate 14,906 downwards.
GCTGGTGCCGGGGAGCCAACGGCGCGGTCGGGAGCGCCGTCAGCGCAGGCAGCAGCCGCATCAGTCGGCCTCGAGCAGGGCCTTGGCACGCGCTCGCGCGGCGGCGCCCTCCTGGGCGTCGTAGCGCTCGACACGACGGACACGGCGCTCCCAGGCAGCGGCCTCGGCGGACTGCAGCTCACGAAGCTCAGCGAGTCTCACGTGGATCTTCTGGGCATCACCCGACTCCAGCGCGACGCGCAGCGCGGCATACGCGGCCTCGCGCTGCGTGTTCGAGGCCTCTTCGGCCGTCGTCGCGACACGCCGCAGCGCAACCACGCTCAGGGAGCGGCGCCCAACACGAGCCTTGGGGCTCCTGCCCGACTGAATGAGGCCCTTGGCGACCGCGAGCGGGTCGTCGTCGGTGGCGAAACCTGCAACGTGTTGGGGGTCAGCCACGGCGTCCTCCAGTGACGAACAGCATGGTAGCCAAGCTCGCCAGGGCTGTAAAAGCGACCGCCTGGAGATCGTCCGTCTCGGAGAAATGGTCTCGGCGATCGCTGCTGACCGTCAGGGTCCCCACCACCTCCGCCTGCCGCCGTCGCGTGTTCAGGAGCAACGGCATCGTCATGACTGAAACGTAGTTGCGCCGGTCGTCTGCATCCGTCGGCGAGCCAGCGACCCACGCCTGGGTGTCCCGAAAGTCGGGGCTCACCATGAAGAGCCGCCGCTGCGCGGCGATGCCGACATGACTCTGACCCAGCGGCCAGGTCCGTCCGCGGGATGGAACGGACGGGTGCGCGACCCGCGCGATGGGGACCAGCCGCCCAGCACGAAGTCGGTGAACCACCACGGTGTAACGCTCGCCCTCGATGCCCAGCAGTTCCCAGCGCCGCGCTTCGATGACGCTGAGCAAGGTCTGAAGCGCCGCAGCTACCGTGCGCTTTCGACGGCGCACCTCCACGGCCAACAGCTGCGCCACCTGAACGACGTCACGCAAGGCGCTCACCGCGTCGAGCGCCGCGACGAGACCGTCGAGCGTGAGCCGGTGCCGGGCCTCGAGGTGTGCGGCGTCGAGGAAGCTCAGCGTGTGCGCGCACGCACGAGCGACGGTGCCATCCCAGACGCCGGCGTCGAGCTCCAACCACCAGGGCCTGCCCGCCTTGCCGCCGGGCTCTACGAGCACCAAGCTCGGAATGCGCATGGCGCTGGCCCGCTGAAGCGTGCAACGAATGCCGTCGACGGGAGCCGGCGCTCGAGCCGCGTCGGCCTTCGCGAACAGGAAGACGAGCGCGGCAGCTCGTTCGACCTGCTCGATCTTCCCAGTGCGGTCCAGCGCCGCCACGACGACCTCATGACGCCTTGCCCGCAGCTGCGCCGCGATACGCCTGGCGATGCCCCGCGTTGCGTCGCCCGACACGACGACGATCGGCTTCACGTTCGCTTCGACCAAGCCATGCCCCTCCGCGCCGACCACGGTACCAGGCGCGATGTGCCACCTCCGCCGGGCGGGCACAACGTCGCCGCGCGTCAGGCGTCAGCCATGGCACACCCGCCGCCGCCACAGCCGGCAGGGTTGCCACAGGCCGCGGCGTCCTTGCCGCCGTACCCGTCGGCCGCCCAGCCTCCGCCCTTGAGCGCGAAGGACGACACCGACATGCGCTTGGTGACGGGCTCACCGCAGGTGTCGTGGGTGGTCAGCGGAGCGTCCGCCATTTTCTGGTGGACCTCGAAGGTGCCGCAGCGGCGGCAGTCGTACTCGTAGATGGGCATGGCAAGGGCTTCAGAGCTACCGAATCACGGGCAGGATTCAAAGAGCGAAGCCGCATGGACGGGCAGTGCTAAGCCCCCGCGCCTCATGAAACCCGCACTGGGCTCCTGGTCCTACTACCTGCTGCTGGCGGCCGTGGCGATCTTCATCCTCGGGCCGCTCGGCGGCGTCACCGCGGCGTACATGAACTTCTCGCTCGGCTTCTTCGTCGGCGGGCAGGTGCTCGCCGGCATTCTGGGCTCGGTGGTGACGCTGCCTTACGGCGCCGAAGGCAAACACGGCGCGAACTACATGCAGACCATGGCGGCGTCGGTGGCGTCCATGGCGGCCATGGGCGTGCTGATTCAAGCCATGGTGTGGCTGGGCATGCCGCAGCCTCCGGCCTGGCAGCTCGTCCTCTACTTCTTGTGCATCGGCATGTTCGGCGTCGGCGTGGGCATGCTCTACACGCCGATCCTCGTCGACAAGTTGCAGCTGACGTACCCGTCGGGCCTGGCGGTGGCGAACATTCTGCGGGCGCTGACCGACAAGCGAATCCTCAAGACGAGCGTGAGCAAGCTGGGCGGCGGCATCGGCGCGGGCATTGGCCTGTCGGTGCTGGTGGACAAGGTGGCGGCGATCGCGGCGACGGGCTTCTCTTCGGCCACGTTCGGCGGCGGCATCATCTTGGGCGCGCGCATCACCGTGTCGGCGATTCTGGTCGGAGGGTTGGGCGAGCTGCTCACGCCGTGGCTCGTGGAGTCGGGCTACCTGAACAAGGGTGATCCGTTCCGGAAGATCGGCTTCATCTTCGCGCTCGGCACGATCCTCGGCGCGGCGATCGTGGACCTGAGCTTGCTCGCCAAGGACGCGGTGGCGAAGTTCAAGGCCGCCAAGGACCAGAAGAGCGACGGCGTGACGAAGGTCGGCCGGCTGGTGGCCTGGGTGGCGTTCTGGGCGATGGGGCTGATGATCGTGGCCACGCAGATCCTCAACGTGCCCTGGTACTGGGTGCTCTTCGCGATCGCCCTCGCGTTCGTCTTCCAGATGATCAACGGCATCTCGCAGGGCATCACCGACCAGAACCCGATCAGCTCGGCCTTCGTGGTGACGGTGCTGCTCATGGGGCTGCTCGGCTTGCGGGACCCGCTCATCGGTCTGTTCGCCGGTTCCATTCTCTTGGTGTCCTGCACCGTCGGCGTGGACATGCAGCAGGACCGCTCGACGGGCTGGCGGCTGGGCAGCGATCGCTCGATCCAGTTCCGCTTTCAGATGATCGGCGTGGTGATGGGAGCGCTGATCGCCGTGTTGATGACGCGGGTGTTCCTGTCGGCGTACCCCGTGCTCAAGGAGAACCTGTTCGCGCACCCCGAGCTCCGCGAGTCGGCGGCCAAGGGGTGGCAGTCGGCGATGACGTACAAGTTCGTCGGCGTGCTCAACACGCTGGCCAAGGACCAGAACAAGACGCTGGGCGTGATGGGCTTGGGCGTGGTGCTGGGCTTGCTCATCGAGGTCGCGCGCAAGGTCGTGCTGCGGCACCCGAAGTACGTCGTGTGGAAGGTGAAGAACGCGACGACGCGGGCGCTCGACTTCGTGGTCGACGGCCTGCTCATCGCTTCGCCGTACGCGTCGAGCTTCGGCGGCTTCGTGGACTTCAGCGCGTCGGTCTGGTTCGGCCTGGGCGGCGTCGCCTCGAGCGCGTTCAACACGCTGACCAAGCCCAAGGAAGCGGCGCAGCCCGGGCACGTCCCCGAAGGTGAAGTGCTGCCCGACGACATGTCGACGACGAGCCTGGTGGGCGGAGGCCTCATCGCCGGAGAGAGCCTGTTCGCGCTGTTCCTGGGGCTGTCGGGGCTCATCGCCAGCGGGGCGATCGTGAAGATTCTGAGCGGGGAGTGAGGCGCTCGGCCCGGGCTCGCCGAGCTCTTCGGGCTCGGCGTGACACGACGCTCAGGCTACCGTCGGCGCCGTGACCACCATCGCGGAGCGCAATCGCGAGATCTCCGAGGCGTGGCGTAGGCGGGTCGAACTACCCGGCCGTTGGCGTCGTTCGTCCAGCCAGGCGGGCGGCCTCCTCGTCGCGGGGAAAGGCGAAGCTGGAGGCTATTTCGTCGAACTGGACGCGGTCGCTGGCCGCAGGGCGTACCTCAAGCCGCACAAACGGCACGGCTGGCGGCGCGCAGCGCGCGAGAAGATCGCCTCCGATCTCGCGGGCGATCTGGGCGTCACCGTGCCCCCAGTCCTCCTGGCGGTGAATGAAGCGCCAGACGTCGAGCGCTGGGTGTGCGTCTCGCTCTTGCTGTACCCGCACCAGTTTTCGTGGAGCCAGATCAGGAACTTCCTGGGCGAGAACGAGAGTCCGATCGTCAGCGAACTTGCCTCGCTGATGTCGGCTCCAGCGGCGCGCGCATTCGCCTTCGACACATGGTTGGACCAGACCGACCACCACGACCACCCCAGCAACATCGTCTTCGGCTACGAGGGGTCCGACTATCGGACCGGTGAGTTCATCTTCCTCGACTATGCGTTCTCGCTCGGAGTCAGCGGTGGGTGGGCCAACGAGGGCTACCGAGCCTGCCAGGCCGCACCCTTTCCGGCACGAATGTGCAGTACCCTCAGTGAACCTGTGCTCGAGGAGACCGTCCAGCGGATCGAAGCAACCTCGGAGGGTCAAATCGAGGACGTCGTGAACCGTATTCCGTGGCAGTGGCTTCCGGACGCCGAGAAACAAGTCATCGTCACAGGCCTTCTGGAGCGGCGTCAGCTCGTCCGTCCCGCGCTGGGCCGTTACCTGAGAAGCGCCCCATGAAGCTCTCCTACCAATTGGCGACAATCAGCTACTGCCCCGACCTGACGGACCCGAACGCGGTCTCCATACCGATCGCAGTGCTCGCCGTGGGGAAGGCCTCGAACGATGCGGGCCTCTGGAGCGCGGGCATCGTGGGAGTCGACGCGAAGCGCATGGGAATCGACCCTTTGTCGTCGGCGATGCTGGCTGACGTTCCCCACATGATTCGGCGGCACGTCGACGGAGCCATGCAGAGGCTCCGCGCCGATGCGACCCCAGACGCCGTCCTGCGGGAGTTCCACGAGTCCCTGAAGACGAGCGTGCACGTGTCGGCGATCGGCGCAGTCCACGAGGTCGACGTGGCCGAGCCGCGTCGACTTGCGCAGGTGCTCATCGAGATCTCACTGTCGACCCTCGAGGCGGCACTCAAGAAGCTCGGGGCGGCACTCCCGCGTCACGGTCAGTGGACGCCGCGGGTGCCACCCGAGCGCCTCATGACCCCTGCGCCGGAGCAGCTGTACTGGCAGCCAACTGGCCCGGAACTCGGCGCCGTCGCCTGAACTCGCTTGGAAAGAATCAGCGCAAACGCCGCCGAGGGACGCGGAGCCCCGAGACACGGGTGGCAGTCGTGACACGCGCCCGGCCGCCGAGCCCACCATGAGCCCTCCGCTCGTCCAGCTCGAAGCGGCCGGCCGCGCCTTCGGCGCCCGCAACGCCCTGCGCGACCTCACCCTCACCATTGGCCCCGGCGAGTTCGTCGCGCTCGTCGGCCCGAACGGCGGCGGCAAGTCCACGCTGCTCCTCCTCATCGCCGGGCTGCTGCGCGCCACGGCCGGCAGCGTGCGCGTACTCGGCACGCCGGCGCACGAGCTGTCGCTGACGGCGACCGGCCGCGTCGGCCTCGTCACCGCCCGCCCGGGCCTCTACCCGCTGCTCACGGCGAGGGAGAACCTGCACCACTTCGGTGAGCTGTTCGGCTTCACCTCGTCCGAGCTCGAGCGACGCCTGGCGCCGCTGGCCGACACGCTGGGGCTCACGCCTTTCCTCGACGAGCGCGTGGCGCGACTGTCCACCGGCACACAGCAGAAGATCTCCCTCGTCCGGGCGTTGGTGCCGGCCCCCGCGCTGCTGCTCTTCGACGAGCCCACCGCCAACCTCGACCCGCCGGCGGCGCGCGCGCTCTTCGAGGAGATCCGCCGACGCGCCGACGCCGGCCTGGCCTGCGTGCTGGCGACACACGAGCTGGGCGCCGTCGAGGGCTTCGCCGACCGCGCGCTCCTGGTCGACGGTCGCCTCGTGCGCGAGCTGCGCTTCGAGCGCCAGCCCCCGCCGCGCCCGGGGCCGCTGCTCACCGCCTGGCAGGAAGCGCTGGCGCCGCGATGAAGCGCACGCTCCGCATCGCCCGCACGGAGGTCCTCGAGCAGCTCCGCCAGCCGTGGATGATCTTCATCCTCGCGCTCACCTACACGGTGTGGCTCACGGGCTTCGGCGCGCTCTTCTTCGGCCTCGACGCGGCGCTGACGACGCCGGAGGTGGCGCAGCCGCTCCTCCGACAGCTGGCGGACAACGGCGCGAGCCTCGACGCGTTCCTGAAGATGCTCACCTCCCTCTTCGGCACCATGGGCTTCACCACCCTGCCGACCGTGGTGGGCATCGTCTCCGGGCTCGCGGTGCTCCACGAGCGGTCCTGCGGCACGCTGCCCTTCCTCATGCTGGCCCCGCTCACGCGCTGGCAGCTGCTCCTCGGCAAGCTGTTGGGCGCGCTGGCGATCCCCTTCGTGCTCCACCTCACCTTCGTCGGCGCCGGCGGCCTGCTCTTCGTTCACCTGCCGTCCTTGGCCGAGCACTCGCACCGGCTCGGAGGTCACCCCGCGTGGTGGGTCGCCAACCTCCTCGGCGCGCCCGCGGCCGCGCTGCTCATGGGCTCCCTCGGCGCGGTCATCTCCTCGCTGTCCCGCGACGCGCGCACGTCCATGCAGTACGCGAACTTCGTCGTCGCGCTCTTCGGCCTGGGCATCGGCCTGCTCCTGGAGGCCGCCGCGACGAACGTGGCGCTGCAGCTCGTCTACGCCGCTGGGAGCGCGGGCCTGGCGGCGCTGGCGGTGCTCATCGGCGCCCAGCTCATCAGCACCGACGCCGCGGTCTGAAGGCCTCGGGGGCCAAGCCGACGGCGCCACCCCGAACGCTCACCGCTTCACGTCCCGCAGGTACGCCGCCAACGCCCGCGCCTCGGCGGGTCCGAAGGTCGACGTCTGCCCGGCCGGGTTGAGCGCCTGTTTGGCGAGCATCTCTGCCCACCGCGCCCCTGCCGCCCTCGCCTCTTCGAGCTGGCGCTCCAGCGCTGAGATGCGCTCGAGCAGCGCGCGCCGCTCAGCCGACAGCTCGGCGTTCTCGTTCTTCAGCCGCTCCGCGAGCGCCCAGAGGTCGTCAGTCGCCATCGAAATGCTCAACGCGCCACCCCAGGGACCGAACCGTACCCTGCGCAGGGTCGGCGGCCCATCCGTCAATGCCGTCAGCGCGTTCGCGCTGCGGCGGCGACGTACGGCGGGGAGGCTGAAGGGCGCGACGACGCCGACGATCGACTTCGTCATGAAGTTCGCCCGCCGCGTGCTCATGACGTTTCTCAGGCCTTAGTTGCGCCCGAAGGGGTAGAGACTCAGTGAATGCAGCGCTACACGGCCGCTGAGAGACGCTGGCCCAGGTCAAGTCGCCTACGGCCACAATAGAGATTGGGGCAGCGCGCGGCGTCGTCTCACACCCACCCTACGAGCCATGAGCAAATGCAGCGTCGCAGGTTGCAACGAGACGATCGACCAGCCGGATCACGCTGCGTGTGCGAGACACCGAGATGGCAGTTCGCCGCGCAGAGCCGGACAGGGCGCTCGAGAAATGGCCGACGCCCTGGCGAGCGACCACCCAATCCTATGCGCGCTGGGCAAACTCACTTGCGGCCTGTACAGATCCCCTGACTACTCTTGGCGCGTCGGCGCCGAATCGGAGGAACGCGTCGGAGAGGCCTTGCGAGCGCTGCCTCCCGAGTGGGCCGTGCGCCATGACATCATGATTGGGGAAGAGTGGAACGCAGACCATGTGCTCGTGGGTCCCCCGGGCTTGTTTGTCGTCGATACGAAGTTCCGTAGCGCGGCGGTGAAGCGAACCCGATCCGGCATCCGTGTAGCCGGCCGAGCCACCGACATCGTCGAACGAACGAAGGACCAAGCGCGTACGATCTCAGCCCGTTTCCGCGAACTCGGACTGCCGCGCTGGGTGGAACCAGTCGTCGTGTTCGACAACGAGGTCAAGGGCGCGCGACAGCCAGACGGTCTTCACGTCGTCTCGCTCAACGATTTGATCAAGTACTTGGTTAGGCTCCCACGGGAACTGAACGAGGCCGAGTTGCAGCGACTCCGTGCCGCTCTCTGGGACGAGGCCACTTGGCCATTTGAAAGAACCCACGGAGCCAAGCGGGCGTCTGCATCTGCCCGTCTCCCGCAGCGCTCCGTGGGCTCGGGCGCGCTCGCCGTGCTCGCCGTGCTCGCCGCGCTGGTTGCATTGTGGAGCGCCTCGTCGCGGAAGCCCCGCACCGAGTCCGTCTCGCGGCGGAGTTCGGGTCCACCGCCCGCCGCGCCGACGGTGGTTGACTCGGTTGAGAGCACGGGCGAGGAGAGTCGGGCAGTTCAGGCCATACGCAAGCGCTACCAGGAGATAGGGCTAGCCCAGTGGAAGCTCACCAAGCGAACACTCGAAGTTCCGGCGGATGGCTCACAGACAACGCTCGTGACCTACGCTGACGGGCGGACGCTCGCCAAGGCAGAGTGGGTGGGCGACGGTAGCCGCGGGCGGTGGAGGCACGAGATGACGTACTTCCAGAACCGCCTTGAGTTCCTCTTCGAGCAACGAGCGCTGGGCGCGACCACGCAGCGCGAGCGGCGTTTCTATCTGGTGGACGGGCGCATTGTTTGGGCGACCGAAGGGACCGACCGAAAGCCGTTGGGCGTGGACGAGATTGTTGCCGCCCAGCCAGAGGTCGTCGCACTCGGGCTCCGGGCACTCAAGTTGGCCAGGAGCGTCGACCAAAAGCCGGACTAGCGCTGAGCTCCGATAGCCTCCCACCTCGGCGGTACAGCTCCGTGCCCACAGGTCTTTGGAGTGGCTGGCGCGCAGAGCCCCCAAGCGCGCCTCAGGAACTCAGCGTGTGCCCATGCAGCATGCTGCAGATGAGCCTCTCGCAACGCACCGCTTCCTTCGCCTGCGGCCACGCCGGATGCCGAGCGGCGAGGGCCCGAATGTCTCACCCCAGTCCTCGCGTTCTCTCCGACTGCAACCGCCGGAGTGCGCTCGCAAATGTGAATTGCGCCGTCTGCACGCCTCACTGCGCGCTTGCCAGCCGTCAGCAGCGTTTCACCCCCGCGCCGACAACACGTCCAAGAACTCCCCCGCCTCCACGAACAGCCGCGCGCGGTCCACGTCCCTCGGCAGAATGTGAAACCCGCGCTGGAGCCACACCAGCCGCGACCCCGGCAGCCGCTCGTGCAGCCAGCTGACGCCCGCCGGGTCGATGACGTGGTCGTTCTCCGCCGCGACGATCAGCGCCTCGCAGCGCACCGCCCGCACCGAGCTGCGCACCAAGTCCTGCAGCGTCATCAGGTCGAGCACGCGGGCCAGCGGGTACCTCGGGAGGATCGGCGAGCGCTCCCGCTCGACGACATCTTCGATGTCCGTCGACGACTTCGTCAGCCAGCGCTCCTTGATGCCGCCCAGCGAGAAGCGCCGCAGCAACCGCAGCAGCCGCGCGTCCAGCCCCTTGAGGCCGACCACCGGCGCCATGAGCACCAGCCCGCCGACCTTCTCGCCCCGCCGCGCAGCCAGCAAGACGCCCAGCAGCGCCCCCATGGACAAGCCGGCGACGAACACCCGGCTGGCCGTCAGCTCGTCGAGCGCGGCCTCGGCGGCGTGGAGCCATTCCCGCGCGGTCACCCACAACATCGCCTCGGGCTCCCGACCGTGGCCCGGCAGCAGCGGCGCGACGACGTGGTACCCGCGCGCGGCGAGCGCTTCCCCCAACGGCCGCACTTCCCACGGCGAGCCGGTGAACCCGTGGAGGAGCAGCACGGTGCCCTTCGCCTCGGCGGGCCCGGGCCCCAACAGGAACGGTCGAGTCTTCTCGGCTCTCACGGGCAGGCGCGGGAAGTTAGCGTGGTTCGCTCAGTTTCGGGTGTGCTAGCCAGCGCGCATGTCCGACGCCGGAAAGCCGCCCGAAGTGCAGCTCCAAATCCAGCTCGACGACGACGTCGCCAGCGGGAAATACGTGAACATGGCGTTGGTGAACCACACCGAGACCGAGTTCACGATGGACTTCATCTACGTGCAGCCGCAGCAGCCGCGCGCGAAGGTGGCCTCCCGCATCATCACCAACCCCAAGCACATGAAGCGGCTGTGGCTGGCGATCCAAGACAACCTGGCGAAGTATGAAGCCAAGTTCGGACCCATCGACGTGACGGACCCGAACACGCCGGTGCACTGACTTCGTTGGCAGGGGGCGTGCGTGAGCATCAAAGGACTCGAAGGGCTGTCACCGCAGGACCTTCAGGACGAGCTGCGCCGAGGCGCCCGCTTCGTCGTCTTCTCGTACACCGTGTCCTTCCTCATCATGACGCTCAAGCGAGGGAGCGACGTGCACTTCATTCGCGCGGGTGAAGGCACCTTCGTCAAGAGCCTGCCCTACACCCTGCTCTCGCTCGTCGTCGGCTGGTGGGGCATTCCGTGGGGCTTCATCTACACGCCGTGGAGCGTGATTCAGAACCTGCAAGGTGGCACGAACGTCACCACCGAAGTGCTGCAGAGCCTGCGCGCGCCCGCCGCGGGCGTGCCTCCGGCGAGCTGACGACTCAGCCCCTCAGCTGAACGAGAGCCGCCGCAGCACCGTCGCCAGCGTCGGCGCGCAGCGCACCCGCTCGACGGGGAAGCCCAGCGGAGGACCCGGCGGCACGCTGTCCGACACGACGACGCGCGCGAGCGGCAGCGCCCCCAGCCGCTCCTTGGCCGCGCCGACGAAGAGCCCGTGCACGGCGCAGACGGTCACGCTGGGCTGAGCTCCGGCTTCCAGCACCGCGTGCACCGCCGCCGCGAGCGTGCCGCCGGTGGAGATCATGTCGTCCACCAGCACCACGTGCCGGCCCTTCACGTCACCGATGATGCCCTGGGTGTGCACTTCGTCGCTGCCGATGCGCTGCTTGTGAATGACGGCGGACGGCAGGCCCAGCGGCCGGGCGAACATCTCCGCGCGCTTGACGGCGCCTAAGTCCGGCGAAACGACCACGGAGTTCGGCGGAAGGCCTTGGCGCACGGCCTCGACGAGCACCGGCACCATGCTCGTGTGCTCGACCGGCTGCAGGAAACACCCTTCGACGGCGCGGCTGTGGAGGTCCAGGCACACCATGCGGTTGACCCGACCGGCAGACAACAGCTCGGCCACGACGCGAGCGCCCAACGGCTCCTTGCCCAGCTCTCGACGGTCCTGCCGGGCGTAGCCCAGGTACGGCACGACGGCGGTGACCGACGCGGCGCCGGCGCGGTGCCCCGCATCGGCGATGAGCGCGAGCTCGAGCAGGTGCTCTCCGACCGGCGCGCTGAGCGCCTGGAGCACGAACAGGTCCGCGCCACGCACGGGCGCGTCGAGGCGCACCGAGCACTCGCCGTCGGGGAAGCGCTCCACCGCGCACGCACCCAGCGGCCAGCCCAGCGCGTGCGCGACGTCCTGCGCGAGCGCGGGGTGCGAGGAGCCAGACACGAGCACGGTGGGCATGCGCCGCGTTGTGCCAGACGCCGTCAGCCGGCGTCGAGCGCCAAGAACGGATCCACCCTTTTGCGTACCGCGTACCAGGTGGGGTGCCGCGCCACGAAGTCGTCGAAGGCCTGCGCGCTGCGGAGCTCGACGTCGGCGAGCTTGAGCGCGGTGAAGCCGGGGTTGCCGAAGAAGGCGCGGAGCGCGTGCGGCACCGACAAGCCGAGCTGGGCCATGGACGGCCGCGCCCCCACGAGCGTCTGGAGCGGCAGGCGGCTGAGCGCTTCGAGGCTCTTCGGCTCGAGCTCGGCCAGCGGCAGCTCGAGGTGCGCGACGCCTTCGAGCACGTCGTGGCGCAACAGCCAGCTCAGCCACGGGTGCACCGCCGCCCAGCCGTCGAAGGACAGCGACACGCGCTTGGGCCAGCGGCTTCGGCGCTGCGGGGAAGCCAACGGCGGGTGGAACGGCGCCGGCGCATCGACGTCTTGCGGGCGGCGCCAGAACGGGCCCAGCCCATCGGCGGTGACCTTGAGCGCCAGGCCGCGCGCCGCGCCCAGCCACGGGTGCGCCACGAGGGTCGGCCAGTCGATGCGGCCCCCCACGCGCACGTGGAGCGTCCCGATGGGGCCAGCCAGGGCGGCGCGCGTCGACAACAAGCCCTGCGCCGAGACGAGCACTTCGACGGGGACGCCGCGGCGAAACGTGATGACGGACGGCGCCGGCACCCAGCGCCGCGCCCAGCCGTCGAGCTGGCTGGTCAGCTCCTCCAGCCGACCGAGCACGGGGTCCTGCTGGGCCGCCGCGCGGGCGCGGGCGAGGAAGCGGTCGCGCTGGAACACCGCCCACGCGTACTGCTCGCCGGAGACGAGCTGGCGGTCTGGGTCCAACACCACTCGGACTTGCTCGTCTTCGACCTCTCCGCGAGGGAGCCGCAGCATGAGGGCGATGAGCTCGCCGTAGTCGTCGCCGGCCGTCGCCAGCTCGTCGGCCAACACCGCCAGCGCCCCGGTGTCGTTCGGGTCGTCCAGGGCACGCTCGAGCGCCGCCTGGGCCGTCGCTAAGAAGCGTTGCTGCACGGGGTGGGGACCCACGCGGGAGTGTACACCCAGCAGGCAGGGGAAGTTCCGGCCCCCCACAGGCGCAGAGCGATGAACGGCCCAGGTCGGCCGGAACAGCCGACGCCCTCGACGACGACGCGCGGCGAGGGTCAGGGCGCCGACAGGTGCACGGCCAGCTGGCCGCTCAAGCTACAGACGCTCACCACGTCGGGGACAGTGTCGCGGTTGAGGTCGGCGACCGCGAGGGCGACCGGGCGCCCGCAGCTGGGGGTCAGCGCGGCCGCGGCGAACGTCCGGTTCCCGTTGTTCAACAGGACGCCGACGGCGTTTTGAAACGCGGCCGCGACGACCAGGTCCACGCGCCCGTCGCGGTTCATGTCCGCGTGGGTGATGCTGACTGGCCCGTTCCCAGCGCTGAAGGTCCGTCCGTCCGCGAAGCCGCCGTCGCCCTGCCCAAGGAAGACGCTGACGGAGCTCGCGAGGCGGTTGCCCACCGCCAAGTCCAGCCGGGTGTCTGCGTCGAAGTCGGCGATCGTCACCGAGTTCGTACCCGCGCCAGCGTCGTACAGGGTTGAGGTGGCGAAGGCCCCTCCGTCGGTGCTGAGCAGCACGCTGACGGTCGCGTTGGAGTCGTTCGCGGTGACGACGTCGAGATCGCCGTCGTCGTCGAGGTCGGCGACCGCGACGCCGGTGGGCGCCCCGCGCGGGTCGTGGCTCGTGCTGGGAGCGAAGGTGGCGTCGCCGCCATTGCGGAACACCAGCACGGTGGCGGTCGCGGTGCTTGCGCACACCAGGTCCAGGGCGCCGTCGCCGTCCACGTCTCCGGCAGTCACTCCTTCGGGCTGATTCCCCGCGGCGTACGTCACCTGCGCAGAGAAGGCGCCTGCGCCGTCGCCACGGAACAGTCCGACGGAGTCGCCAATCCGATTCGTCACGACCACGTCCGGTCCTCCGTCGCGCCCGAGCCTGGCCACCGCCAGCTTCGCGGGGCTCACGCCCGCATCCAGCACGAGGGGCGTCGCGCGGAAGCCGCCGCCGTCCAGCCCCAGGTAGATGTCGACGCTGTTCCCCGTCGAGTTGGCCACCACCGCGTCCAGACGCGCGTCGCCGTTCACGTCGGCGAGCTTCACGTCCGCTGGCACGCCACGGAGCGACACCAGCAACGGCGCGCTGCCCAGGCACGTCTCGCCGGGGTCGACGATGCCGTTCCCGCAGGCGGGGAGCGTGCAGTTCGCCTCGCACCCGTCCGCGTCGACTTGGTTGTCGTCGTCACACTGCTCGCGAACCGGGTCGAGCAGACCGTCGCCACAGAGTTCGGTGCCTCGGCAGTCGGCGCGGCAGCCGTCCCCCGCGTCACGGTTGGCGTCGTCGCAGACCTCGGTGCGCGGGTCGAGCAGACCGTCGCCGCAGAGTTCGATGCCTCGGCAGTCCGCCCGGCAGCCGTCCCCCGCGTCGCGGTTGGCGTCGTCGCAGGCCTCGGTGCGCGGATCGAGCAGACCGTCGCCGCAGAGCTCGGTGCCTCGGCAGTCGGCGCGGCAGCCGTCGCCTGCGTCGCGGTTGGCGTCGTCGCAGGCCTCGGTGCGCGGGTCGAGCAGACCGTCGCCGCAGAGCTCGGTGCCTCGGCAGTCGGCGCGGCAGCCGTCGCCGCTGATGACGTTCCCATCGTCGCAGGCCTCACCTGGCTCCACCACGCCGTCACCGCACCGACACAGGTGAGCGTCGGGGCAATCGCCGGCGTCGGGCTTCCCGGTGGCGTCCCGGCAGGACGACGAGAGCGCGGCGAGGGTGAGCAGCACGAAGACCGAAGGCGAGGAGCGAAGGGAACGAAGACGCATGGCAGGTGGCGAACCATGGAAGACCAGCGCGCCGGGGCGGGGAAGGCAAGCGCGGCGGACGGTCGAAGGCCCCCGTGCTTCGACCTGTTCGAGACGGGCACGACGTTGGTCGTCGGCGTCACCGTGCGCGGGCCCAGCTCCATCGGCGCCGGACCGGGTCGAGTCAGCCGCGACCCAAAACCGGACCGCGGCGCCCGCGGGCGCTGCGGCTAGAGTCCGCCAGCTGATGGGCACCCTTCTTCTGACGTTGACCCTGCTCGCCGCTCAGCCCGTTCCCCTCGCCGCCGTCGGCCTCAAGGCCAGCGGCGTCGAGCCCACGCTGGCCGAAGCGCTGAGCAACACGCTCGCGACCCGGCTTCGCGAAGCGCCCTCGCTCAAGGTGACGACGCCGGAAGACGTGAGCGCGGTGCTCGGACTCGAGCGCCAGCGCCAGCTGCTGGGGTGCAGCGAAGGCGCCAGCTCATGCACGGCGGAGCTCGCGGGGGCCCTTGGCGTCAAGGGCATCGTCACTGGAGAGGTCGCCCGCATCGGCACCACGTTCCAGCTGAGCGTGCGGGTGCTGAATGCACAGGACGGGAGCGTCCTCTTCTCGAGCATGGAGCGGCGGACCGATGCGGCGGCGCTGCTCGACGCGGTCGACGGGCTCGCCCGCGCGGCGGCAGCTCGCGTGACGGCGCACTTCGGCGGGCCAGCGGTGACGTCGAGCAGCCCC
>JALHOS010000032.1 GCA_022842905.1 Myxococcaceae bacterium | reverse complement strand
TTCCAGCGCCTCGCGTTCCGCGCCGAAGGACACGCCCCCGTGGTGGAGCACCACCGCCCGGTTCGCCCGCAGCACCCTCAAGCCCGCCGCCCGCGCGCGCTGACACCAGTCGTTCTCCTCGTGGTACCCGCGCCCGTACTTCGGATCGAGCAGGCCCAGCAGCTCCAACGCCTCGTTCCGCAGGAGCAGGCAGAAGCCCACGCCGGTGGGCAGCTCCGTCGCGCGGGGCAGCTCGGCCAGCGGCAAGTCGTCAGGCAACGCGCTGGGCGGCGAGCCAGTCACGTAGTTCGGCACCGAGCACAGCGTGCCGTCGTTCGACAGCGGGCAGACCGCCGCCGCTCGAGGATCCCCGTCGAGCACCGCGAGCAGCTCACCCAGCCAGCCGGGACGCGCTTCGGTGTCGCTGTTGAGCAGCACCGCGTGCCCTGCTCGGACCGACAGCCCGCGGTTGCACGACTCGACGAAGCCCACGTTGCGCGCGTTCGTCAGCACGACGACGCGCTCGTGCTCGCGCTCGAGCGCCGCCAGCGCCTGCGCCATGTCCGGCTCGGGCGACGCGTCATTGACGACGATCATGCGCCGCACGTGCTCGCCGCCGTGGAGCAGCGCGGCGCGAATCGCCGCCAGCGTCAGCGCGACGTCCTTGAACACCGGGACGACGACGTCGGCCTGGAGGCTCATCGCTTCTTGGCGCGCCCTTTGAGCACGCCCTTCACGCCGCGGTGGAGCGGCCCCAAGAACGCCTTGAGCGTGTCGTTCGCCTCGTCCGCCAGCACGTAGCGCAGCGGCGCCTCCCCAGGGCCGGCAGCGACTGGGTAGTCCTTGGGCTCGGGCTCACCCCGCCGGGCCGAGGCCAGGCGCAGCGCGTTCACCACGGCCCGTTCCTGCGCCAGCGCGGCCAGCGCCGCGTCGCGCTCTTGAAGCGCCTGCGCCAGCCGCTCCTCGAGCGACGGGCGACGCGCGGGGCTGGACGGAGCGCGGCGGGTCATGGGCGGCGCGGTGAATACCAAAGCGGCCCGCGCGCCGGTCTTGAATTGCGCCACGGCATGCCCTAGTCGCCCCGGCGTCATGAACATCCTCGTCACGGGCGGCTGCGGCTTCATTGGCTCGAACCTGGTCCGCTGGCTGCGCAAGCACCGGCCGGACGCCACGGTCATCAACCTCGACAAGCTGACCTACGCCGGGAACCTCGAGAACTTGAAGGAGCTCGAGGGCGACCCCAAGCACGTCTTCGTCAAGGGTGACGTCGGCAACCGCGAGCTGGTGGAGCACGTGCTGCGCGCCCACAAGGTCGACGCGATCATGCACCTGGCGGCCGAGAGCCACGTCGATCGGTCGATCCTCGGGCCCGAGGCGTTCACGGTGACCAACGTGCTGGGCAGCCAGGTGCTGCTCGAGGCCGCGCGCACGGTCGGCGTCGGCCGCTTCCTGATGGTGTCCACCGACGAGGTCTACGGCTCGCTGGGGCCCACCGGCCTGTTCACCGAGAAGACGCCGCTCGATCCGTCGAGCCCCTACTCCAGCTCCAAGGCGGCCGCGGACCTGCTCGCGCTGGCGTACGAGCACACGTTCAAGCTCGACGTCGTCGTGACCCGCTGCTCGAACAACTACGGGCCCTTCCAGTTCCCCGAGAAGTTGATCCCGCTGATGGTGGTGAACGCGCTGCACGACAAGCCGCTGCCGGTGTACGGCGACGGGACCAACGTGCGCGACTGGCTGCACGTGGACGATCACTGCAGCGCGCTCGTCGCCGCCCTCGAGAAGGGCAAGAAGGGCAACGTCTACAACATCGGCGGGAACAGCGAGCGGCAGAACATTCAGATCGTCAAGGCGATCCTCGCGGCGGTGGGCAAGCCCGAGTCGCTGATCAAGTACGTCACCGACCGGCCCGGCCACGACAAGCGCTACGCGATCGACGCGACGAAGATCCGCGCCGAGCTGGGCTGGCAGCCGAGCTTCGTCTTCGAGCAGGCGCTCAAGGACACCGTGGCCTGGTACGTGGAGCACCGGCCCTGGTGGGAGCGCGTCACGTCCGGCGCGTACCGTCAGTACTTCGACACCCAGTACAAGCAGCGGCTGAGCTGAGGCCAAGCCATGCGCGTCGTCGTCACCGGAGCCAACGGGCTCGTCGGCAGTCGGCTGGTCAGCACGCTCGTGCAGCAAGGGCACGAGGTCCTCGCCTGTGGCCGCGGCCCGTCCCGGCTGTCGGGCCAGGGCTTCACCTACGCGTCGCTGGAGCTGGGCGACCGGGGGCGGCTGGTCGAAGCGCTGCTGCCCTTCAAGCCCGCCGTCATCATCAACCCCGCGGGCATGACGGACGTCGACGGCTGTGAGAAGCAGCCGGTCGCCGCGTACACCGCCAACGTCGAGGGCGTCGCGTCACTCTGCCTCGTCGCCCGCGACACGCAGGCGCACCTGCTGCACGTGTCCACCGACTACGTGTTCGACGGCCAGGCCGGCCCGTACGACCTCACCGCCACGCCGAACCCGCTGGGGACGTACGCCCAGACCAAGTACGCGGGTGAGCTGACGGTGCGCTCGCTGCTGCCCAAGGAACAGTGGTCGATCGCCCGCACCGCCGTCGTCTACGGGTGGCCCCGCGCCGGCAACAACAACTTCGGCAGCTGGCTGGTGGACAGCTTCCGGCAAGGCAAGGCGGTCAAGCTGTTCGAAGATCAGCTCGTCTCGCCGTCGCTCGCGCTCAACGTGGCGGACATGCTCGCGGAGCTGGGGACGAAGAAGCTCGCCGGGCTGTGGAACGTGGCCGGCGCCGAGGTGGTGGATCGGGTCACCTTCGGCCGCGCCCTGTGTGCGCGCTTCGGCTTCGATCCCGCGCTCATCACCCCCAGCCGCATGAAGGACGTCGCCTTGCTCAGCCCGCGGCCGCCGCGCAGCGGGCTGGTCGTCACGCGCACGGCCGAAGCGTTGACCGCGAAGCCGCTGGGGCTCACCGAGTCGCTCGATCGTTTCTTCCACGAAGTCCAAGGAGCACCATGAAGGGGATCATCCTCGCCGGCGGCTCCGGCACCCGGCTGTACCCGCTGACCCGCGTCGTCTCGAAGCAGCTGCTGCCGATCCACGACAAGCCCATGGTGTACTACCCGCTCAGCACGCTGCTGCTGGCCGGCATTCGCGAGATCCTCATCATCTCCACGCCGCAGGATCTGCCCCGCTTCAAGGAGCTGCTGGGCGACGGCGCGCAGTGGGGCGTGTCGTTGAGCTACGCCGAGCAGCCTTCGCCCGACGGGCTGGCGCAGGCGTTCATCATCGGCCGGCAGTTCGTGGGCAACAGCCCCTGCGCGCTCGTGCTGGGCGACAACATCTTCTACGGCGGGCACTTCAGCGACATGGTCCGCCG
Source organism: Myxococcaceae bacterium (assembly GCA_022842905.1). Classification (GTDB taxonomy): domain Bacteria; phylum Myxococcota; class Myxococcia; order Myxococcales; family Myxococcaceae; genus JALHOS01. Next base: position 30,647 of record JALHOS010000032.1, on the reverse strand, counting down.
CGCCGCGCAGGTGAAGGACGGCGCCGTCGTCTTCGGCTACTGGGTGAAGGACCCCGAGCGCTACGGCGTGGTGGAGCTCGACGCGAAGGGCACGGCGCTGTCGATCGAAGAGAAGCCCAAGCAGCCCAAGAGCCACTACGCGGTGACGGGCCTGTACTTCTACGACAACGAGGTCGTCGACATCGCCGCGAACCTGAAGCCCTCGCCCCGCGGCGAGCTGGAGATCACCGACGTCAACAAGGTCTACCTCGAGCGCAAGAAGCTCCAGGTCGAGGTGATGACGCGCGGCTTCGCCTGGCTCGACACCGGCACGCACGAGTCGCTCATGGAGGCGTCGAACTTCATTCACGTCATCGAGTCGCGCACCGGGCTGAAGGTGGCCTGCCCCGAGGAGATCTGCTGGCGGCTGGGCTACATCGACGACGCGAAGCTGGCCGCGCTGGCCGAGCCGATGAAGAAGAACCAGTACGGCCAGTACCTGCTGGGCCTGCTCAAGTCGCACTGAAGCGCTCGCACCATGAACGTCACGCCCACCAACCTCCCCGGCGTCCTCGTCGTCGAGCCCAAGGTCTTTGGCGACGCCCGCGGCTTCTTCCTGGAGACGTTCCAGGCCGAGCGCTACGCGAAGGCCGGCATCCCCGGGCCCTTCGTGCAGGACAACATGTCGCGCAGCGTGAAGAACACCCTGCGGGGCCTGCACTTCCAGAACCCGCACGCCCAAGGGAAGTTGGTCAGCGTGACTCGCGGCGCCGTGTGGGACGTCGCGGCGGACGTGCGCGTGGGCTCGCCCACCTTCGGTCAGTGGTTCGGGCTGGAGCTGTCCGAGGACAACAAGAAGCAGCTGTGGATCCCGCCGGGCTTCGCGCACGGCTTCTGCGTGCTCAGTGAGCTGGCCGACTTTCAGTACAAGTGCACGGAGTACTACCTGCCGCAGCACGACGGCGGCGTGCGCTGGGACGATCCGAAGCTGGCCATTCCCTGGCCGGTGAAGGAGCCGCTGCTCTCGGCGAAGGACCTGAAGCTGCCCACGCTGGAAGAAGCCACCGCCCTGCCCCGCTTCGAGCAGCGCTGAAGACGGCCGCCCTGCTCAGGCCGCCGCGCGTCGCCGGCGATCGCCGCTCACGTAGGAGCTGAGCTGCGCTTCGCAGAGATCCCTCAGCTCATGCGGCCCCATGCCCGAGGCCTGCGCGCGGTACCACGCGACGGTGTGCTGCACCGCCTCGGTCAGGCTCCAGCGCGGCGTCCACCCCAGCTTGGCGAAGGCGCGATCCGACGCCAGGCGCAAGAGCCCGGCCTCGTGCGGCCCCGACGCTTCCCCCAACGCCAACACCTGGCCGCTGCCCCACGCGCGCACCGCCAGCTCCGCCAGCCGCTGCACCGGCACCGTCGAGTCGGCGTTGGGCCCGAAGTTGAACGCGTCGCAGGCCTCCGCGGCGTCCGCGCCGAGCAGGGCCGCGCCGAGGAGCAGGTAGCCTCCGAGCGGTTCGAGCACGTGTTGCCAGGGCCGCACCGCCTGCGGGTTGCGCAGCGTGACGGGCCGCCCGCGGCGCAGTGAGCTGATGAGATCCGGCAGCAGCCGATCGACGCCCCAGTCACCGCCGCCGATCACGTTCCCGGCGCGGGCAGACGCCACGGCGATCTGGTGGTGGGGCAGCGCGTCGACGGGGAAGAAGCTGCTGCGCCACGACGAGACGACCAGCTCGGTGCCCGCCTTGCTCATGCTGTACGGATCGTGCCCGCCGAGCGGATCGTCTTCCCGGTACGCCAGCTCCGTCTCGCGGTTCTGGTAGCACTTGTCCGACGAGACGACGACGACGGCGCACTGCGCCCCGCGCTGGCGCACGGCCTCGAGCACGTTGGCGGTCCCCAGCACGTTGGTCTGCAGCGTCTCGAGCGGCGCCACGTAGCTGCGGCGCACCAGCGGCTGCGCGGCGAGGTGGAAGACGACGTCGGGCTGCGCTTCGTCCAGCGCGCTGCGCACCGCGTCGAAGTGGCGCACGTCGGCCAAGCGCTGCCCCAGCTTCGGGGAAATGCCGCAGCTCACCGCGAGCGCCTTCGGATCCGCCGGGAGCGCGAGGCCAAACACCTGCGCGCCCAGCTGCTCGAGCCACAACGTCAGCCAGCCGCCCTTGAAGCCGGTGTGCCCCGTCACCACCACCCGCCGCCCGGCGTACACGTCGGCCAGCGCTTCGAGCGTGAGCGTCATGCGGCCTTCCCTCGCACCCGCACCAACTCCGTCGCCACGACGTGCGGCTTCGGCAGCGGCAGCACGAAGCGCCCGCCCTGGCTCTCGTACACGTGGAGCTGCTTGCGGATCTCCGCGAAGAAGTTCCACGCGAGGACCACGAGGTGGGTAGGCAGCTCGTCGTCCACCCGCTCGGGCGAGACGATCGGCGTGCCCAGCCCCGGCAGAAACTTGCCCTGCTTGTGCGGCGACTTGTCCGCGACCCAGGGCAGCAGCGGGCCCAGGCCGCAGGTGTTCGCGAGGATGACGCCCTTGGCCGCCGCGCCGTACGCCGCGAGCGCGCCTTGGCTCGACAGCGAGCCCAAGAAGGCCGGCAGCTCCGCCTGGAGCCGGCTGACCCCGTGCGCGAAGTGGTCCCACGCCGCTTGGCCCAGCAGCCCGTCGGAGCGCTCTTCGATGAGGTAACGCGCGACGCTCGGCTTCGGCGCACCGCGCTTCTTCGCGCGGGCGACCAGCGAGCCGCCGTGCAACGGAATCTCCTCGACGTCCCACAGCACGAGCCCCGCGGCGCGCAGCAGCCGGTCCAACGCGGTCACGGAAAAGTACGAGAGGTGCTCATGGTAGATGGTGTCGAACTCGAGCTTCTCGAGCATGGGCCGCACGTACGGCACCTCGACGTGGAAGATCCCGTCGTCCGCAAGCCAGTCGCGCACGCCCTGCACGAAGCCCCACAGGTCCGGCACGTGGGCCAGCACGTTGCGCGCGAGGATCAGCCGCGCCTGGCCGTATTCGCCCGCGAGCTCTGCGCCGAGCTTCTTCTCGAAGAAGCGGGGCAGCGTGGGCACGCCGCGCTCGTTGGCGACCTTGGCCACGTTCCGCGCCGGCTCCACGCCGAGCACCTTCGAGCGAGGTTGGAACGGCGAAAGAATGCACCCGTCGTTGCTCGCCAGCTCCACCACCAGATCGACGGCCGACAGCTCGAGCTCGTGTTGGTAGCGCTGCGCCAGGTGTTTGCCCCAGCGGACAACGGTCTCCGACACCGACGAGAAGTAGACGTAGTCCTCGAAGACGTCCTTCGGGTCGAGCCGGTGGGTCAGCTGCGCGTGCGTGCAGTTGGGGCACACGGCCACCGCGAGCGGGAAGCGCGGCACGGAGAGCGCAGCCTGGCGCGTGCTGGCCAGCGTGTTGACGGGTGGGAGGAGCCCCAGGTCGACGCTCGGCCGGGGCATGTCTTGGCCGCAGACGCGGCAGCTGGGCAGCGGGGTGGCCATGGGTTCAGCGGTCCTTTCGCGCCCACTGGTAGGGGACCAGCGGGCCATGCGGGTCGGCGCGCTCGATCTCGTCGGGATCGTGGGGAATCGACGCGCAGTTACAGACGACTGCGGGCTCGGTGCCGACGCCCATGAAGCCGTTCCAGACGCCCACCGGGACCTTCACCAGGCAGTGGTGATCCTGACCCAGGTAGTGCTCTTCGACCCGCCCCCGCGTGGGGGAGTCGGGGCGATCGTCGTACAGCACGAGCTTCACCATGCCGACGGGGACGGCGTAGTGGATCACCATGCGCCGGTGGAGGTGCCAGCCCTTCACCACGCCCGGGTAGATGGTCGAGAAGTACACCTCGCCGAAGGCTTCGAACTCCGGGTCCGTCGCCTTGAGCATGTGCAGGACCTTCCCGCGCTCGTCGGGGATCACGCGCCGGGGGCTGACGACGACGCCGTCGATCATGCCCGCCAGGGCTGTGCAACCACCTCGCCACCCAGCCCAGCCCGGCGCCGCGTCACGCCGCTGACGCTTTCGAAGGCGTCGGTGTCTATGGTGCGCGCCCTCGCATGAGCCCACCGGTGACGGATCGCAAGAGCATGGCGCTGTTCTTCGGCTTCGCGGCCTTCGCCGTCGGACAAGCCGTGCAGGCGTCGAACGGGAACCTGCACCCGGTGTCGATCCGCTGGCTGACGGCGGCGATCGTCGCCTGCCTGGTGGGGGTGACGCTGCCGACCTGGAGCACGCTCGAAGCCTGGGCCGAGCGGCTGTTCGGGGCGTTGGCGACGGCGGGCCTGGCCTGGCAGTTCTTCGAACTGCTCAAGCTGGAGCCGCCCCCCGGCATGTACCTCCACGCCCAAGGCATCGGCAGCTTCCGCGACTTCTTCCTGGGGCTGGCCGCCGCCGCGGTGCTCTGTGGCCTGGCGCTGTCCGAGAAGCCCCCGCTCGAGAAGGCGCTGCCGTACCTGCTGGTGGCGGCGTTCCTCTTCGTCGGCGCGTGGATGATCCGCACCTCACCGGCGCCCTTCATCGACGTGTACGTGTTCCAGAAAGAAGCGTCGGTCGAGCTGCTCGCGGGGAAGAACCCGTACGCGATGACGTACCCGGACATTTACGGGAACTCGCCGTTCTACGGCGAAGGCCTGAGCGTGAACGGCCGGCTTCAGTTCGGGTTCCCGTACTTTCCCCTGTCGCTGCTGTTGGCGCTGCCGGGGCACGTGCTGGGCGGGGACTACCGCTACGCGCAGATCGCCGCGTCGGCCTTGGGCGCGCTGTTCCTGATGCTGGCCAGGCCGGGGCGGCTGAGCCGGGTGGCGGCGGCGCTGTACCTGTTCACCCCGCGGGCCTTCTTCGTCGTGGAGCAAGGCTGGACGGATCCGTTCGTCTTCTTCGGGCTGGGCGCGACGGTCTTCACCGCGGTGCGCTTCCCCAAGGCGCTGCCCTACGTGCTCGGGCTGTTCCTGTCCGTGAAGCAGTACCTCGTGTTCGCCGCGCCGGCGGTGTGGCTGCTGCTGCCCCGGCCGATCGAGCCCAAGCAGGCGCTGCGCTTCGTCGGCAAGGTGATCGCCACCGGGGCCGCGGTGACGCTCCCCTTCGCGCTGTGGGACTTCAAGGCCTTCTGGCATTCGGTCGTGGCGCTGCAGACGCTGCAGCCGTTCCGCACCGAGGCGCTGAGCTACCTGGCGTGGTGGCACAGCCAGGGGCACGACAAGCCGTCGACGGCATGGGCCTTCGTCATGGCGTGTGTCGGCCTGGGCGTGGGGCTGTGGAGGCTCCCGCGGACGCCCGCGGGCTACGCGGCCTGCTGTGTGCTGGCGTACATCTTGTTCTTCGCGTTCAACAAGCAGGCGTTCTGCAACTACTACGCGTTCGTGATCGGCGCGTGTGTGCTGGCCGCGGGCGGAGTTCGGGTGGACGAGCCGCCGGCGGCGCGGGCCTGAAGCGCCTTACGAGCTCAACACCCGGCGCAGCACGTCCGCCGCCGACTGCTTCTGGCCGAGCGCTTCGAGCACCAGCTCCGCGGTCTGCATCGTCATGGTCGTCGTCGCAGGATCGCTCTTGAGCACCTCGAGCGCCTTCTCCCGCAGCTGCTCGGGATCGCGCAGCCGCTTGGCCAGCGCGTCCAGCGTGTCCGTCGTGTTCTTCGTCGGCAGCGGGTAGGCCTGCGGCAGAGGCGCCACGTCGGCGCCGATCACCTTGAGGAACGCGGCGTCGGTCGGCCCCTGGAAGGTGAAGCGGGCGCTGCCCAGCTCGAGGTTCTTCGCCGTCAGCGTCACGTCGAGCTCGAGCCGCCCGCGCCTGGGGACGAGCGCGAAGTGCTGCGCGACCAGCCCTTCGAGCGCCGCCCGCGTCGGGGGCACGAACGCCGCCGAGCCGAAGTCGGGGTTGCCGTCGACCTTGAGCAGCGGCAGCTCCTTCTCGATGGTGTCGACGACGCCCTTGAACTGCTCGGCGCTGAGCAGCGCGTCGAGCTGCACCCGCTGGCCCGTGCGCGTGTCGAACGTCTGCAGCTCCACCGCGTCCTTCGACTCCCCTTCCCCGTCGTAACGGCTCGTCGAAACCGTCAGCGACACCAGCGCGCCGGCCGAGCCGTGCCCCGCGACCTGCCGCGAAGCGATGAAGTGGCCGGCGGTCGGATCGTCTGGGGACGCCTTGGCCAGGGCCGCGGCCTTCGCCTTGAACGCGGCGTGCGTCGCATCGAAGCGCGCCTGCGCTTTGGGGAGCAGCTCCACCGAGCCGCCCCCGCCCTTCGAAAGCGACAACGTCTGCTCGTTCCACCAGAAGCCAGGCTGCTGCCCGCCGGGGAGCGTGAGGAGATCGTCGGTGATGTCGGCGGCGAGCACTGCCTTGAAGCCGGGCGGCACGGGCACGCCGATCGGCCCTTCTTCGGACGGCCCGAGCACCGCCGACAAGCGCACGATCGGCCCGGGGTTCAGCAGCGACTGCGCGCCGGTCAGCGGCGTTCCCACCGGGCTGAGCTGCGGCCGGCTGGTCGACGTCGTCCCGGCGGGCGTGAAGGTGCTGGCCGGCGCCGCGCCAGTGGCCGACGTCGCGCTCGGCGAGGCCCCAGCCGAGGCAGGCGAGGCGGGCGCGTCCGTCACGACGGGGCGGAGCGAAGGGGCGCTGGTGTTGGAGCGAACGGGGCCAGTCATGGAGTTCCTCGCGGGGCGTGGGTCCTGCGTGCGACGGATGCGAACCCTCGCACCGGGCTGGCGGTGCATTCAAGTCATTGCCTTGAGGCGCGGCGGCGACTCGAGCACGGCCGGCTTGACGTGCCTTGACCGCCCTGGCGCCGGTCGTCACCCTGCGGCGGTCATGCGCGCCCGGGTCCTGCTGCTCATGCTGACGATGCTGACCGGCTGCCAGTGCGGCGGCCCGGAGATCGTCGAGCAGCCTCCGCTCGACGCTGGGGGCTTGCCGGCAGATGCGGGCGGGGTCACCCCTGACGGCGGCAACGGCGAAGACGCTGGCTCCACGGGCACCCTGGACGCGGGCCCGCCACGGCAGCGGCTTGCGGGCTTCGCGGTCAGCTTCGGCGCCGACGTCGCCCCCGCCGTGCGCGCCCGGGTGTTGCGGCACCTGAGCGCCGTGCTCGGTCGCGCCCCGACGGAGATTCCGCCCGCCGAGCTCGTCGACGCGGCCGACACGAGCAGCCTCTTCCTCGCCCTGGGTGACACCGCCCTGACGCGGGAGGTCTTCCCTCGCTTGAGCGCGCAGACGGCCGGGGACGAGGCGATCCGCCTCAAGGCGCGCGCCTGGGGCGCCGGCGTCCTCCTCGCGGCCGACGGGACACCGCAGCGGGCCGGCGCGACGACGAACCTCGGCCTGTCCATGGCCGTCTACGGCGCGCTCGAGGCGCTCGGCTTCGGCTTCCTCCACCCGCTGCAGCCCTTCCGTCCCCTCGCGCTGCGCCCGCCGCCGCTGACGCTCGACGAGACGGCCCGTCCGCGTTGGAAGAAGCGCGAGCTGCACCTCCACACCCAACACCCGCTCGAGCTGACCGAGCTGCTCCAGGGCTGGGGCCCCGCCGGCCCCACCGACGCCACCGGCTTCGACGCGCAGCTGCCCGAGTGGGAGGCCTACTGCGAGTGGCTCGTCGCCAACCGGCAGAACGGCGTCGAGTGGTTCCTCCTCTGGGCGCAGGCCTGGGCCACCTTCGCCGACAGCCCCGCGCGCTTCCAGCGGCTGGCCCGGCTCGTCGACAAGGGGCACGACTTCGGCCTCGCGGTAGGCATCGACGTGCCGATCGCCTTCGGCCAGCAGCACGCGTTCCGGCTCGTGCGCACGCGCGGCACCCTCGCCCAGGAGCTGGCGGAGCTGCGCACCCGCATGGACCTGGTGATGACCGCCGGCTTCGACTTCGTCGGCACCGAGGCGGGCACCAGCGAGTTCACCGCGCCGGAGCCGCAGCGCATGCTCGAGTGGATGAACGAGCTGACCCGCCACGTCGAGACGACGTACGGCAAGCACGTCTTCATCAAGGTCCACGCGTCGAGCGGGCAGACCGCGGCGGGCTTCCCAGACCCCGTCACCGGGGCGCCGATCAACTTCAACTTCCTCCCCCACTTCGCCGACCCGCGCCTGGGTGTGCTGCCCCACACCGTCCAGCACTACGGCCTGACGGATCTCGCGCCGACCTACGGGAACTCCGACTTCGACTTCATTCGCAAGTTCCTCCGCCAGCAGGTCGGCCGGCGGCCCGTCGTCTGGTACCCGGAGACCGCCTACTGGGTCAGCTTCGACGTGGACGTGCCGCTGTTCCTGCCGATCTACGCCGAGCGGCGCCTGTACGATCTGCGGCTCATCGCCCAAGACGAAGAGTCGGGCCTGACGGGCAGCGGCGCCACCGCGGGCCAGCGCATGGACGGCCAGCTCATCTTCTCGAGCGGCTGGGAGTGGGGCTACTGGCTCAACGACGTCGTCGCCGCGCGCTCTGCGTACGAGCCCTTCGTCAGCGTTCGCGACCACACTCAGGCGCTCCGCCTGGCGCTGCGCCCCGTCACGCAGGTCTTCGGCGCTGAAGCGCTCACCGTCGAGCAATGGCTCGTGGACACGGTGGCCGCGGAGCAGGCGCTCCTCATCGAAGGTCGCATCAACGGCGTGCGGCCCAACGACATCACCCGGCGCTCGGGGCAGGCGTACCTGCAGGGCTTCGAGACCTGGGACGACATCAGCGAGCGCGCCGCAGCGGCGCGCCTGGGCCCCGCGCAGATGACGCAGCCGGCGCGGCTCGGCCTGGTGGACATGCGCAACCCACTTCACGGCGGCCCCGGCTACTCGGCGGAGATCGAGCCCTTGCTGCGCGAGATGAAGACGACGTTCGGGGCGCTGTCGGCCCGCGCGGAGATGTTGCGCGGCCGGTTGAGCGGCCCGGCCCGAGCGCTGTTCGACGAGCTCGCCGACGCGGCGAAGATGACGGCGCTGCGGGCGCGCCAGGTTCACGGCCTGTACGACTACGTCGACGGCTGGCTCGACCCCAACGTCACCACCGCCCAGCGGCGGGCGCGCTTGAGCGACGCGCGGGGCGCGCTGGACGCCGCGCGCTTGGTGGTCAACGAGCGAGAGCGCTTCTACCGGGTGCCGCGCAGCCGCATCTCGGGGTGGCGCCCCAACCCGACCTCGTACTCCTTCACCTACCTGTGGACGGTGCGCGCGCTGTTCTACTGGTGGCGAGACGAGGGCAAGGCGGTCGATGCGCCGGTGTCGCCCTGCTACCTCAACATCATCAACCCCATCACCGTGGCCTGGGGGGAAGGCCTGGCGACGGACAGCCTGCGGGTGCTGAGCGATCTCTTCACCAGCGACGAGCGCCGCGGGTGCCTGGCCGAGCCGTCGTCGGAGCTGGTGCTGCCCCAGGACGACCTGCGAAGCCGTCCGTGAGGCGTGCGGCGCCGCGCCCTCCGAGTTAAGCCTGCTCGCGCCATGCAGCTCGGAGTCGAAGGTTTCTCGTTTCGCGATCTGTACGACCCCACCGCCCTCGCCCGGCTGGACGCCACGTTCCTCGCCGCGCTGGACCGTCAGCACCCGACGATCGGCCCGGCGTACCGCTCGTACCGGCAGCAGCTCGGCGCGGGTGTCGCCCACGGCGGGCTGGCGCCCACGGTGGAGTCGGCGCTCCTCATCTCCGTCGCGCAAGCGTTCTCGCGCTTCGTCCTCGAGCTGTTTGGCATCACCGCCGAACGTGAAGCGCAAGCGCAGGCGTTCCGATCGGAGCTCGAGCTATTCGAATTCAAGCGGGACTTCGTCAGCCGCCGCGTCTTCAAGAAGGGCGCGGTGGACCGGCCGACGCGCGAAGAGCTGCCGGGGCTGGACGCGCGGGTGGCGGCGCTCCTCCGCGTCGGCTTCGGCGCCCAGGAGTCGACGGGCGACTTCGAGCGGGCGCTGGCGCTGGCGGTGACGACGTTGATGCGGGCCGAGCGAGCCGCGGCGGGTGCCGAACCAAAGGACCTCACCGCCGTCGACGCCGCCGCGAAGGCGCTGGCCGCGCTCGAGCACGACGCCGACGCGCGCACGGTGCTGGGAGCGGCGCTGACGGGCGAGCCGCTGGATCGGCTCCGCGCGCTCTTGGCGATCGTCGATCGCTGGACCTGGGCCCGCGCGAGCTACACACATTCGTTCGACGGCTTCTGGACGATCCGCCAGCCCAAGCCGCTCAAGTTCGACGCGCTGGTGGAGCTCGAGCGGCCGGACCCGGCGCTCCCGGAGGCGGTGGAGGGGCCGGCGCACGCCCAGCGGCGGCGCGACGGCTTCGGCCTGACGGACCCGCGGGCCACGCCGCGACAGATCGCCAGTGAGCTGGACACCTGCGTGCTGTGCCACGAGCGCGAGAAGGACAGCTGCCGGCACGGCTTCAAGGACAAGCAGCCGCAGGCCGCGCACACGTACAAGCCCAACCCGCTGGGCGTGCCGCTCACCGGCTGCCCGCTGGACGAGCGAATCAGCGAGATGCACCAGCTCAAGGCGCTGGGTGATTCGGTGGGCGCGCTGGCGATGATCATGGAGTCGAACCCGATGTGCCCGGGCACGGGCCACCGGATCTGCAACGACTGCATGCGCAGCTGCATCTTCCAGAAGCAGACGCCGGTGAACATTCCGCAGATCGAGACCAGCGTGCTGACCGACGTGCTGGCGCTGCCATACGGCTTCGAGGTGTACGGGCTGCTGACGCGCTGGAACCCGCTCAACGCGAAGCGGCCGGTGGCGCTGCCGGCGAACGGGAAGAACGTGCTGGTCGTGGGCCTGGGGCCGGCCGGCTACACGCTGAGCCACTACCTGCTGAACGAAGGCTTCACCGTGGTCGCCGTCGACGGGCTCAAGCTGGAGCCGTTCGATGCAGCGCTGGTCGGACCGGGCATGGAGCCGATCCGCGACTGGGCGCGGGTGGCGGGGCGGCTGGACGAGCGAGTGCTCGAAGGCTTCGGCGGCGTGTCCGAGTACGGCATCACCGTGCGCTGGGACAAGTCGTTCTTGACGCTCCTGCACCTGACGCTGCTGCGGCGGCAGGGCTTCCGCGCGTACGGCGGCGTGCGCTTCGGCGGGACGATCACCCTCGACGACGCGTGGCGGCTGGGCTTCGACCACGTGGCGATCGCGGCTGGGGCGGGCAAGCCGACGCTCCCGCGCATGAAGCACAACCTGGTGCGCGGCGTGCGCGCGGCGTCCGACTTCCTCATGGGGCTGCAGCTGTCGGGCGCGTTCAAGCGGGACTCGCTGTCGAACCTGGAGGTGCACCTGCCGGCGGTGGTGATCGGCGGCGGGTTGACGGCGATCGACACGGCGACGGAGCTGCTCGCGTACTACCCGGTGCAGGTCGAGAAGGTGCTCGCGCGGCACGAGGCGCTGCAGGCGAACGGCGCGGAGGGTGAGGTGCTGACGAGCCTGCGCGACGACCAGCGGGCGACGTATGCGACGTTCCTCGAGCACGGGCGGGCGGTGCGCGCGGAGCGTGCGCGGGCGGCGGCCGCGGGAGAAGCGCCGAACCTCAGCCGGCTGGTGCGGCAGTGGGGCGGCGTGTCGGTCTGCTACCGCCGCGGGTTGACCGAGTCCCCCGCCTACCGGCTCAACGCGGAGGAGGTGGAGAAGGCGTTCGAGGAAGGCCTGCGCTTCGTGGAGCGCGTGAGCCCGGTGGAGACGGTGGTCGACCCGAACGGGGCCGTGGAGGGCCTGGTGTTCGAGCGCATGCGGGTCGACGGCGGGAAGTTGGTCAGCAGCGGCGAGCGGCTGACCCTGCCCGCGCGGACCGTGTGCCTGGCGGCGGGGACGTCGCCGAACGTCACGTACGAGAAGGAGTACCCGGGCACGTTCGCGCTGGACGACGACGGGGCTTTCTTCCGCGCCCACGCGCTCGTCGCTGGCGCGGCGGGTGGGTTCGAGCTGACGCCGGTGGAGGGGCACGACGATCTGGGGCGGAGCGCTGGGTTCTTCACGAGCTACGCGCAGGGAGGCCGCTACGTCACGTTCTACGGGGACAACCACCCGACGTACGCGGGCAACGTGGTGAAGGCCATGGCGTCGGCGCGGGACGGGTTCGGGGAGGTGGTGCGGCTGTTCGAGGGTGAGCTGCGCGGGTTGGACGACGCGGGGCGGGCCGAGCGCGAGGCCAAGCGCGCGGCGCTGTTCGGCCGGCTCGACGCGGCGTTCCTGGCGACGGTGCGGGCGGTGAACCGGCTGACGCCGACGATCGTGGAGATCGTGCTGCACGCACCGGCCGCGGCGGAGCACTTCGCGCCCGGGCAGTTCTTTCGGCTGCAGAACTACGAGCGGACCGCGGAGGTGATCGCGGGCACCAAGCTGGTGATGGAGGGGCTGGCGTTGACCGGCGCGTGGGTGGACCGAGCGCAGGGGCTGGTGTCGACGATCGTGCTGGAGATGGGCGGGTCTTCGCGGCTGTGTGCGCGGCTGAAGGAAGGCGAGCCGGTGGTGTTGATGGGGCCGACGGGGGCTCCGACGGAGATCCCGCGCGGAGAGACGGTGCTGCTCGCCGGCGGCGGGCTGGGGAACGCGGTGCTGTTCTCGATTGGGCAGGCGCTGCGGGCTGCGGGGAGCCGGGTGTTGTACTTCGCTGGCTACCGACGCGCGGAAGACCTGTACATGATTGAGGAGGTCGAGAAGTCGGCAGACGCGGTCGTGTGGAGTGTGGATGCGGGCGTGCCTCCGGCGCCGCGGCGTCCGCAGGACCGATCGATCGTCGGGAACATCGTGCAGGCGATGGTCGCGTACGCCGAGGGGAGCCTGGGCACGCAACCGGTGCCGATGCGGGACGTGGATCGGATCATCGCCATTGGGTCGGACCGAATGATGCGCGCGGTGAAGGAGGCGCGGCACGGCGTGCTGAAGGGTGAGTTGAAGCCGGCACACTGCGCGGTCGGGAGCATCAACTCGCCGATGCAGTGCATGATGAAGGAGATCTGCGCGCAGTGCCTGCAGCGGCACGTGGATCCACGGACGGGGAAGGAGTCGTTCGTGTTCAGTTGTTTCAATCAGGATCAGGCGCTGGATGAGGTGGACTTCGAGCACCTCGCGCAGCGGCTGGGCGCGAACGCGGTGCTCGAGCGGCAGACGGATGTATTTCTGCGCCGGGTGCTGAAGGCGGTGTGAGGCGTTACGGGCAGGTGATGGGGACGGAGACGTTGCCGGTATTGCGCGCGTCGTGCTGGTACTTCGCCCACTGCGCCGTCGGGTCGAGGCCGGGGGAATCGACGACGTAGGCGACGAGCCAGCCTTGGGTGGTGCCGAAGTAGAGGACGCCGGTGCTTGTCCCGCTTCGCTCGCGGTTGCAGTCGAGGGTCGGCGAGGCGACGACTTCACCCAGCATCGGCGACGGAGACCTCCAATCACTCACGAGTGTCTGCTGGCTCGCCGACAGCACATGGCCCTCGCTGCTTACCTGATACACCCGTTCCCCCCACCCAAGCACTGGCGTAGTCGCCCCAGGAATGCGCCCAGTCGGGAAGGGATAGCCGTAGCCCGCGTCGCCGGTGACATTGCCAGACAAGTCGAATCGCGCAAGCACGCCAGATTCATTGTTGTCCTGAACGACAGCGAAGAGTGACGTGGCTCCAACGGCCACTCCAGAGACGTGTGTCGAGTTGTTCAATCCGGACACCGTGCCCCCGTCTCGTGCGACGACGAAGAGACGACCGACCCCGGCCCCTCCTCCTCCTCCTGCGATATTCGCGCCACCATCCACAAGAGACACGCCGTACACGGTGCCCGCTCCAACAATGATCTCCGGCCCAAGGGATGTGCTTCCGACCTGCCACGACTGAATCCGTCCGCTTCCAGAGGGATAGTGGACGACGCTGCCAGCCACCACAACGTTGGCGGGGAATGCTGTGGGGGGCACCGACGGCAGGCTCTCTGCGCAGCCAATACTTGGCTCGACAGCCATAAGGCGACGAGTCGCCGTCGTGGCACTAACACCGACCAACCGCGCCGTTGCCAGTCCGTCGGACAGCACCGCCAAACTAGTGACGTTCTCGGTGGCGGCGCTTCCGCATGTCGAGCCTCCGACGGACGAGATTCCGCCGCCAGTTCCGGACGCAGAAGGATATCCAACGAACTCCGATGTATTCGTGCGCGCCACTACGGGGCTCCCGCGAATTGTCACGTTCTGAACAAGCGGCACAACAGACGCATTCGGCGCGACGGCAAACAGCCCGCCCGTGCCTGGCGCTGTCATCGGCACGTACAGTGTCCCGCCATCGCCAATCGCCGGACTCCCCTCAATCGCCAAGTTCGGCGCCACCTGCACCGCCCACTTCCACCGCGTCACCTCAAACCCCGCTGGACTCGCCAACGCCACGTTGCCCACGGCGTCCGCCACCTGCGCACGCACCTCCACCCCAGCCGAGAAGGCCGCCAGTGGCTGCCCCGCGACGTCCAACTCGTACCGTCGGCAGAACAACCCCGCATCGCACGCCGTCCCGACTCCCGCATCCCAGACATGCCCGGCGTCGCAAGTCACGGCCACCGCCAACGAACTCGCCAGAATATCCATGTCCGACGACGTCACCACAATGCCGACTCGCGCATCTCGCCGCACCGCCGCGGGCCGACTCGAATCCACCGGCCGGAACGTCGCGGTCCCGCCGTCGTAACTCGGCAACTCCAGCCGCACCGACACGTTCGGCGGCGTTCGGTCCACCTCAAACCGTCCACTCACGACGCCGCCGTCACCGCCAACACTCACCGTGTACTGCCCGCCAGTCAGCGTCGCCGTGCCCACCTGCGCGCGGTACAACAAGCCTCCGTCCGTCCGGAGCGTCACTGCCTGCGTCATCCCGCCCGTCAACACTCCCTCCAGCGTCGCCGGCGGACTGCCGCCCACGAAGCCCGCCCGCAGCACGAGCTGCGCCACCACCGCCACCGACGCGTCCGGGCCGTACACGCCTCCATCCGGCGCCAGCAACGTCACGCCGCTGAAGCTCTCCTCGCACCGGCCGGCGTCCTGCGCCGTCACGCGGCACTCCTGCCCCGTCCCGCACGTCACCAGCGAGCACGGCGGTGGGCCCGCATCCGTCCCGGCGTCCATCCCCGCGTCCGCGCCACCGTCATTCCCTCCGCCGCCGCCCACCCCACCGACTCCGGCAGTCCCACCTCCAACGCCAGCCGTCCCACCGCCAACTCCGCCAGCGCCCGCTCCTCCGCCAGTCCCTGCCCCGCCTCCAGTCCCGCCAACTGCCTGGCCACCGTCAGCCGCGACGCACACCTGCTGGACGCACAGCTGGCCCTCGGGGCAGTTCCGGTCCTCCTCACAGCGCGCTTGCGGTTGGCTGCCGCATCCAACCAGCACGACGAACACCACCAAGCTGCGGGCGGGCAGTCTCACGGACAGGCCCAGGCCGCGAGACTGCGCGCCGGATTGCCGGTATTAGCATTGTCGTGCTGGTACTTGGGCCAAGGCGCAGTTGCATCAAGCCCAGCGCTATCCACCAGGACGGCCCGAAGCGTCGCCTCCGCGCCTGCGCGCGTGACAACATATAGGACCCCTAATTCGCGACTACAGTCCTTCGCACCGCCTGGACCACGCAACACATCAAGCGCCAGCTGAGAGATATTGCCGGAGCCCGACAGCGAATCAAGAGACGCCGACCAGACCTCACCCAAGTCAGATGCACGGCGCACCGCAAGCACCCCTGCCCCACCAATCACATACACCAACCCGCCGGCCCCAAGAACCGGCATCGAGCTTTGCAGACTGCCGCTCCCCAACGCCTGACTCAGCATGGCAGGGCCGAACGCACCCCCGTCGAGCGGACGCCTAACCAGCTGACCCGATGTATCGCCATACAGCACAAAACCCGCCCCCACAACTGGGGCTCCCGCATTCGGCGCCCCCACACTGTCAAAGACAGTGCTCATTGACAAATCTACGCCAGCACTTGTGACAAATAGCGCCCCATTCCCAACGACGCCTCCTCCTCCTGCATGACCCGCGCCATCCAAGAAGAGCCCCCTCGGCTGCGTGAAGGTTGGGAGCTGCGCGTCCCCGCGGCCCGTCCACGTCGTTCCGGACAGACTCGCCTTCCAGATTTTCGCATCGCCTTCAAAGGCAACGAAGGTGTCGAACCCGGTGCCATTCGGCTGTGCGACCAGCGACGACCGCGCGGTCGTATCAGTTATCCCTGTCAGCGTTAATCCTTCACAGTTGCCGGCCACTGGCCCCTGAACTCGTCCGTTTCGAATTCCAAGAGGGAACCCGTCGCCTGCGTCGACAACTGCGATGGCGAGGTCTCCACCAAAGTCAGCCAACGGGGTATTCGAACACTCTCCCGCTCGAATCAACCCGCCAACAAGGGACACAGGCTGCAGCATCGCGAAGGCGCCAGAATTCCAGCCGAACCATACATCCCCGGCGGCCATGGCTGGTCCGCCCGTGACCAACCCCGCGTCGAGTGCCCCCCACAGCAGTTGTCCGTCCGGCGCGAACGCACGGATTCGATAGGGAGCGCCCTCTCGAGACCCCGCGACGACGACACCGTTTCCCGCAGCTGCAACTGGCAGAGGAGAAAGACCGCTGAACGCACCACTTCCTATCGACCTGGTCCACCGAAGTCGCGTCACCCCGAGTCCCGCGTCGGACACCGGCGCCAGATTTCCAGCGTCATCGGCGACCGGCCCCACCGAAATACTCACTGCCGCACTCATCCCCGGTACGGGCGCCCCAGCAAGTTCCACCGCGAAGCAACGACAAGTCCCCACGCAAACACTCCTGCAACTCGCCGCACGTACCCCGCCGTCCCACGCAGTGCGCACCTGACTGACTTCTACCCCCGGCCCCCCATCGACGGTCACCATCACAAGCGCCCACTCGTCCTTCTTCCAAGCTCCCGGCCTCGCTGGGTCCGCGTCGCCTCCGTCCCGCGGCTCAACCACCACCACGACACTTGGCGGTGTCGTGTCACGTTCAATCACGAGCGCGGCGCGCGGCCCCGGCGACGGCCAGCCCGCCACAAAGGTCCTTGGCCCATCCGCGCCGCTCAGCGTCAACATGCCGGCGTATGTCCCGTTACTGCCCAGGAAGTCCGTCGCGCCCCCGTCCACGGGCACCTTCGTCAGCGACACCGCACCGCCGTCCGTCTTCGACACTCTCACTGTGGCGGCCACCGTCGAGTCGCGCGTCACCAATCCAGGCAGTGGCATTTGCCACTGCAGCACGAAGTCCTGGTTCACGCAAAGCCCACCGTCGAGCGTCGGGCGACACTCCTCGAACACCTCGCAATTGAGGCCGGCCACACAATACGGCACACCCGCATCGATCCCGGCGTCCATCCCCGCGTCCGCGCCACCGTCATTCCCTCCGCCGCCGCCCACCCCACCGACTCCGGCAGTCCCACCTCCAACGCCAGCCGTCCCACCGCCAACCCCGCCCGCGCCCGCCCCTCCGCCAGTCCCTGCCCCGCCTCCACTCCCGCCACCCTTCCCCGCATCGGCCGGAATCACACACACGAAGTGCATCGGGTCACAGATCCCCCCACCCGCACAGTCCGTACTCGTCCGACACGGTCGAGCCACGTCGCAAGCCACCAGCGTCAGCACGCCCAAACACAGCGCAGCGTTCACTCTCACGGCAGCAAGCCTCCCACTGTCACGACCACTCCCGTCTGACCCACTCCGACCCCGACGACCGGAGCGCTCGCAGGCTTCGCGCCGACCAACGCCAGGACCAGCCCAATCACAGCCACTCCCGCGCCCGCGGCCATCGTCACGACGCCAACGGTTCGCGTATTCGCAATGCCTACCGCTCGACTCGCATCGGCCTGCGCAACATTCCCCGCCGCATCCACCGGAACAGTCCCCGCGGCGCCGAACACCACCGCCCCCGCAACCGCCCCCGCCGCGCCAACCCCAACCCCGACCCACCCCACGGTGCTCAGCCCACTCGGCCCACTCGGCGCCGCCGGCACGACGACCGGCGTCGTCACCGCGGGCGTCACGACGTCCGGCTTGGCCACCACCTCGAGGCTCGCCGGCAACCCTTTCACCTTCAGCTCTTCGAAGAACCGCGCCGCCGCCAGCCCGAGCGCCTCCACCACCGTCCGCTGCTCCTTGCCCTGCTCCACCGCCGCCGTCCCCATCACCTTCCCGTCCTTGCGCACCACCCGGCCCCGCAGCGTCAGCACCACGCCGCTGGGCTTCGGCTCGTACCCGACCACCGCGTACAGCGCGTACAAACTGCCGCTCTTCTCGGCGATCGCGCGCAGGCACTCGTCGCTCTCGGCACAGTCCGAGCGCTTCACCTCGGCCAGCACCGCCGCGCGCTCGGGCCGAGTCGGGACGACGGCCTGCGCCTCCCCGAGCTTCTTCTCGAACGTGTCGACCAGCGCCGCTTCGTCCTTCTTCAAGCTCGGGTGCGGCTCGAGCTCGAGCGGGAACGGCATGACCGTCGGCCGGTCTGCTTGCGCAAACGAAGCCCCGGCAACGCCCAGCGCTACCACCAGCATCCACCGTCGCATCGTCATTCCTCGGGAGCCCCCACCAACCGCTGCAGCGCCGCCAACCCGGCCTGCGCCTTCTGACAGTTCTTCTCCACCAGCGACTCGCCGACGCGATCCGCGCCCGCTTCGAACTCGCTCGTGCTCCCCTTGGGGAAGGCCCGCAGCAGCGTCACCTGCTTGCGCGCGTACTTCACGAACCCGTCGTCGAACGTGCACGCCGGCGGCGCGGTCACCACCGGCGCCGGCTGGACCGTCGGCTTCGGAACCTCCACCGGCGCCGCAGCCACCACCGGCGCAACCACCGCGACAGGCTTGGCCACCTCGGGCTTCTTCGCGACCGGCACCGGCAGCGCAGCCACCGGGTCCTCCATGGCAGGCGTCGCCGCCGGAGCAACGACGGGCGCGGCAGGCACCACCACAGGCTCGACCTTCGCCGGCGGAGGCGCGACCGTCACCCCCATCGCCGGATCGACCGGGCCAGTGGGCTTCGGACCGCCGCCCTGCATCAGCACCCACACCAAGAGCGCCCCACCCACGACCGCGCCGAGCGCGGCCACCATCAGCCCAGCCCGCGACGACGACTGCGGCGGCACAGCAGCCACCGGCACCGGCGCGACGTCCGCCTTCGGCGCGTCGCCCTCGAGCGGAGGCACCGGCAGCCGGTCCACCTTCAGGGTCGGCTCCACCGGCTTCTTCACCGTCCCCATCGGCTCCGTGACCGCCGCCTTCGGCAGCTCCGTCGGCCGCCCCAGCACCGCCGACAGCCGCTGCATGCCGGTCGCGCCGTCCGAGAGGTCCCGCTCGATCTTCGTCAGCGTCCGACGCACCTCCGCCGCGGACGCCGGCCGGTCCTTCGGCTGCTTCTGCATCAACCGAAACACCAGCTCGTCGAGCGCCTCCGGCAAGTCCGGCCGCAGATCTCTGAGCCGCGGCACCTTCGCGTGCGCGTGCTGGTTGACGACCTGCTGCGTGTCGCCCACGTACGGGGCCTGCGCCGTCAGCAGCTCGAACAGAATGCAGCCCAGCGAGTACAGGTCCGTCGCGGGCGTCACCGCCGACAGCTCGGGCATGAGCGTCTCGGGCGCCACGTACGCCACCGTCCCGGCCCGAATCGCGTCCGTCGCGCCGGCCTGGTGCGCCAGCCCGAAGTCGATGAGCTTGAGCCAGTCCACGTAGCGGCCGCGGTCCCGGCTGAGCTTCACCATGATGTTGTCGGGCTTCAGATCGCGGTGCACCACGTTCACTTCGTGCACCGCCTCGAGCGCCTCGGCGATCCGCGTGCCCAGCCGCACCACCTCGAACGGCCCGAGCGCGCCGCCTTCCCGGTGGATCGCCGCCAGCGTCGGCGCGTCGACATGCTCCATCACCAGGTACTGGAAGCCCGCTTCTTCGCCGTAGGAGATCACCTGCACGACGGCCGGGTGGTGCAGGTTCACCAGCTGCTTGGCCTCGCGCCGGAGCAGCGCCTGGCTGTCCTCGTCCCAGGCCCGCATCGTCTTGACGATGACCTGGCGCCCCTCGAGCTTGGTGCTCGCCGCGACGTAGATCGCCCCGAAGCCGCCTTCGGCCAGCTTCCGCTGGATGACGTACTCCCCCAGGGCCTGTCCGACCGGCAGCGCCCGAGCGAGATCTGGCGACACCTCGACCATGTTGCGCCTTGTACCAGACCGTTGCAGGTCGGCCATTTTCGAGTGGCCCGCGCGCCGGCCCGCCGGCTCACCGCCGAGGCTTGCGCCCCACCACCACACAGTTGGTCGCCGGCCAGCCCAGCCGGGTCCCGTCGTCCAGGCTCAGCTCGACGGTGCCTTCGTAGCGGTGCTTGGCGATCCACGAGTTGACGTACTGGAGCAGGTGCATGGGTTCGAACCCGGCGCGCCCCAGCGCGTCCTTCCAGCCGTTCAGCGTCAGCGGGCCGAACTCCTCGTGCACCTCGATGTGCCAGTTCTTCTGGTAGTCCTTCTTGCAGAGGAACTCGTTGGCGTAGTGCGCGGGCAGCCGCACCGTGTCGTCGCTCAGCCGCTCGAAGGGCGCGCCCTGCCCGTGCCGAAACTCCCGGGCGAAGCGTTCGAAGGTGGCCTGCACGTCGGCGGACAGGAACTTCAGCCGCCACGTCGCCGGCTCGGGCGACACGCCGTCGCGAATCAGCACGTGCCCACCGGGAGCCAGCTCCGTCCACGCGTTCGCCAGCGCGGCGTCGATCTTGCCCAGCGCGTAGCCGTTGTAGCTGTGCACCTCGTGCATGACTGACGAGAAGATCACCGTGCTCGCCGAAGCTTCGGGTACGCACACGTCGACTACGTCGCCGAACACGAGCGCCACGTCGTCCGTCGCGTAGGTGTTCTCGTCGCACAGCCGCAGGAACTCGCGGGACAGGTCGACCCCCACCAGCTTCGACTGCGGAAAGAGCCGGGACAGCTCGACCAACAACTTCCCGGTGCCGCAGCCCTTGTCGACGATGCAACCGGGCTTCACCCAGCGGACCAGATCTTCGAGCTTCTGCCGCAGGCTCGCGTCCATCTGCGCGCCGTAGCTGCCGAAGTCGCGCGCGTGCCCCAGCTCGCCGTCGTCGTTGAGCAGCCGTTGGCCGAAGATCGCCCGGAGCCGATCCGCCATGCCCGGCCGGCTGAAGACCTCCTTCGTCTCCGCCGACGCGTCGTCCTGCCAGGCCTTCCCGTCGGCGATGCGCTGCACCAATTCGTGCGGCGTCAGCCCGTGCACCGCCGGCGCTTCGACGGCGAAGCCCGCCTGCGCGAAGAGCGCGTCGACGTCGCGGTTGGCCGAGGCCACCGTGGTGTTGGACGGCGTCAACCCGAGCCCCGTCTTCGCCTTCACCGTCGCCACCACGTGGGCCACCCAGGCGTCGCTCTCCGGCACGTCGGGCACGTGGACCACGTCGAAGGGCTTCGTGGACCGCGCCAGCGCCGGCTTGAGCATGGCCTCGCGGGTCGCGGCATCGAGCGGGTTGCGCCGGGTGCCGCTGTGATCCGCGCTCGTCAACACGCAGACGATCCGCTCCACCGGGCTGCGCCCCAGCGACTCGAGCCACTCCGACTGCGCCTTGGTGACCGCGTGGAAGCGGCCCAGGACCAGCGCGTAGCTCACGGTGTCGCCACCTTCCCGGCGTCCGGCGCTTGCCACCCGTCCACCACCGCGGGCAGCTCGGACAGGGCCTTGAGCGTCGCGTCACCTTCCGGCAGCGCCTTGAGCTCGAGCTGCCCCACCTTCGTCGCCACGTCGTATTCGCCGAGCGCCAGCTCGAGCAGAATGAAGGCCGCGTTCAAGAAGGCCTGGCGGTTCGTGTCGTCGAGCTGCTTCAAGTACAGCGTGACCGCGACGAGCGACGGCCTGGACGGATCGGCTTCGACGGTGAACAGCACGTCGTCGAAGCCCACCTTGGTCCCGGCGACGTCGAGCTGAAACCCGGGCCCCTTGCGCGGGCGAAACGCGATCACCTTGACGCCCTTGAGCGGCGGCGCCGCGGCGACCAGGCGCTTGACCACCCCAAACGCGGCGGGGTTCCCGTCGGCGCTGATGATGAATTCGAACGCGTCCTTCCCCACCCCCAGCTCGAAGGCCAGCCGCTTGTCCACTCGCTCCAGCTGCTCGGCCAGCGCCGACGCCACCGGCTCGCTGCCCGTCTTCACCGCGCGCAGCTCGTCCAGGTTCGCTGCAGTCCACGCCCAGAACGCAGCGTCGCGCTCGGCGTCCGTCGCGGGGGGCGGCGGATCTTTCTTGCAGGCCGCGAACACCAGCAACACCGCGGCGACGACGAGCTCGAGGCGGGACGAAGAGCGCACGGTCGGCGCGTGTAGCAGGCCGTACGTCGCGGCGCTCTGTTCTGCTGCACCGCCAAAGGCACGACCTTCAGCGCTTGAAGCGAAACACCGCCGCCGGCTTCGACGCGGTGATGCGCTTGCCGGGCGCCCGCTCGATGACGCCGGCATCGACCAGCCCGTTGAAGCGCCGCCGGAAGTTGCCCGGGTCCATGGGGCGATCGAGGACGATCGCGAAGACGTGCCGCAGCTCGGGGATCGTGAACGTGGCGGGGACGAGATCGAACGCGAGATCGCTGTACTCGAGCTTCCCGCGGATGCGGGCCAGCGCCGTGTCGATGATCTCCTTGTGATCGAACGCGAGGTGCTGCTTGCCGAGCGACTCGACGGCGATCCAGTCCACGTCGCTGACGTCACCGCCGGCGCGGACGAAGGGCGCCAGGTCCGGCCGCACCAGCGCGTAGTACGCGACGGTCACCACGCGCATGCGCGGATCGCGGCCAGCGCGCCCGAACGTGTAGAGCTGCTCCAGGAAGACGCGGTCCGGCTCCAGCCCCGTCTCCTCGTGCAGCTCTCGCCGCGCCGCCGCGTCGACGTCTTCGCCTTGGTCCTTGGCCGTCTCGCCGACGCGCACGAAGCCGCCGGGCAGCGCCCAGTCGCCTTTGAACGGGTGTTCCTTGCGCCGCACCAGCAGGATCCGCAGCTGCGCGTCGATGATGGTGAAGATCACCAGGTCGACGGTGAGCGAGGCGCGCGGGTAGCTCGTCGGCTTGTACTGCGCCAAGAACGCCTGCTCGTCGGCGCTGACCGTGCGAGGCATTACCGGGCTCTCTTGCTCTCGCCGGCGCCCTTCTTCGCCGGCTTCTTCGCCTTGGCCGCGGGCTTGGCGCCGTTGCCGCTCTTGGCCTTCGGCGCGGCCTTGGAGGTCTTGGCTTCCTTCGGCGGCTTGCTGGCGATGACGTCTTTCGTGGCCTTGGGCGCCTTGGGTCCCTTCGCCGGCTTCGCGGCCTTCTCCACGACGGCGCCGTTCCCGCCGTCCGCCGCCTTGGCCTTGGCCTTGGTGAACCGCGCCTTGGGCTTCTTCGCACCGCGCGCGGCGGCCTTCGCTTGCCCTTCGGGCGAGGCCATGTACTCGCGGCGCTGCGCCATGAGCTCCACTGCGCGCTCGGTGTTGAGCGTGCTGGGATCGTCACCCTTGCGCAGCGACGCGTTCGTCTCGCCGTCGGTGACGTAGTAGCCGAAGCGCCCTTCCTTCAGGATCAGCTCCTTGCCGCTGACCGGGTCCTTCCCGAACGTCGCCAGCGGCGGCTTGGGCGCCCCGCGGCCACGGAACTGCTTGGGCGTCAGGAAGATCGCTTCGGCTTCGGCGACGGTCAGCGTCAGCAGCTTCTCTTCGTTCTCGATGCCCAGGTTCCGGCTGTCCTTCCCCTTGGTGATGTAGGGGCCGTACCGGCCGTTCTGCGCGACGATCGTCTCCCCGTCGGCGGCAGTGCCCACGGTGCGGGGCAGCGTGAGCAGCTGGAGCGCCTGCTCGAGCGTCACGGCTTCGGGCTTCATGCTGCGGAACAGCGAGGCCGTCTTCGGCTTCTGCTCGTCGCTCATCTCGCCGAGCTGCACGTACGGGCCGAAGCGGCCCTGCTTGACGAACACCGGCAGCTTCGTCACGGGGTCCACGCCGATCGGCGTGTCGCCCTTGGGCGCGGCGAGCAGCTGCAGCGCCTTCTCCACGGTCAGCTCGTCGGGCGCGAGGGTCTCGGGGATCGACACCGTGTCTTCGCCGCGCTTCAGGTACGGCCCGTACTTGCCCGGCTTGGCGATGATGTCGGCGCCGTCCTGGTCCTTGCCGATGGGGATCGTGTTGATCGCCGCCGCGTCGATCTTCTCGATGTTCTGGGTGACGAGCTTGGACAGGCCCGTGTGCCGCTTGTCGCCGAAGTAGAACTCCTTGAGGAAGGGCACCTTGTCCCGCTCGCCGCCGGCGATCGCGTCGAGGTCCTCTTCCATCTCGGCGGTGAACGCGTAGTCCACCAGGCCCTCGAAGTGCTTCTCCATGAGCGCGACGACGGCGAACGCTTCCCAGTTGGGAATCAGCGCGCTGCCCCGCTTCCAGACGTACTTCGCCTGGAGCGTGCCCATGATGCTCGCGTAGGTCGACGGCCGGCCGATGCCGAGCTCTTCGAGCTTCTTGACGAGCGAGGCTTCGGTGAAGCGCGCCGGGGGTGAGGTGGTGTGGCCCTTGGCTTCGACCTGACCGCAGGGCACCGAGTCCCCTTGCGCGAGCACCGGCAGCGGCGCTTCTTGGTCGTCCTTGGTCGCCGCTTCGTCGTCCGAGCCTTCGACGTAGGCGCGCAGGTAGCCCTGGAAGGAGATCGTCCGGCCGGACGCGGAGAACTCACACCGCTCGCCTGAGCTCGTGGTCGCGTCGAGCTTGACGCTGACGGTCTCGCCGGTGGCGTCTTCCATTTGGCAGGCCAGCGTGCGCTTCCAGATCAGATCGTAGAGCTTGAGCTCGGTGGGGTTGAGCTCACCGACGAGCTCGTCGGGCGTGCGGAACGCCTCGCCGGCCGGGCGGATCGCCTCGTGCGCTTCCTGCGCGTTCTTCACCTTGCGCTGGTACTGCCGCGGCGCCTCGGGGAGATACGAGGCCCCGTACAGCTCCTTGACCTGCGTGCGCGCGGCGCTGATCGCCGTCTCGGACAGGCTGGTGCTGTCCGTACGCATGTAGGTGATGTAGCCGCGCTCGTAGAGCCCCTGGGCCACGCGCATGACCTGCTGCGCGCTCATGTTCAGCTTGCGCCCACCTTCTTGCTGGAGCGTCGACGTCATGAACGGCGGCTTGGGAGAGCTGCGGTAGGGCCGCGGCTCGAGCGAGCGCACCGTGAAGGCGGCGCCAGCCAGCCGCTGGACCAGGCCTTGGGCGTCGGCTTCGCCCAGCCAGCGCGCGTCGCTCTGCGGCTTGCCGGACTGATCGAAGTCCTTGCCGGTGGCCACCTTCTTGCCGTCGACCGCGGTGAGCGTGGACTCGAACTGCGGCGCGGTCGGGTGCTGGGCGATCAGATCCCAGTAGGACGCCGCGCGGAAGCGCATGCGCTCGTGCTCCCGCGCGACGATCAGGCGAATCGCCGGCGACTGCACGCGCCCGGCGGACAGTCCGCCCTTCACCTTGCGCCAGAGCACCGGCGAGACCTCGTAACCGTACAAGCGGTCGAGCGTGCGCCGCGCTTCCTGGGCGTCGACCAGCCCCATGTCGATGTCGCGGCTGTTGTTGACGGCCTCGCTGATCGCCTTCTTGGTGATCTCGTGGAACACCATGCGCTTGACCGGCACCTTGGGCTTCAGCTGCTCCTTGAGGTGCCAGGCGATCGCTTCTCCTTCGCGGTCTTCGTCCGTGGCCAGGAACAGCTCACCCGCGTCCTTGAGCGCCGCCTTGAGGTCGGCGATCACGTCCTTCTTCGTCACCTCGTAGGTGAGCTTGAAGTCGTTCTCGACGTCGACGCACAGGCCGGACGACGGCAGGTCGACCACGTGGCCGACGCTGGCCATGACGCGGTAGGTGGACCCCAGGAATTGTCCGATCGTCTTCGCTTTCGCGGGGGACTCGACGATCACGAGCGGCTTGGCT
This sequence comes from Myxococcaceae bacterium, assembly GCA_022842905.1. Taxonomy (GTDB): domain Bacteria; phylum Myxococcota; class Myxococcia; order Myxococcales; family Myxococcaceae; genus JALHOS01. The sequence continues at coordinate 4,868 of JALHOS010000032.1, read as the reverse complement.
GCCATGGTGCGCGGGTGGTTACGGCGCGGACACGCCACCCGTCAACGACGTTTGATGCGGGCAGCCTCTGCTTGCGTTCGGGCTGGGTCTTCGGTACGCGCGCGACCCGCCATGGCACAGATCCCCCTCGAACGAATTCGCAACATCGGCATTTCCGCCCACATCGACTCCGGGAAGACGACGCTCACCGAGCGCATTCTCTTCTACACGGGCCGAATCCACGCGATTCACGAAGTCCGCGGAAAGGACGGCGTCGGCGCGAAGATGGACTCGATGGACCTCGAGCGTGAGAAGGGCATCACGATCCAGTCCGCGGCCACCTACTGCGTCTGGAAGGGGTCCAAGGAAGACCGCGAGGACTACAACATCAACATCATCGACACGCCGGGGCACGTGGACTTCACGATCGAAGTCGAGCGTGCGCTCCGCGTGCTCGACGGCGCGATCCTGGTGCTCGACTCCGGCAAGGGCGTGCAGAGCCAGTCGATTACGGTCGACCGGCAGATGAAGCGGTACGGCGTGCCCCGCATCGCCTTCGTGAACAAAATGGACAACCCCGGCGCGAACTACGACCGCGTCGCGGCGATGCTGAAGGAGAAGCTCCAGCACCACCCGGTCAAGCTCCAGGTGCCCATGGGCGCCGAAGACAAGTTCGTCGGCATCATCGACCCGATCGAAGGCAAGGCCTTCTTCTTCGACGGTGAGAACGGCGAGATCATCCGCGAGGAGGCGGTCCCGGCGGAGTACGCCGAGCAGACCAAGCAGGCCCGCGCCGACATCGTGCAGGCCGTCGCCGACGTGGACGACCAGCTCGCCGAGAAGTTCCTGGCGGACGAGCCGATCAGCCACGCGGAGCTGCGCGCCGCCGTTCGCCGCGCGACGATCGCGCTGAAGATGACGCCGGTCATGTGCGGCTCTGCCTTCCGCAACAAGGGCGTGCAGCTGCTGCTGGACGGCGTGCTCAACTTCCTCCCCAGCCCGCCGGAAGTGGTGAACGAAGCGCACGACCAGACGAAGAACGAAGAGAAGCTGGTCGTCGAGCACGACTTCAACAAGCCGTTCGTCGGCCTGGCCTTCAAGCTCCAGCAGGACAAGTACGGCCAGCTGACCTACTTCCGCATCTACCAGGGGAAGATCGCGGCCGGCGACACCATCATCAACACGAGCAACCAGCTCCGGAAGGTCCGCGTCCCACGCATGTTCCGCATGCACTCGGACGAGCGCGAAGAGATCGCCGAAGCCCGCGCGGGTGACATCGTCGCGCTGTACGGCATCGAAGCGAGCTCCGGTGAGACGTTCACCGACGGCAAGATCAACGTGACGATGACGTCCATGCACGTGCCGGCGGCGGTGATCTCGCTGGCCGTGGCGCCGAAGGACCGCGCCGGTGAAACGAACTTCTCCAAGGCGCTCAACCGCTTCACCAAGGAAGACCCGACGTTCCGCGTGCATCAAGACGAAGAGTCCGCCCAGACGATCATCAGCGGCATGGGCGAGCTCCACCTCGAGATCTACATGGAGCGCATGAAGCGCGAGTACGGCTGCGAGGTGATCGCCGGCAAGCCGCAGGTGGCCTACCGCGAGACGATCCTCCAGCGCGGCGAGTTCGCGTACACGCACAAGAAGCAGACCGGTGGCTCCGGTCAGTTCGCGCGCGTGTGCGGGTTCGTCGAGCCGCTGCCGAGCGACTCGGTGGAGACGTACGAGTTCGTCGACGAGATCGTCGGCGGGTCGATCCCCCGCGAGTTCATTCCCGCGTGTGACAAGGGCTTCAAGGAAGCGATCAAGAAGGGCAGCCTCATCGGCTTCCCGGTCGTCGGCGTGCGCTGCACGATCAACGACGGTCTGCACCACGCGGTCGACTCGTCCGAGCAGGCGTTCAAGACGGCGGCGCTCATGGGCTTCCGCGAAGGGTACGCGGCGGCCAAGCCGACGATCCTCGAGCCCATCATGAAGGTGGAAGTCGAAGCGCCCAGCGAGTTCCAGGGCAGCGTCGTCGGCCAGGTCAACCAGCGGCGCGGCGTGATCATGGAGACGAGCAACGCCGACGGCAACGTGACGGTGCTCGCCGAGGTGCCGCTGAACACCATGTTCGGCTACTCGACGGACCTGCGCTCGGCCACCCAGGGCAAGGGCAACTTCACCATGGAGTTCGCCAAGTACCAGCCGGTGCCGAAGAACGAGCAGGAAGAGATGATCAAGAAGCACAAGGAGAAGCTCGCGGCCGAAGCGGGCCAGCGGAAGTAAGCCCTCCGCTTTCGACGCAGCTCCTGGCGGCCGGCTCCTTTTCCACGAGGGGTCGGCCGCTTCGTTTTGCGCGTTTAGCGGTTGCGCGGGCTGGGGCCGTCCTTAGAGTCCACCCCGCCGCTCACTTCACCTTTTGGGGAGATACGACACATGGGCCACGCCACCGTTCCGGAGATGTTCCTCCACCGCATCGCCGCCACGCCGAACAACCTCGCGTACTCGTACCCCCAGGGCGCCGGCTGGGCGAAGGTGACCTGGGGTGAGTTCGGCTCACAGGTGAAGAAGGCGGCCATGGGCCTGCGGGCGCTGGGCGTGAAGAACGAGCAGCGCGTGGCGATCCTCGCGGGCACTCGGTACGAGTGGGTGCTCGCGGACCTCGGCATCGTCTGCGCGGGCGCGGCGACCACCACCATCTACCCGTCGAACCTCGCCGACGAGTGTGAGTACATCATCAGCGACTCGGGCACCGTCGTCGTCTTCGCGGAGAACGAGGAGCAGGTGAAGAAGCTGGCCAGCGTGCGCGCCAAGCTGGGCACGGTGATGAAGGTCGTGACCTTCGACGGCCAGGCGAGCGCCGACGGCTGGGTGATCACCCTGGCGGACCTGATGAAGCTGGGTGAGAGCGCGCCGCAGGCCGACTTCGAGGCGGTGTGCAAGTCGGTCAAGAGCAGCGATCTGGCGACGCTGATCTACACGTCCGGCACGACGGGCATGCCCAAGGGCGTGGAGCTGACGCAGGACTGCTGGGTCTACGAAGGTGAGGCGATCGACGAGCTCAAGCTCTTGCGCGCCGACGACGTGCAGTACCTGTGGCTGCCGTTGGCGCACTCCATGGGCAAGGTGCTCGAGGCCGCGCAGCTGCAGATCGGCTTCCACACCGCCGTCGACGGCCGGGTGGACAAGATCGTCGACAACCTGGGCGTGGTGCAGCCGACCTTCGTGGCCGCCGTGCCCCGCATCTTCGAGAAGGTCTACAACAAGGTCGTCGACGGGGCGAAGAAGGCCGGCGGCGCGAAGTGGGCGATCTTCAAGTGGGCGACGGAGGTCGGCAAGGAGTGCAGCAAGCTGCGCCAGCAGCGGCAGGAGCCGTCGGGCTTCCTCGCCATGAAAGAGGGCATCGCCAAGAAGCTGGTGTTCTCCAAGCTGCAGCAGCGCTTCGGCGGCCGGGTGCGCTACTTCGTGTCGGGCTCGGCGCCGCTGTCCCGGGAAATGGCGGAGTTCTTCCACGCGTTCGGGATCCTGATCCTCGAAGGCTACGGGCTGACCGAGACGAGCGCGGCGTCGTTCGTGAACCGGCCGCAGAACTTCAAGTTCGGCACGGTGGGGCCTCCGGTGCCGGGCACGCAGCTGAAGATCGCCGAGGACGGAGAGATCCTCATCAAGGGTCGCGGCGTCATGCGCGGGTACCACAACAAGGCCGAGGCGACGGCGGAGTGCCTCAAGGACGGCTGGCTGTACACCGGCGACATCGGCGAAGTGGACGCAGACGGCATCCTCAAGATCACCGATCGCAAGAAGGACCTCATCAAGACGTCCGGCGGCAAGTACGTCGCGCCGCAGGAGATCGAGGGCAAGCTCAAGCTGATCAGCCCCTACGTGTCCCAGTCGCTGGTGCACGGGAACAACCGGAACTTTTGCACCATGCTCGTCGCGCTCGACAAAGACGCGATCACCGACTGGGCCAAGAGCAACGGCGTGGCCGGTGAGTACGCGGCCATCGTGAAGGATCCGCGGACTCACGCGCTGGTCAAGGAGTCGATCACCGAGCTGAACAAGGGCCTGCCGAGCTACTCGCAGATCAAGAACTTCACGATCCTCCCGAAGGATCTCACGCTTGAAGAGGGCGACCTGACGCCGAGCCTCAAGCTCAAGCGCAAGGTGGTCGAGAAGAAGTACCAGGCGCTGCTCGACGGCTTCTATTCGGGCAACGTCGCCGAGGTGTGAGCCCGACCGCGCGCCGCGTGGTGGCCATGGGCGATCCCCAGGCCCCCTTCGACACGGTGCTGGGGGTCCTGCGGGCCAACGGGCTCCTCGGACCCGACGGGCGGCTGCGCGGCGACGTGCACCTCGTCTCGCTGGGCGATCACTTCGACTGGGGCGGCCGGGCGCTGCGCGCGCAGGCCGCCGACGACGCGCTGCGCCTGCTGGAGTGGCTCACGGCGCATTCGGAAGACCAGTGCACGCTGCTGCTCGGCAACCACGACGTCGCCCGTGTGGGCGAGCTGTTCCATTTCGACGAACGTGCGTGGGCCGACGCGCTGAGCCTGGCGGACCGCGCGTACCGCGACGGCGCGCTCGTCGAGCCGGCGGCCGAAGAGGAGCTGCTCGCCGCGCACCCGACGCTCCCCACCGCGGAGTGCTGCGCACGCGACTTCTCGGGGTTTCGACCCGCACAACGAGACCTGGTGAGCGAGCTGCTCGTCACCCGCCGCTTCCGCCTGGCCGCGCAGGCCCACGGGTGCCTCTTGGTGCACGCGGGCGTCACGAGCGCGGGGCTCTCGGCGCTTGGGCTCACGGCCGAAGACCAACGTGACGCCGCGCGCGTCGCAGCGGCGCTCAACGCGCACCTCGACGACGCAGTCACCCGGTGGGACCGGCGCGGCCCCCTCCCCCTCGAGCCC
>JALHOS010000031.1 GCA_022842905.1 Myxococcaceae bacterium | reverse complement strand
AACCGTTGCCCGAACAGCGCCGCGAGCGGCGCACCGAAGCGCAGCTGCGCGTACGCCGTCTGCCCAGGCTCGAGCCGCTCGACCCCCAACAGCTGCACCACGCCCAGGCGCGTCTCGGTCCCCACGCTCACCAGCCGCCGGCTGCGCTTGGGCAGTGGGGCGGGCGCCGACGGCAGCAGCGTCAGCTCGACGTCGAGCGTGCGCGTCGGCTCAAGCTCGCCGGGGCGCACAACGACGCTCCCGCGCCGCACGGCCGCCGTGTCCACCCCGGTCAGGTTCGCCGCCACGCGGCTGCCGGCCACCGCCTGCGGCACGCGCGCGCCGTGCACCTCGAGGCTCCGAACGCGCGCCCTTTGGCCGTCGGGAGAGACGAGCACTTCGTCGTCGACTCGAAGGGTGCCCTGCACGAGCGAGCCGGTGACGACACAGCCGAAGCCCTTGACGCTGAAGGCGCGATCGACGGGAAGGAACACCGGCCCTTCCGCCGAGCGCAGCGCCGCGCCATGGGTGAGGGAATCGACCTGGGCGGTCAGCGCCTGAAGCCCCTCGCCGGTCTGGGCGGACACGAAGCACCACGGCGCGGCGTCGAGGAAGCTCCCCTTCACCAGCGCGCGCACGTCGGCCTCGAGCAGCTCGCGGAAGTCGGCGGGGAGCGCGGTCAGCGTGTCGGCCTTGGTGAGGACGACGAGCCCCGCCTTCACGCCGAGCAGCCCACAAATGTCCAGGTGCTCGCGGGTCTGCGGCATGACCCCCTCGTCGCAGGCGATGACGAGCAGGGCCACGTCGACGCCGCCGGCCCCGGCGATCATCGTCTTCACGAAGCGCTCATGCCCGGGCACGTCGACCACGCTGACGGTCCGGCCGGAAGGCAGCTTCCAGGGCGCGAAGCCCAGCTCGAGCGTGATGCCGCGGCGCTTCTCTTCGGGGAGCCGGTCGGTGTCCACGCCGGTCAGCGCCCTGACGAGCGACGTCTTGCCGTGGTCGACGTGCCCCGCAGTGCCGACGATCATCGCGCGCGCGTCGAGCCGCCGGGCTCAGACGCCCAGGGTGGTGGGGTCGAACGCCTCACCGGTCGTCACTTCTTGGTAGTCCCACGGGAAGACGAAGAACTCGCGCGACTCGTACGAGCAGAAGTCCGGCGCGAAGCCCCCGGGCCGCTTGACGAGCGCCGCCGTGGCGACCTTCTTGGCCCCCGCGGCCTTCGCCAGCCGCACCGCCAGTTCCAAGCTGTCGCCGCTGCCGGCCACGTCGTCGACGATGAGCACCGACTGCCCCTTGAGCGTCTGGGGCATGGACTCGGAGATGGTGCCGGCCAGCTGCGTGTCTCGGCTGCGGCGCATGAGCCGCACGGGGAAGAAGTCGGCCTTCAGCGCGCTGGCGATCGCCCCGCCCACGAAGACGCCGCCGTGCGCGAGGCCGACGACCTTGCCCGGCTTGAGCGCCTTGGCCGCGGCGGCCAGCGCGCGCACCTGGCGATCGAACTCGGCCCAGCTGAGCTCCCGCGCGCCGTGCCGACCTTCGGAGCGATCCACCGGCGTCAGCGACGGGGCGCTCGGCATGCCGCCCTGCGCGCCGTACTCGTCGGGTTCGAACACGGCCCCAGCGGTCTGCGAGGCGGCGCGTGGCTTCGAGCTGCTGCGCTTCTTCCCGACGACCCGACGAGACGCCATGTTCGACCGCCCTTTCACCGCGCACGCGCCGTTCCGGGGCGTACGTGCGGAGGAACCCTAGCCTTAGCGGCGACCTCCGGGGAGCGGGGAAAATACGACGGCCGCGCTCAGCCTTCCGGGAGCGCGTCGAGCCGCGCCAGCTGGGCCTCGGCCGCCCGGCAGCCAGCGTCGCCGAAGGGACTCCACGCCTGCACCAGAGCCTGCGCGCGCTCGTACCCGTCGTCGATGAAGCGCACCACCCGGTGCTCGTCATGCCAGCGACGCAGGGTGCTCAGCGCGGCGAGGAAGGCGCCCGCATCGCGCTGGGCCTGCTGGCGTTCGCGCAGCGGCCAGCTGGGCGCAAAGGCACGCACGGTCGAGCTTGGCCGGGCCGACGCAGCTTCGACCAGGAACGTCGCCAGCCCACGGTGGTCCGCGGAGTCGATGGCGCCGAGGAAAGCGTCGAGCACGAGGCCCTGAGAGCGCCCGACGGCGCTGACCGCGTCAGGGCGATCGAGCTGCGCCTTGCCCCGCTCCGCGCGCGCCCAGGCCCGCGCCAGCTCCAAGGTCAGCCCGTCGACGAAGACGCCGGCCGCCGCGACGTCCACGACAGGCACCTGGTCGGCCGCGGTGTAACCGAGCGCGCCGGCGTGCATGAGCGCGACCAGCGGCGCAGCTCGCACCACTTTCTGCCGCAGCAGCGCGGCGTCGACGCCGGTGCCCCCCAAGCGGGCCACGAACAGGGCCAGCCACGCGTCTTCGGCGGGCGTCCACGGCGCGGACGTGCTCAGCGGCGGCGGCTCACGCTCGAGCAGCGGGGCGGCGAGCAGCCAGCGCAGCGTCTCCACGACGTTGCCGGTGAAGTGCAGGGGCGGCGGGCCGGACCGTTCCCACAGCCGCTGCTTGCCCAGCCGCAGCCAGCCGCCGCCCTTGGCCAGCGCGCTGACGAGGCCCTTCGCCAAGGCTTCGCTCAAGAGCCCCGCGGCGGTCGGCCCGAGCTGGGCGGGGGGCGTCACCTTCGCGGCGAGCAACCACAGCACGGCGGCCGGTGCCTCCGCGCCCACCGACACCCGCGCGAGCCTGAGCAGCGCCGCCTCCGCGGCCGTCACCCGCGCCGTCACTCAAGGCCCCTTTCGCAAAGCGTCGGCCAGCGCTGGCCAGCCGTTGACCAGCACCTGGCCCTTGGCGAAGCGCACCTCGACGGTGTTCGGCGTGCTGAAGCGCGCGTCGTCCGGCGAGTAGCGGTCGGACAGGAAGTGGAGGACCTGATTGGAAGAGCCGATCCACCGGCGCCGTCGTTCCGGCAAGGCGGCGTCGTAGCGGCCGTCGAGCAAGAGGTCGCAGCAGTCCAACAGCGCCCGAACGCCAGGCTCCGTCAGCGCGCGCCCGTGCAGCTCGGCCAGCGTGTACCCGGAGTACACCATGACGCTCAGGCCGGCCGCGCGGACCGGCGCGCAGACGGCCGCGAGCGCGCCGGCTTGTTCGAACGGCTCACCGCCGAGCACGGACACGCCTTCGATGCCGGCGGTCGAGACGATGTCCCGGGCGAGCGCCGCGGGGTCGACCAGGGTCCCGCCGCGGTCGGGCTCGAACAGCTCGGGGTTGCAGCAGCCTGGGCAGCGCAGCGAGCAGCCCTTCACCCACAGCGCGAACCGGCGGCCGGGACCTTCGGCTTCGGTGGACGGCACGGTGTGAGCGAGGCGCAGCTGCACGGGACTGGCGAACGCTAGCCCTGAAGCGCCGGCGCTTCACGGTCGACGTGTCCAGCCCGTTCGAGGTGCTGGAGGTCCTTGAACTGCACCTGGAAGTCGGCGAACGGCAGGCTGAGTGCGCCGTCGGCGCCGTGCGACCGACACGAGCACTGACCGCGTCGCTGTGAGCAACGCGACGCGCCCACGGTTGAGGCCGCACGAGGCCGCTTCAGCGCACCGACTTGACGTACTGCACGTCGAGCTCGAGGCCGCCGGGCGTCGACTTGAGCCGGTCACACGCTGCGCCGACGAAGCTGAGCGTCGTGCCAATCAACCGCCAGGTGTCCGCGCCGGTCGGCAGGTGGGCTCCCCCGAGCGACACGCTCAGCAACCCCGGGTCGGGCTCGAAGTCGAGCTGGAAGTCGCAGGCGTCCGCGGGCAGCCGCTGGGCGATGGCCTCGAGCGCCTGGGTCAGCTCGGCGGCGTCGGTGGCCTGGAAGTAGCGGCGGCTGGCGCAGGTGGGGTCCGCCGCGGGGCAGCTGCGTTCGAAGCCGCCGGCCGTCGCCATGGCGTTGAGCGTGAGGGCGGCGTCGCTCGTGGCGAGCTCGGCGCCGAAGCCGAGGACGATGGTGGTGACACCGCGCTGGCGGAGCTCGGCGATGCGCAAGACGGTCGCGTCGGTGTCGAGGCAGCCCTGGCTGCACGGCGTGAAGCTGACGGCGCTGCCGGTGCAGCCGGCCGGTTGGGTGCAGCGACAGGCGGCGTTGGGCGCGGAGCAGACGTGGTTGGGGTTGGTGGCGTTGCAGTTGGGCAGGCCGTCGGTGACGAGCAGCACGTAGTCCTTGCGCGCATCGGTCGCGTCGGTGAGCGCGCCGCTCTGCGCCACGGCGTCGAGCGCAGCGGCGGTGGGCGTCCCTCCGCCCATGGTGAGGGCCGCGACGGCGTTGGCGACCTGCACGCCCTTGGCGCGGAGCGCCGTGTCGTCGTCGCGCGCGCTGGCTGGCTCGAAGGGCACGTCGAGCGTCGAAGAAGCGGCGCAGGCCGACGCGCTGCTCGGGAAGCTGGCCAGCGCGAGGCGAGCCAGCGGAGTCCCGGTGGTCAGGAACGTGGCCAAGGCCGCCTTGAGGACACGTTCCTTGGTGGGGCAGGCCACAGGACAGGGCGTGCCGTCGCCGCAGCCGGCGCAGCGCGCGTCGGACACGTCGAGCGGGTTCGCCATGGAGCCGGAGCGGTCGACGAGCACGAGCATGTTGGGCTTGGGCTTGAACGGCTCGAGCCGCTCGACGTCGCGCTTCTGGACGACGCTGAAGGGCGTCACCGGCGTCAGATCGTACACCTGGCAGCCCAACAGACCGGCGGACAGCAGGAGCAGCGCGTGGGTTCGTCGCATGGGACACACAGCGTACGCCCGCGCCGAAGCGCGAGGCCATGGCCCCAGGACACCCTCATCACCTCACAACGTCACAGCGCGAGGACGCCGGCGGCCTTCTCCATCAACTTGAGGCGGCGCTGTGTCACCTGGCTCGTCCCGTCGATGAGGGCCTTCGTCTCCTCGAGGACTTGGCTCAAGGGGAAGCGGACGACGGACGAGTCGGCGGTGGGCGTTCCTCCCGCCAGGGGCGGCAACCAGCCGACCATTTCGTCCGTGGCGCCGGCGAGCAGGGCGCTGACGGCGGCGAAGCCGAGCCGACCGGCGACGGCGCGGTCCTGGTAGCTGGGGTTGCCGCCGCGCACGACGTGGCCGAGGACGGTGGCGCGGATCTCCACTCCGGGCAGCTCGGGCTTGAGGGCTTCCTCGGCCAGGCGGACGAGCTTCGTGCACGGCACCTGCACGCCTTCAGCCTTGATGATGAGGATGCGCCGCTTGCCGCGCGCGAAGCCCGAGCGAATGAGCGCGCTGACGTCGGCGACGACCTGCGCTTCGCTCTTGCCCTGCTCGCGAATGAGCACGGCGTCGGCGGCGACGGCGACGGCGGAGGCCATGGCCAGGTAGCCGCAGTCGCGGCCCATGACCTCCACGACTAAGGCGCGGCGGTGGGCGCGGGCGGTGTCGCTGATGCGATCGCACGCCTCGACGATGGTGTTGAGCGCGGTGTCCACGCCGAGCGCGGTCGACGTGCAGCCAATGTCGTTGTCGATGCTGCCGGGAATGCCGATGACGCGGACGCCGAACTCCTGCGCCAGGAAGTGGGCGCCGGTGAGGCTGCCGTTGCCGCCGATGACGACGAGGCCGCCGACGCCGCGGGCCTTGAGCTGCTCGACGGCCTTGGCCCGGCCGTCCTTCTCGCGGAAGCGCGCCGAGCGGGCCGAGCCGATCAACGTGCCGCCCTGCCCTCCCGCGATGTCGACCTCCAGGTCCACAATGACGAGGCCGTCCGTTTGGCGGTGAGTGAGCTCCCTGAACCGCCCGTCGATGAGGCCTTCGTAGCCTTCGAGGACACCCAGCATCGACAGGCCTTGCGCGGCGGCGAGCTTGGTCACCGCGCGGACCGCCGCGTTCATGCCCGGAGAGTCGCCACCAGACGTCAGCACCGCCAAGGTCTTCATGTGCGCGCTCCCTCGCGAGGTGAACGAGGGCGTCTTAGCACCGCTGGACGTCGAGGCTTGGAGTCCGTGCGTGCCGGACGTGACCGGCGCTCTCGTTCACTTCAGAGCGTGATGACCGACGAGCCCGCCGCGCGTTCCTTGATCTGCTCGAGGGGCACGTACCGCTGCATGTAGTGGTGCGGCAGGCTGTGCCCAGAGGGGTGCATGCTCAGCAGCCGCCCTTCGGTGAAGAACACCACCGTCGCCTTCGCACCGCCGGCGCGCTCGGCCAGCGTGCCGCGAGGAGCGCTGTCCAGCCCGACCGGCTTGCTGATCTTGTCCTTCGTGTTGATCCAGTGCACGTAGTTCGGCCCCACCGGGTAGTGGTCCGCGGCGCCGCCGAACGTCTCCACGTTCGACGCTTCGAGCGCCCGCGCGAGCTTCTGCCGCAGCGCGAACGAGTACCCAGACCCGAACTGCCCGTCGATGATGGCGCGCACCGTCTTGAGCGCGTTGGCGATGATCAGCGAGCCGTGGCTGTGGCCCATCAGGTTCATCGGCCGGCCCGCGCCGAACTCCGACAACATGGTCAGCGTCAGCGCCGCGGTGGCCGGGTTGCGCAGGAACTCCTCCGGCGTGCGCGCCGCCTTGTCCTGCATGACCTGCTTGATGCCGCCGGCCCACGACGTCAGGACGTTGCCGCCTTCCTTCCCGTTGTGCAGCCCGATGACGCGGGTGCCCGTCGCGGCCGCGACCGCTTCCATTTCCCGCGTGTGCTTGGCCACGTCGGTGTTGATGCCGTTGATGACGACGGCCAGGCGCTCGCCGCTGCCGATCGCCGGCAGGCTGCTGAGCGCCGCGTTGTTTCCGTACACCGTCGGGCCCTGGCCCACGAACAGGCCGTCGGCGTCCGCGTCGAAGCGAATGCTGGAGCCAGGCGCGCTCGCGGGGGTGCTGCTGCGTTCGATCTGCCCCCGCTCGATGCGCGCGCGCACCGCCGCCGCCCGGCGCTCCGCCTCCGCCGTCGCGGCGCCACGCGAGGACGACGAAGGAATGCCCGCCCCTTCGTTGAGGAAGTCAGGCTCAGGGACGACTTCGGGCCGCGCGTCCGGCCGGACTTCGGGCTCCGGCCTCGTCGTTCCCAGCTCGTCGAGCTTCGCGCGCAGCGCCGCCCAGGTCCGCGGCCCGACGGAGCCGTCTTGCGTCAGCCCGGCCTGCGCCTGAAATGCCATGACGGCCTGCTTGGTGCCGTTGCCGTAGCGCCCGTCCACCGCGCCGACGCTGAAGCCGAGCCGGCCCAACAGCTCCTGCAGCTCCCGCACCTCCGGGCCGCTCGCGCCGGGCCGCAGCGTCGTCGCGCTCGCGGCGGTGGCCGTCGTCGTGTCAACCGCTGCGGGGGTCTGCTGCGCGCGCGCGAGCACGCTCGGGTCCAGCTGGGGCAGGACCGCGCTCCGCGGCGCCTCGAGCTTGGCCTGCAGCGCCGCCCACGTGCGCGGGCCGACCGACCCGTCCTGCGTCAACCCGTTCTGCGCCTGGAACGCGATGACCGCCTGCTTCGTCGCGTTGCCGTACCGACCGTCCACCGTGCCGACCGTGAAGCCCAGCCGGACCAACATCTCCTGCAGCTGCTTGACCTGCGCGCCGTTCGCCCCGGGCCGCAGCGTCGTGCTCGCGTTGAGCTGCGCCGCCACCGACCCCGCGAAGCTGTCACCTTGACCCGCACCAACCTGCGGCGAACCCGCGGTCATCGCGGTGTGCGACACCCCCGAGTTGAGGACGGCATCGAGCGAAGGCGCAGACGTGCGCACGGCGGGGCGGAGGGCGGTAGGCATGAAGACCTCGGGGGCTGCGGGTGCCTATTTCTCGGCCCGCTCGTCGCGCCGCCCCAGGCCGAGGCTGCCCCTGTCATTTACGGCGACACCCTCAACTGTTCATTCCGCGAACAGTGACCGCAGCCCCGTCGCGCACTCTGAGAAGCCGAGATAAACGGCGCCGCATGCCCACCTTCGACTTCACGGAGCTGTTGCCGCTCGCCAAAGACACCACGCCCTACCGGCTGCTCACCCGAGACTTCGTCTCGACGTTCGAAGCCGCGGGCCAGCGCTTCCTCAAGGTCGACCCCGCGGCGCTGACGCTGCTTGCGAAGGAGGCGATGCGGGACATCTCCCACCTCTTGCGCCCCGGACACCTCGAGCAGCTCCGCCGAATCCTCGACGACGCCGAAGCGACGCCGAACGATCGCTTCGTCGCGCTGGACTTGCTCAAGAACGCCGCGATCGCCGCGGAGAAGGTCCTGCCCATGTGCCAGGACACCGGCACGGCGATCATCAAAGGCAAGAAGGGCCAGCTCGTCTTCACCGGCGGCGGCGACGAGCGGGCGCTGGCCCAGGGCGTCTACGACACGTTCACCCAGACCAACCTGCGCTACTCGCAGCTCGCGCCAATCAGCCTGTTCGAAGAGAAGAACACCGGCACCAACTTGCCCGCGGAGATCGAGCTGAGCGCCACCGACGGCGACAGCTACTCCTTCCTCTTCATGACCAAGGGCGGCGGCTCGGCGAACAAGAGCTACCTGTTCCAAGAGACGAAGGCGCTGCTCAATGAGAAGAGCTTGTTGTCCTGGCTCGACGCGAAGCTGCGCAGCCTGGGCACCGCGGCCTGCCCGCCGTACCACCTGGCCGTCGTCATCGGCGGCACGAGCGCCGAGGCCTCGCTGAAGACCGCGAAGCTGGCCAGCGCTCGGTACCTCGACACGCTGCCGCTCAAGGGCAACGCTTCGGGGCACGGCTTCCGCGACGTGGAGTTCGAAGCCAAGGTGCACCAACTGACTCAGCGGCTCGGCATCGGCGCGCAGTTCGGCGGGAAGTACTTCTGCCACGACGTGCGCGTCATTCGGCTGCCGCGGCACGGCGCGAGCTGCCCCGTGGCCATTGCCGTCTCCTGCTCGGCGGACCGCCAGGCGAAGGGGAAGATCACCGCCGAAGGGGTGTTCCTCGAGGCGCTGGAGACGGACCCCACCAAGTACCTCCCCACGCCCGACGCGCAGCAGGCCAGCGGCGACGTGGTGAAGGTCGACCTCAACCAGCCCATGAAGGACATTCGCGCGCTGCTGTCCCGCTACCCGGTGACGACGCGCCTGTCGCTGTCCGGCACGCTCGTCGTGGCCCGCGACATCGCCCACGCCAAGCTCAAGGAGCGCATCGACGCCGGCCAGGGCTTGCCCCAGTACCTCAAGGACCACGCCGTCTATTACGCGGGCCCCGCCAAGACGCCGCAGGGCTTCGCGTCGGGCAGTTTCGGGCCGACCACCGCTGGGCGCATGGACTCCTACGTGGACCTGTTCCAGGCGAACGGCGGCAGCCTCGTCATGTTGGCCAAGGGCAACCGCGGCAAGGCCGTGACCGACGCGTGCAAGAAGCACGGCGGCTTCTACCTGGGCAGCATCGGCGGACCGGCGGCGCGGCTGGCGCAGGACTGCATCAAGAAGGTCGAGGTCCTCGAGTACCCGGAGTTGGGCATGGAGGCCGTCTGGCGCATCGAGGTCGTCGACTTCCCCGCGTTCATCGTCGTCGACGACAAAGGCAACGACTTCTTCGAGAAGCTGCTGCCGGCCGGCACCACGGCCTGAAGGGTTGATCGGCGGTGACGCGCGGCAGTGAAGGTCTGGACCGCCGCTGGCTCCAAACCTGCACTGATGCGTCCCGTCATGCCGCCGCTGCTGGGAGCCACCGAGTCGCACGGGCCGGGGAGGTCCGAACGACCCCTGCTGCGAGCCGCGCTGACGTGGGTGGACCGCTTCCTTCCGGACACCTCGGGGCTGGGCGTCGCCGACGTGCTCCGGCGTCGGTTTCTGGTGGTCAGTTGGCTGGCGGTGATCCCGCTCCTCGCACCCATGGCCATCGTGTCGGCGGTGCTGTCGGAGTGGTTGGCGCTCGGCGTCTTCCTCCTGTGGTTATGGGGGGCCGCCTTCGTCCTGCGCCGCGCGAAGGCGCTCAGCACGCCGGCCCTGGCGCACGTGAGCACCGGCTTCAACCTGGCGCAGTTCCTCTTCCTGGGCGTGGCGGCGGGGCCGGAGGCGTCCTTCGCGGTCGGGTACCTGGGCCTGGTGCCGCTCGGGGCTGCGTTGACGCTGGGCATGCGCTCGGCCCTCTCCTGGGGCGTGCTCAGCAGCGCGGCGGCCGTGGCGCTCCTCGGGTGGCCGACGGTCGCCGATGAGGCGTGGCTCCAGAGCCCGTCGCTGCTCTTGGCGACGCGGCTGCTCTTCGTTCCTTCCTGTGCGCTGATCGCAGGGCTCTTCGTGGCGCTCAAACAAGCCGCGCTGGGCGAAGCTGAGCAGGCCGCCAGGGCGCGCTCGGCGTTCCTTGCCACCATGAGCCATGAGATCCGCACGCCCATGAACGGCGTGCTGGGCATGACGCAGCTGTTGCTCGACTCGCAGCTGTCCACCGAGCAGCGGGGGCAGCTCACGGCGCTGCGGAAGAGCTCGGAGCTCATGGTGAGCCTGCTCAACGACGTGCTGGACTTCTCGAAGCTGGAAGCCGGAGCGCTCAGGCTCGAGCGCATTCCGCTGTCGGTGCGGCGCTGCGCGGAGGAAACGGCGGCGCTGTTCTCGGGCGTGGCGGCGGAACGCGGAGTGTCCCTCGACGTGCACGTGGACGACGGGCTGCCGCGCAGCTGTCTGGGCGACCCGACGCGGTTCAAGCAGGTGCTGGGCAACCTGGTGAGCAACGCGCTCAAGTTCACGCCGCGGGGCGGGCGCGTGCGGGTGGACGTGAGGGTTCAGGGCGCCAACTTCGAGGTGGCCGTGGCCGACACGGGCATCGGCATGTCGGCGCAGGCGATCAGCGGGCTGTTTCAGGCACCGTTCAACCAAGGCGACTCGTCGACGACCCGGCGCTACGGCGGCACGGGGCTGGGCCTGGTCATCAGCCACCGGCTGACGCGGCTGCTCGGCGGCGAGCTGCGCGCGACGAGTGAGGTCGGCGCCGGGAGCACCTTCGTCCTCTCGCTCCCGCTGATCCCCACCGACGCCGCGGAGCCCAGCAGCTCCGAAGAAGCGCTCAGCTACGACGGCAAGCGCCGCCGCGTGCTGGTGGTGGACGACAACCCCATCAACCTCGCCGTGGCGGACGGGCTCCTCAAGAAGCTGGGCTTCGACGTCGTGCGCGCGCCGGGCGGGCTCGAGGCGATCGAAGCCACCTGCCGGGAACGCTTCGACCTGGTGCTCATGGACTGCCACATGCCCGGCATGGACGGCCTGGCAGCGACGCGCGTCATTCGGGCGCGCAAGGAGAACGCCCGGCTGCCGATCGTCGCCGTGTCCGCGTCGGTGCTGCGCGAGGACACCGAGGCGTTCAAGGCCGCGGGCATGGCCGAGTTCCTGCCCAAGCCGCTCAAGCGAGAGCAGCTGATCGACGTGCTGCGCCGCACGCTGGACCCACCCCAACGGGCCGCTTGAAGCGGAGGCTCGGGCAGGCCAGAAGCCGAAGCCTCGGTATGAGCCCAGGGCCTTCCCCGCGCGTCTGTGTCGTCGTGTCGGCGTTTCGCTCGGACGCGGCCGTCACGGGGCTGCTCGACGCCATGGCGAGCGACCCGAGCCGGCCCTTCGAGCGCTGCTTCGTCGTCGACTCGTTGGGCTCCGGCGCCATCGCCGAGCACACACGCGCGCGGGGCTACGACTTCGTCACCGTCGAAGACCACCCGACGAACCTGGGCTCGGCGGGGAATTTGGCGCGGCGCCTGTCGCTCGCGGCGGCGCAGGGCTTCGACTTCGCGTTTGCGCTCAACCACGACGGCCGGTGGGACGCGGCGCTGCTTGGGCAGTTGGTGGAGTTCGCCAAGGCCTGCGAGCCCTCGACGCTCGGCGCCGTCTACCCGCTGCACCGCTTCCCCAAGCTCGGCGACCGGGTCGAGTATTCCTGCCGCTCGCCCCTGCCGATTTCGAAGCGCGGTCCCATGCCCACGGAAGCGGTCTGGGACGTGTACTGGAGCAGCAGCAACGCCGCGCTCTACGCGCTGGGTCCGGTGCGCGCGGGCCTGGTGCCCTTCGCCGAGCTGTGGATGGGGTGGGAAGACCTGGCCTACGGCTGGCTGCTCCACCAGCACGGCTTTCGGCAGTACGTGCTGACGCAGGCCGTCTTCGACGACGACTACGAGTTTCGCCAAGCCGCGGTCGGCCCCGTGCCGGTGGGCGTTTCGGACAAGCCGGCCTGGTACGCGTACTACATCGGTCGCAATCTGCTGCTCTCGGCGCAGCGGACGAAGCTGAGTCTCCCCGTGCACGCCGGCATCGCGATACGAATCTTGGCGGAGTACGGGCTGACGCTGGCGGTGCGGCCGAACAAGCTGGCGCGGCTCAAGTTGCTGTCCCAGGGGCTGCTCGACGGCGTCAGGGGCAAGAGCGGCAAGGGCCCCGTGCCCTGAGCTTCAGAAACGGGGCGACGTGGCGGGGTGAGACGACAAGGCTCATCCTCGCTGCGCGCCGATGCCTTGAACGGCGTTCGGGCACGAGCTGAAGCGTTCACGCGGCGTCGGGCGCTGGCCGGAGCGCGTGGCCTTCGCTGGCGTGCGGTGGGCGTCGCAAGATGAAGACCGCCGACGCGTTCAGCTCCGCGCTGGTGCGGTGGCGCTCACGAACGGCTCAGACACCTGGCTGTTCGCCGGCGCGCGGCTCAGCGAGCGCAGCAGCAACAGCAGCGCGACGAAGAACGGCATCATGGGCGCGCGGTACCGCGAGAGCGTGCCCATGTTCGACGTCGACAGGCCCGTGCCGAGCGCGAGGATCAACGTGAACACCGCGCAGAAGACGAGGGGCGGAGAGCCGACGACGGTGCGGACGAGCCCAGCGACCGAGTAGCGCCGCACGAGCTGCACCAGGAGGACGAGCAGCCACGTCGTCTCGAGCGCGTTCGCCAGTTGCATCGGGTTTCGGGCTTCGAAGAGAAAGGGCCGAAAGAGCGCAGTGAGCAGCGCGACCGGCGCGAGCGCCAGCTGCGCCCCCAGCGACGTCCCTTCGGTGTCGCCCAGCTCGCGCCGCTGCCCTTCGAGGCTGAAGTTGGAACCGCCTTCGTCGTAGAGCGACGCGCGACGCTGGTAGGCGAGCTGCTGGCTCAGCGTCTGGGCGTCAGCGCTCTTGGGCATGAAGCGGTCGAGCACGGTGCTTGCGCCCGCCATGGCGAGCACACCAAGCACCAGGTACGCCGGCTTGACGATGATGCTGCCGCCCCCGCGGATCACGCGGTTCCAGATGAGCCAGAGCCCGCCAGCGATGGCAAAGGCGAAGAGCACATAAGGCTTGAGCAGCGCGACGCCTCCGCCACCGATCGCCAACATCACCGCAGCCAGCCCGAAGCGCCGGCCGTCCATGAGCAGGCGAAGGCCGTAGAAGAGCGGGCCGAAGCACGCCATCATCACCGGCTCCTTCAGCAGCGTCGCAGTCCAGAACACAGCCGACGGGACCAGGCAAACCGCGAAGAGCGCGTCGCGACGGAACGCGGCAGGCACCTGCGCCCGGAGCGCCCGGTAGATGAGGACCTTGGCCAGGTAGGACGCCACAGCCACGGTGAGCGAGGCCGCGTAGATGCTGTTGCCGAAAAGGAACATCAGCCACACCGCCACCATGGACATGGTCCCGGTGGAGCCTCCCCCGAGAATGAAGAAGGGCAGGCGCGAGTCGCGGTGGAAGAAGACGTCCACGGTGTCGCCGAAGAAGAGGCTGAAGTCCGCCCGCAGCGCCTCGGCGATCGGCAGCCCGAAGTGGTGGTAGGCCAGCGCGTCGCCGCCGCCGTACCAGTACGTGTACATCCAGATCTGCGCGAAGGCCGAGAAGCAGTGGGCCATGAAGGACACGTCGAGCAGCGGCACTTCGTCGCGCTCGTGGCGGTTGCGGATGACCGCGTGGAGCACCGTCGCGAACATCAACAGGATCAGCGGGTAGATGAAGTCTTCCATGCGCGTCGCGGGGCGTTGGTACCGCCTCCCCGCCCACCTATTCGACCCGGGCCGGTGCGCGCCAGCCCCGGGCCTCGACCACCCTTGTCAGCCCCCGCTCGAGCCTCTAGAGGACTCCCGCCCATGGCGTTCCAACCCGGCCAGCGCGAATGCACCCGGTGTGTCATGGACGGCACGGCGCCGAACCTCGACTTGGACGACCGAGGCCTGTGCAGCTACTGCCGCGGGTGGGACCGCCTGGTGGCCGACGGGCTGAACGACCCCACCATTCGCGCGGCGCGGCGTGAGGCCCTGCTCGGCGAGGTGCGCAAGGCCGGCAAGGGCAAGCGGTACGACTGCGTGGTGGGACTCTCCGGAGGCGCCGACAGCAGCTACGCCGCGTACCTGGCAGTGCAGGAAGGCCTGCGGCCGCTGGCGGTGCACGTCGACAACGGCTGGAACACCGAGTTGGCGGTCATCAACATCGAGAACATCGTCCGCAAGCTCGGGCTGGACCTCTACACCATCGTCATTCGGTGGGAGGAGTTCCGAGACCTGCAGCTGGCCTTCCTCAAGGCCGGCGTCGTCGACCTCGAGCTGCCGTCGGACCACGCGATCCAAGCCGGGAACGTGCGCACCGCGCTCGAGTTCGGGGTGCACCACGTGCTGTCTGGCGACAACCACGCCACCGAGGCGAGCCTGCCGCCGGGCTGGAACCACCGGAAGTCGGACCAGGTGAACCTGCGGGCGATCCACGACGCGTACACGAGCACCCCGCTCACGAGCTTCCCCACCATCTCCACGCTCGAGCTGTGGGCGCTCCAGCGCACGCGGCGGGTGCTGTGGCGGCCGTTCTTGTCGCTCTACCCGTACGTCAAGAGCGAGGCGATCGCCCTGCTGCAACGCGAGTTCGGCTGGAAGCCGTACGTCGGCAAGCACGGCGAGTCGATCATCACGCGCTTCTACCAAGGTGTGATCCTCCCGACGAAGTTCGGCATCGACAAGCGGCGGCTGCACTTGTCGCGGCTCATCTGCTCGGGGCAGACGACCAAAGAACGAGCGCTCGAAGAGCTGAAGCAGCCGCACTATGACCCCAAGCTCCAAGCCCTGGACCGGGAGTTCGTCATCAAGAAGTTCGGCCTGACGGAGCAGCAGTTCGACACGCTCATGAAAGAGCCGCCGCGCTCTCACTACGACTACCCGAGCGACGAGCGGCTGTTCGAAGTGTGGCGGGCGGTCAAGGGCGTGGCGCGGGCCGTGCGGCCCGTCTTCACCTCCAAGGGCGCGTGGGCATGACCGCGCCGCTCGTCTTCATCGTGCTGCCGACGGACGCGCTGGGTGGGGCCGAGAAGCGCTTTGCGGGCCTGTGGCTGTGGCTGCGGGAGCAAGGGCACCTGGGCATTCACCTGGTGGTGCCGCGGCCGCTCAAGGAAGCGTTGGCGCAGGCGCCGGAGTTCAAGGCGCTCCCCCAGCACGAGGAGGCAATCGTCACCTTCGACAGCGCCGACGCGCGCCCGCTCAAGGGCCAATGGCGGCAGCTCAACCTGCTGCGACTCAAACACCCGCGCGCCGTCTTCCACTACACGCTGCTCCCCCCGGCGCTGCTCGGGCTCATTCGTCCGGACCGCACGGTCTTCACGATCCCCAACAGCTCCTTGGACCGCTACAACCTGCGCGGCCTGATCCCGGTGCTCGCCAGCGCGCTGGTGTCCGGGCGGGTCGACGTGCTCGACGAAGACGTGCTGGGCCGGCTCAAGGGCTGGTTCCCCTTCCGCGCGAGCGCGCTGCGACTGACGCCCAACAGCTTCGTCGACGTCGACTACTACCAACCTCAGCCGAAGAAGCTGCGCCTGGCCTTCACCGGGCTGTTCAGCCACGAGAAGCAAGCGGCGCGGCTGGTGGACGCGATCCCCACGGTCGACGCGGCGCTCAAGGCGCGAGGTCTGGCGGCAGAGTTCAGGCTCATGGGCCGGGAGGTCAACGGCTCGACGCTGGGTGAGCGCTGCGCGGCGCTGCGCCCGCAGATCGACGTACAGGCCGGCTACGAGCCGAACCCCGTCGCGGTGCTCGCCGAAGCGCGGATCTTCTTTTCGTTGCAGCGGGCCAACAACTACCCGTCGAAGGCCCTCCTCGAGGCCATGGCCTGCGGCTGCATTCCCATCGTCACCGACGTGGGCACGACGCGGCGCATTGCCCCTCAGAGCATCGCCGCCTTCGTCCCGCGCGAGTTCACCCCCGAGCAATTGGCCGAGCGCGTGGTGCAAGTCCTCACGCTGCCCCAGGCCGAGCAGGAGCGCCGCAGCGCCGCCGCGAGGCAGTTCGTCAAAGAGAAGTTCTCCGTCGAGTCCATGGCCAACTACTACCTGGGCCTCTGGCGGGAGCTGCTCCCGTCGGTTGCGGACCGCGACCGCATTGCCTAAAGGCGTCGCGCCTTCTTCGGATTTCAGATGAACCCTCAGGAGGCCGCCGGGTACCGAAGCCCTGGCCCCACGCAGCAGTCCAGGCGAGCGCACATGAGCAAGAACTTCGCAGTGATCGGCGCTGGCGGGTACATCGCGCCGCGGCACTTCAAGGCGATCCGCGACACGCAGAATCGGCTCATCGCCGCGGCGGATCCCAAGGACTCCGTCGGCGTGCTCGACCAGTTCGGCTTCGACGTGCGCTTCTTCACGGAGATCGAGCGGCTGGACCGGCACCTCGAGAAGCTCAAGCGGGGGCCCGCGTCCGAGCGGGTCGACTACGTGACGGTGTGCTCCCCCAACTACCTGCACGACGCGCACTGCCGGCTGGGGCTGCGCGTCGGCGCCGACGTCATCTGCGAGAAGCCGCTGGTCATCAGCCCGTGGAACCTGGACGCGCTCGAGGCGCTCGAAGGCGAGACGGGCCAGCGGATCTACACGGTGCTCCAGCTGCGGCTGCACCCCAAGCTCGTGGAGCTGCGGCAGAAGCTCCAGGCCGAGCAGGGCAAGCGGCACCAGGTAGAGCTGACGTACGTGACGAGCCGCGGCCGCTGGTACGACGTGTCCTGGAAGGGCGACGAGTCCAAGTCCGGCGGCATTCCCACCAACATCGGCATTCACTTCTTCGACCTCTTGGTGTGGCTGTTCGGCGACGTACAAGACGCGCGCTGTGAGCTGCTCGAGCCGCGGCGCGCCGGCGGGACGATGACGCTCGCCAAGGCCGACGTGCGCTGGTTCCTGTCGATCGACACCACGGACCTGCCGTTCGCCCCGGAGCCGGGGAAGAAGACCACGTTCCGGTCCATCACCGTGGACGGCGCGGAGATCGAGTTCTCCGAAGGCTTCACCGACCTGCACACCCGCGTCTACGAGGAGACGCTCGCCGGCCGTGGCTTCGGGCTCAAGGACGCGCGGGGCTCCATCGAGCTGGTGCACCGGCTGCGCTCGGCCCCGCCAGCGAAGGTCACCGCCGACAGCCACCCGCAGGTGCGGCGGCGCGCGGAGGCCTCGTCGTGAGCGGCCACTGGGCGCACGCGACGGCGATCGTCGACGAGCCGTGCAGCATCGGCGAAGGCACGAAGATCTGGCACTTCTGCCACGTCATGCCGAACGCCCTCATCGGCCGGCGCTGCAGCTTCGGGCAGAACGTGTTCATCGCCTCGAACGTCCGCATCGGCGACAACGTGAAGGTGCAGAACAACGTGTCGCTCTACGAAGGGCTCGTGGTCGAAGACGACGTCTTCCTGGGCCCGTCCTGCGTCTTCACCAACGTGACGAACCCGCGCTCCGAGGTGAACCGCAAGGGTGAATACAGGCGCACCGTCGTGCGCCGCGGCGCGACGATCGGCGCGAACGCCACCATCGTCTGCGGAGGCACCATCGGCCGCTACGCCTTCGTCGGCGCGGGCGCGGTGGTGTCGAAGGCCGACGTGCCCGACTACGCGCTCATGCTCGGTGTCCCGGCCAAGCGAATGGGGTGGATGAGCCGGCACGGCCACCGGCTCGGCCCGAAGGACGCCGAGGGCCTCTACCGCTGCCCGGAGTCGGGCTGGCGTTACCGCGAGGAAGGTGGCGCTCTTCGCTGCCTGGACTGGTCCGAAGACGAGCCGCTGCCCAAGCCGGCCGAGGTGCATCCGTGAGCGTGCCGCTGCTCGACCTGAAGGCGCAGTACCGCTCCATCGAGCGCGACGTGCAGGCGGCGATCGCGCGCGTCGTGGACAGCCAGCACTTCATCAACGGCCCCGAGGTCGACGCGTTCGAAGCCGAGCTCGCCGCGTACTCGCGCACACGCTTCGCCGTCGGCTGCTCTTCGGGAACCGACGCGCTGCTCATGGCGCTCATGGCGCTGGGCGTGGGACAAGGGGACGAGGTCGTCACCAGCCCGTCGACCTTCGTGGCCACGGCCATGTGCGTGGCGCGCTTGGGCGCCAGGGCCGTCTTCGTCGACGTCGACCCCCGCACCCACAACCTGGATCCTTCGAAGCTCGAGGCCGCGCTCACGCCGAAGACCAAGGCCATCATCCCCGTGCACCTGTTCGGCCAGCTCGCGGACATGGGGGCGATCCTCCGCATCGCGCAGACGTGGGGGCTGCCGGTCATCGAAGACGGGGCGCAGGCGATCGGCTCAGAGCTGAACGGCCAGCGCTGCGGCACCTTCGGCGCGGTGGGCTGCCTGTCTTTCTTCCCGTCGAAGAACCTCGGCGCGTTCGGAGACGCCGGCGGGCTGGTGACGAACGACGAAGCGCTGGCCAAGCAGCTCAAGCTCATCCGCGCGCAGGGGCAGCAGCCCAAGTACTTCAGCCAGCTCATCGGCGGGAACTTCCGCCTCGACGCGCTGCAGGCGGCGATTCTGCGCGCCAAGCTCCCGCACCTCGACGCGTGGACGCAGGCGCGTCAGGCCAACGCCGCGCGGTACCGGGCGCTCTTCACTCAGGCGGGCGTCGACGGCACCCAAGTCAAGCCCAGCCCGGCGCACCCGCTGACGCTGCCGCAAGAGCAGCCCGGCGCCCGGCACATCTACAACCAGTTCGTCCTGCGCTCGACTCGGCGAGACGCGCTCAAGCAGCACCTGACCGAGCGCGGCATCGGCACCGAGGTGTACTACCCGCAGCCGATGCACCTGCAGGCCTGCTTCTCGTCGTGGGGCGGCAAGCCCGGGCAGTTCCCCGAGGCCGAAGCGGCGGCGGACGAGTCGCTTGCGATCCCCATCTACCCCGAGCTGAGCGAAGCGCAGGCACGTGAGGTCGTCGCCGCCGTCATGGCGTTCGTGCGCGGATGATCACCATCGTCGACTACGGGCTGGGGAACTTGGGCTCCGTGGCGAACATGCTGCGGCGGCTCGGCCACCGCTCCCGCATCGCCCATGACGAGGCGAGCTTGAACGAGGCCAGCGCGCTCATCCTCCCGGGCGTGGGGCACTGGGACAACGGCATGCAACAGCTCGAGGCCCGCGGCCTGGTGGACGTGCTGAACCGCCGCGTGCTGCGTGAACACGTGCCGGTGCTCGGCATCTGCCTGGGCGCGCAGCTGCTGGCGCGGCGGAGCGACGAAGGCAGCCGTCCAGGTTTGGGCTGGGTCGCGGCGGACGTGAGGCGCTTCGACTTCACCGGGCGGCCGCCGCTCGCCGTGCCGCACATGGGCTGGAACGACGTCGAGCCCACCGACGCGCAGATGTTTGCGGGGCACGTGCCCGGCAAGACCCGCTTCTACTTCGTGCACAGCTTCCACTTCGTCGTGGACGACGAGCGCACGGCGGCGGCCTGGGCCACCTACGGTGAACGCTTCCCGGCGGCGGTGCGCGCGGGCCACATCTGGGGCGTGCAGTTTCACCCCGAGAAGAGCCACCGCTTCGGCATGGGCGTGCTCGAGAACTGGCTGGGCTGGGTGGAAGGGGCGCGCCGTGCTGCGTGAGCGCGTCATCCCCGCACTGTTGTTGCAGGGCGCCGGGCTGGTGAAGACGCAGCGCTTCGAGAAGCCCGCGTACGTGGGCGACCCGATGAACGTGGTGAAGATCTTCAACGAGAAGGAAGTCGACGAGCTCTTCCTCTTCGACATCGACGCGTCGAAGCAAGGGCGCGGGCCGAACTTCAGTCTCATCGAGTCCATCGTCTCCGAGGCGTTCATGCCGGTGGCCTACGGCGGCGGCATTCGCAGCGTGGAAGACGGCCGCAGGCTGCTCGCGCTGGGCGTGGAGAAGCTCGCGCTCAACACCGCGGCGCTCAAAGACGTCTCGCTGGTGACGGCGCTGTCCCAAGCCTTCGGCGCCCAGTGTGTGGTGGGCGTGGTGGACGTGAAGCGGACCCGGCTGGGGCAGCCGCGCGTGTTCTCTCACGCCGACGTGGAGCCGCCGGAGCGGGCGCCGCTGCGCTGGGCGAAGGCGCTCGAGGCCGCGGGGGCTGGCGAGATTCTGGTCCAAGCGGTGGACCGCGACGGGACGCTCGGCGGTCTCGATGTGGAGCTGCTGCGCACGCTGCAAGGGCAGCTCGGCGTGCCGCTGGTCGCTGCGGGCGGCGCGAACGACGTCGAAGGGCTGCTCGAAGCGTTCCGCGCGGGCGGCTTGAGCGCGGTGGCGGTGGGCGCGCGCTTCGTCTTCATCGGCCCTCACCGGGCGGTGCTGGTGACGTACCTGACGGACGACGAGCGGCGGCGGCTGTCGAGCGCGTTCGGCAACGCGTAGGCACTCCCGAAGGCATGAATGCCACGCGAAGCGAGGAACACCAGAGGGACCGCGTGCGCCTTGACAGGCCCGGCGCCGCACAGGCACACGACGTCCTTCTCCATGCGAGCCACCGCTCACCGCCGTCGACTGCCCGCCGGAGCGCGCCGATGACGGCTGGCCGGAACAGCGAGCTCCAGGCGGCCCTGGCTGGAGTGCTGTTCCGTGTCGGGATGATCGCGTTCATCGCCTGGGATCATGCTGGCAGCGACACGTCCGGCTACTGGCTGCTCGCAAAGAACCTCGTGGAGCACGGCACGCTGTCCACGGACCTGGCCGAACCGTTCTTGCCGTCGCTCTACCGGCCGCCGGTGCTCCCTGCCTTCCTGGCGCTGCACCAAGCGCTCTTCGGCGAGAACTTCGTCATTCCGCAGCTGACGTTGGCCGTCATCGCCACGCTGCGGGCGCTGCTGCTCGCCCGCGTCGCGGAAGCGCTCAGCCCTGGGCTGGGTGCGCCGGTCCGCTGGGCCCTGGTCCTCTCGCCATTCGACGCGGTGTTCGACGTGGCGCTCCTGACGGAGTCCCTGTGCACGACGTCGCTGGTGGCGGCGTTCGCGGCGCCGCTGCTCCTGGGACGGCTCGGCTGGTCTCGCTGGCTGCTGGCGGGCGCGTGCTTTGGCCTGGCCGCGCTGACCCGCGACGTCTACCTGGCGCTGCCTGTCGGGGTCGCGCTCGCGGTGGCACTGTTCTGGCGCGAAGCCTGGCCCCGTCGGCTGGGTGCGGGCGTCGCGCTGCTGACTGGCCTGGTGCTGGTCATCGCCCCATGGGCGGCGCGCAACCACGCACACACGGGGCGCTGGGTGCCGGTCACCGAGGGACTGCTCGGCCGGGCGCTCTGGGCCGGAAGCTGGGCGACTGGACCGGTGATCATGAACGACCTGAGCCGCTACCAGTTCGCCGATGACGAAGAGGAGCGGGCCATTCGCGCTGCGCTGACCGCGGGCGACGCCAAGGCCACCGACGTCACGTTCCGCAGGGCCGCGATCGCCCGCTATCAACGCGCGCCGTTGAGCACGCTGGGCCGCTGGCTGTGGCGGGCGCGGCTGATGTGGTTCGGCTCGCGCTTCGACATCTTCCAATTCCGGCCGAGCTTCCTCGCCCCGCGCGCGCCCGCCTGGTACCTGCTCAAGGCCGGGCTCTACGCCCTCAACGCGGCGCTGCTGGCCTTCGCGGCGATCGGTGTGGCGCTGGCGCTCAAGCAACGCGCGGCGCTCGCCTGGCTGGTGCTGCCCGTCGCGTACACCTGGGCGATCTTCCTCCCGCTCAACGGCTGGGAACAGCGCTACGCACAGCCTGCGCTGCCCTTCGCGACGGCACTGGCGGTGTTCGGTGCAGGTTCCGTCTGGGGAACGATCCGCGCGAGGGCGCGGCGCCAGGAGTCGGCGGCATGACGCGACCCTGGCTGCCGTGGGGTGTGTTGCTGTTGGCCTACGCAGGGCTGATCGCGGTGGATCCGACCCAGCTGCCGTACGTGCCGCGGTACCTCGCCTTCCTCTTGCTGGGCGCAGTGCTCCCTGGCTACGCGCTGGTCCACCGGCTGCTGCCCGTGCCCGACGTGCGGCCATGGGACAAGCTCTTGTACGGCGCAGTCGGCGGCACGGGCCTGGTCGCCGTCGTCGGAATCGTCGGAGCGACGCTGCGCCAGCACTGGCTGTCGGCCACCGTGCTCCCGCTGGCCCCGCTGGGCGCGTGGCTCTTGGCGCGCGATCTCCGCCGCGAGCGAGAGGCGTCCGCCGACGGTTCCAATCTCCTGGCCGCGGGTCTGTTCGCCCTGGCGGCGGTGCTGGTGACAGTGCAGTTCTTCATCCCGTCAGCTCGGCCCGCCGAAGGGGCACCCGGCCTCTACTACCAGGACTGGCTCTGGGGCCTGGGGAATGCGCGGGCGATCCTCAACTGGGGCCTGCCGCTGCACGACTTGCGCATGGGCGACATGGTGCGCAGCTACCACGTTGCCCAGTACACCTTTCAGATCGCCGCGCACCTCGCCACCGGTGCGGACCTCTTCGACGTGCAGTTCCGACTGGAGCCGCTGTGGGACGCGTTCCTGCTGGTGCTGGTCACGGTGCGGGGAATGCGGGACCTGCTGGGCACGTCGCTTCGGGCGACGGCGCTGGTGGCGGTTGCCCTTCTCTTCACGGCGGACTTCGGTGGCAGCGTGGTCGGGGGCGGGTATTGGGATCCGCTCACCTACCAGTTCGGACTCCCGTCGTTCGTGCTGCTGCACCTTCTGCTGTACCGCGCGCTGAAGACCGCGACACCGCTGCCCTGGTACGCGGCCTACCTCTGCTTCATCACCACGGCGTCCAAGTCCACGCTCATCGCGTACGTCGGGGCCACGGTCGCCGGCGTCGTGCTGTGGGGGGTCGTCCGCGAGAAGCGAAGGCTCAGCGACTCCACTTCGCTGGTGCTCTTCCTGGTCGCGCTCCTGCCGGCGGGGCTCTTCTTGAAGGCCACCGTTCTGTCGGTGGGTGGCGAGGGCTACTTCGGGTTGTGGGAAGTGAACAAGGCGTCGTTCTTCTACGTGCTTGTCTACGAGAAGCTGAGGCTCGGAGCGGCGGCGCCTTACGTCTACGAGGTGTACCGCTTCACCAAACCGTTCCTGGCCAGCCTCGTGCGCACGACGCTCCAGTGGCCGGCGGCGCTGCTGCTGGTCTTGGCGGCGACGCTGTGGCGGCGCACGGTCTGGCCGGTGCTCGGAAACGTCGGACGCTACGCCCTGCTGTTCTCGGTGCTCTCCATCGGAACCATCTCGGTGATCCAGGTGAAGGGCGGCGTGCCCTACTTCTTCTTGTACCCGCAGCTGCTGGTGCTCCTGGCCGCTGGACCGGTGCTGGACGTGCTGGCCGCCGGGCGGTCGGGCAAGGCTGTCTGGGGCGTCGCCGCGGCGCTGACGGCCGGCGGCATCGTGTCCTTCGCCCGCGACGGCCTACACCACGCCCGCACCTTCGGGACGTGGCCGACCGCCCGCGAGCACCTGTGGGATCCCCAGGCGACGGTGACGGCCGGCGAGTGGGCCGCGCTGACCTGGTTCAAGGAGCACACGCCCACGGACGCCACGTTCTTCACCAACCGCCGCATGGTGCTCCACGAGTCCGAAGGCACCCCCATGAAGCGCTCGTTCGTGGTCAGCGCCTTCACCGGGCGACAGGCGTTCATCGAAGGCGACGAGTTCATGCCGCCGCCTCGCAAGCCCCTGGCCGACCTGCGCTGGACGCTGGTCGAGAGCTTCCTTGCCGGCGAGTCGTGTGACGTGCGCGGTCCGCTCCTGGCCGCCCTGCCAGCCGACTACTTCGTGCAGTTCCTCCGCCGGGGCACGCGGAACTACTCGTGCGTTGACCTGGTACCCGTCTTCGAGAATGAGGCAGTCCGAATCTGGCAACGGAAGGGGCAGCGGCAGCCATGAACACAGCGGCGGCCAACACCATGGGTGAACGAACGACAGGCTTGCGCGCGATCCTCTCGAGCGCCGCAGTGTACGACCTCTTGCAGGACGCGCTGGGCTCGACCCGGGCGCGGCGGATCCTGGTCGCGGACTACCTCCACCCCAAGCCTGGGCAGCGGGTGCTCGACATCGGCTGCGGCACGGCGGACATGGTGCGCTTCATGCCAGCGGTGGAGTACTTCGGGTTCGATCCCAACCCCGCGTACGTGAAGACGGCGAACGAACGGGCGTCGTCGTACTCGGCGCACGCGCACGTCTTCTGCGATCGCGTGTCGACGGCGACGGTCGCGCAGCACGGGCCGTTCGATCTCGTCATGTCCATCTTCGTCCTCCACCACCTGGACGACGGCGAGGCGTTGCAGCTGTTCCGTACGGCGTACGACACGCTCAAGCCGGGCGGAGCCATCGTGACGGCGGATCCGGCGTTCGCGCCGGGGCAGTCGGCGATCGCGCGCTTCCTCCTGGAGCGGGACCGCGGCCTGCACGTGCGTGACGAGGCCGGCTACCGGAAGCTGCCAGGCAACGCGCCGTTCGAAGACGTCACCACCACCGTGCGGCACGACCTGCTGTACGTGCCCTACTCCCACTGCATCGTGACGGCGAGGAAGCCGCTGACGTCATGAGCCAAGCGGCCTCCCCGACCGTCTCCGTCGTGAGCCCCGTCTACCGGGCGCAGGACTGCCTGCGGGAGCTCTACGCCCGGCTCGTCGCGGTGCTCGAGAAGCACTTCGACAGCTTCGAGCTGGTGCTGGTGGAAGACGGCAGCCCGGACGACAGCTGGGCCGTCATGCAGGAGCTGGCGGCGAAGGACCCGCGCGTGCGCGGGCTGCAGCTGTCGCGCAACTTCGGCCAACACCACGCGCTGACCGCGGGCCTGGCGGCGGCGCGCGGGAAGTGGGTGGTGGTCATGGACTGCGATCTCCAGGACCGCCCCGAGGACATCCCCGCGCTGTACGCGAAGGCCCAGGAGGGCTTCGACGTGGTCCTTGCGCGGCGCGCGCAGCGCAAAGACACCTGGCGCAAGCGGCTGTCGTCGTGGGCCTTCTACAAGGTGTTCAACTACCTGACGGACCTCAACTACGACGGCTCGGTCGCGAACTTCTCCATCAGCGCGCGCGCGGTGGTGGACGAGGTGAACCGGCTGGGCGAGGCGACGCGCTTCTTCGGCGGCTTCCTGGCGCTGGTCGGCTTCAAGAAGGCCTTCATCGACGTGCAGCACGACGCGCGCTTCTCGGGTGGCACGTCGTACACGTTCATGAAGCTCATGCGCCTGGCGACGAACGTGATCCTGGCGCACTCCAACAAGCCGCTGCACCTGTGCGTGCGGGCCGGCGGGTTGATCGCCGCGGCGTCGTTCCTGGCGGCGATCGTCGTGCTGATCCGCGCGATCATGTACGGCTCGCCGGTCATGGGCTGGCCGACGCTCATTGTTTCGCTCTACTTCAGCACGGGCACCATCATCCTCACGCTGGGCATCCTCGGCCTGTACATCGACCGGGTGTTCACCGAGGTGAAGCACCGGCCGGTGTACATCGTCCGGAAGCGAACGTTCGATGACTGAGGCCGCGCTGCTCAGCCCGTCGTCGCTGGATTCGAAGCGCTTTGGGGTGCGCGTCCTCCGGGGCCTGGCTTCGACCGTCCCCGACGCCACACGCATGGGACGGGAAGCCGTCGCGAGCGGCGCGGACCTCGTCATCGCCCGGTGCCCCACCACGCCGCCGCCG
The DNA here is from genome assembly GCA_022842905.1 of Myxococcaceae bacterium. Classification (GTDB taxonomy): domain Bacteria; phylum Myxococcota; class Myxococcia; order Myxococcales; family Myxococcaceae; genus JALHOS01. The sequence continues at coordinate 8,602 of JALHOS010000031.1, read as the reverse complement.
GTGGCGCAGGCCCTGGAAGCGTGGGGCTGCTTCTTGTGCGACACGCTCGTGTACTTCGCGGGCGCGGTGAGCCCGGCGGCGGCGCCTCCGGACGCGCTGGCGAGCGGGCGCGTGCGGCGCTTGGTCGAAGCCGACGTCGCGCCGCTATCGCTGGTGGCGGAGCAGGCGTTCTCCGGCTTCGCCGGGCACTACCACGCCGACGCCAGGCTGGACGGCGCGCGCGCGACCGCCGGCTACGTGGAGTGGTTCCAGAACCAGTGCCGCCAGGCCGACGGGGTGGTGCTGGTGTCGACGACGGGCGGCGAGCCGACGGGCTTCCTCACGCTCAAGCTCGGCGCGTCGGCGGACGACGCGGAGATCGTCCTCAACGCCGTGTCCCCCAAGGCGCAGGGCCAGGGCAGCTACGACGCGCTGGTGAAGGCGGCGAAGCACGTGGCGGCGCAGCAAGGCAAGACGCGACTCAAGGTGTCGACGCAGCTGCACAACCTGGCGCCGCAGAAGGTCTGGGCGCGCAACGGGCTGGAGCCGAGCGACTCGTTCTACACGTTTCACTGGTGGGCGGACGGCGCCCGCGACAGGAGCGCGAAGCCATGAAAGTCCCTTTCAACCGGCCGTACGTCACCGGCAAGGAGCTGGGCTACGTGCAGGAGGCCATCAACGCGGGCCACCTGTCCGGCGACGGCGCTTTCACCAAGAAGTGCAACGCGCTGCTGCAGCAGCTGACCCAAAGCCCCAAGGCGCTGTTGGTGCACTCGTGCACCGCCGCGCTCGAGCTGGCGGCCCTGCTGGCGCGCGTGGGCCCCGGCGACGAGGTGATTCTCCCGTCGTACACCTTCGTCTCGACGGCCAATGCGTTCGTGCTCCGCGGCGCGCGCCCGGTCTTCGTCGACGTGCGGCCAGACACGCTGAACCTGGACGAGCGCAAGCTCGAGGCCGCGCTCAGCCCGGCGACCAAGGCGATCTGCGTCGTGCACTACGCTGGCGTCGCCTGCGAGATGCGGCCGATCCTGGAGCTGGCGAAAGCCAGGCAGCTCTTCGTCATCGAAGACGCGGCGCAGGCGATCGGCTCGGCGTACCACGGCACGCCGCTGGGCTCGCTGGGCGACCTCGGCGCGCTGAGCTTCCATGAGACGAAGAACATCATCTCGGGTGAGGGCGGCGCGCTGCTGGTGCGCGACCCCGAGCTGGGCAAGCGCGCGGAAATCTTGCGGGAGAAGGGCACCAACCGCAGCGCGTTCTTCCGTGGGGAAGTCGACAAGTACACCTGGGTGGACGTCGGCTCGTCGTACCTGCCGTCGGAGATCATCGCCGCGTTCCTGTTCGCCCAGCTCGAGGACGCCGCGAGCTTGAACGGGCGGCGGCTGGCGCTCTGGGAGCGGTACCACGCCGGCCTTGCCGGGCTGGAGCAGCGAGAGCGGCTGCGGCGGCCGATCGTCCCCGCGGGGCTGAGCCACAACGCGCACATGTACTACGTGCTGCTGAAGGACCTGGCCACGCGCGATCGCGTCATGGGCGCGCTGAAGGCCGCCGGGCTCCACTCGGTGTTCCACTACGTGCCGCTGCACTCGAGCCCTGCGGGGCGACAGTTCGGCCGGAGCGCCGAGCCCGAGCTGAAGGTGACCGACGACGTGTCCGCGCGGCTGCTGCGGCTGCCGCTGTGGGTGGGGCTGCCGGACGAGGCACAGGCGCGCGTCATCGAGCTGCTCGAGCGAGAGGCCTGAGCTTTCGGTCAGCGGCTGCGCGGCCGGGCCACGGCCAGCAGCGAGACGCCCGCCGGCAGCCGCGCGCGCGCCACGACCGACGCTTCTGACGCGAACAGCGCGTGCAGCGCCCGGTTCACCAGCGCTGGCGGGAGCCCCAGGTCCGACTTCGCCGGCCCGCGCAGCCACCCGGGCAGCACCCGTTGCACCGCGCGCACCGCGGCGACGGCGGGGAACAGCCACGCGTTGAAGTAACTCGTGTGGAGGACGTCCAGGCCGGCCGCCTGCAACTGCTCGCGGAGGAGCGCGTCCGTGTAGCGAACGTAGTGGTGGTTCAGCTCGTCGTGCTGACTCCACAGGAACATGAACGCGGGCACGGTCACGACCAGCCGGCCGTCAGCGCGCAGCCGACGAGCCATGCTCTTGAGGCTCTCCACCGGCGTCGGGACGTGCTCCACCACGTCGAACGCGGTGACGACGTCGAACGGACCGTCGGGCAGGTCGTCCGGCAGCGCGCCCGCCTGCACCGCGACGCCGGCGCTCACCCGCCGCGCGGCCACCGCCAAGGCCGCAGGCTCGCTCTCGACGCCGGTGACGTGGCCGAACTGGGCGAGCAGCGGCAACATGCCGCCGGTGCCGCAGCCGACATCGAGCAGCGTGCGGCCTCCGCGCTCGGGAACCCACCGACGCAGGCACGCGGCGATCACGTCCCGACGGCCGGCGAACCACCAGTGCTGTTCCTCCTGCTCGGCGTGCTGGCGGTAGAGCTGCGGGTCCACGGCAGGGGGGCCTCGGTCAGAACTGGAAGTACAGAAACGGACTCGGGACGGACATGCGCGTGATGGCTATGGCGAACGCGAGCGCCATCAGCACCGCGACGACGCGGCGCACCGGCAGCTTCACGTCGCTCGTGTCCGGCGCCACGGACAGCGCCAGCGCAACGCCGAGGAAGGCCAGCATCGGCATGTGCGCTCGCGCGAACGCGGCGTCCACACCGGTCAGCCCCAGCATGCCGCGGTAGACCGTCCACGCTTGGCCCACGGACTCGGCGCGGAAGACGACCCAGCCGACGACGACCACGAGGAGCGTCAGCAGGCGCCCCAGCCCCGCGGGCAGCTTGGGCCGCGCTTGCGTGGCGTGGTCCACCATGAGCGCTGCACCGTGCAGGGCCCCCCACACCACGAAGGTCCAGTTGGCGCCGTGCCACAGCCCGCCCAGCAGCATCGTCAGGAACAGGTTCAGGTACGTGCGCGCCGTCCCGTGCCGGTTCCCGCCCAGCGGAATGTAGAGGTAGTCGCGCAGCCACGTAGAGAGGCTGATGTGCCAGCGCCGCCAGAAGTCGCTGATGGAGCTCGCGCGGTACGGCAGGTTGAAGTTGCGCGGGAGCCGCAGGCCGACGAGCAGGCCCAAACCCATGGCCATGTCGCTGTAGCCGGAGAAGTCGAAGTACAGCTGCGCGGTGTACCCGAGCGCCGCGGTCCACGCCGGCACCAGCCCCAGCTCTCCATGCTGCGCGAAGAGTGGATCCACCAGCTTGGTGGCGATGGGGTCCGCGATGACGACCTTCTTCAGCAGGCCGAACACGAAGAACTGGAGCGCCTCGACGACGACCGCGGCCTCCAGCTTCGGCTTCGCGTCCTTCAGCTGCTGCTCGAGGTCGATGTACCGGACGATCGGGCCCGCCACGAGCCGCGGGAACATGGTGACGAAGTGCGCGTAGTCCAGAAAGCGGTGCAGCACCTGCACACGACCGCGGTACACGTCGATCGTGTAGCTCATGGATTCGAACGTGTAGAAGCTGATGCCGATCGGCAGCGTCAGGTCGAGCAGGCCGACCAGCGGCTCGCCCGCCACCGCGTTCACCGAGCGCGCGAAGAAGTCGAAGTACTTGAACGCGGCCAGCACGCCCAGGTTCGACACCATGGAAACCACCAGCCACCCGCGCTTCCCGCGCGGCGTGGCGGAGCGGTGCAACCACTGCGCGGTGAAGTAGTCGACGCTGGTGGTGGCCAGCATCAGCGCGGCGAACTTCCAGCTCCAGACCCCGTAGAAGACGTAGCTGCTGAGGAGCAGGACCCACTTGCGACCGTCGCCTGGCCTCAGGGACCAGTACACGCCCAGCACGAGCGGGAGAAAGACGAAGAGGAAGCCGTAGCTATTGAACAGCATCGCCCCTCCGTCCGTAGAGGCCGTCGAGCAGCAGCGCCGAGCTCTCGTCGTCGACGTGGGCGCCGTCCCAGAAGCCGTCCGGCGCGCCGCCGTACGCGCTGACCTCCGACGCGTCGAAGGCGGTGAAGTGCGGGAACTCGCGCTGCAAGTCGGCCAGCTGCGCGTTCAGCTCGCTACGCAGGGCGTCGAAGCCCCGCTGGCTGCGCAGCGCCGCGAGCACGTCGGCGTGCAGCGGCGTGACGAAGCCGCGCACACGCACGCCGTCGCTGGCGGTCTCTTCGAGGAACGTGCGCAGCACGGCAAGCCGCCGGTGCGACAGGTGCTTGAACCCGGCGAATCTCGACAGGTAGGCCTGCACCTGGCCGGACGTGTCCAGCTTGAACGTGCCGTCGGCCTTCTGCGCTTCCCAGGCGACGTAGTGGAGGAAGCCGTCGTCGTCGAAGCGGGAGGTCGGGGTCGGCAGCGGCTCTCGCAGCATGCGCAGCGAACGCAGGGACTGCACGGTCTGCTCCCAAGCGAGCAGCTTCTCCGTCGCGGCCGCGGCGGAGCGCAGGCGCTCGGGCAACGGCAGCTGCGCCCAGTACGCAGGCGCACCGGTGATACGCCCGTCAGGCCCTTGGGTGTCGTGGAAGGCCTCGAGGTCGATGCCGAGCACCACCTCCTTCACGCTGCCGCCGCACCCCGCCCTCGCGAGCCGGAGCAGCGCGAGGAAGTCCTCGGCCATGGCGGAGTCGACGGACGCGTTGAGCGCACGCAGCCCAGTCAGCCGCTGCAGCTGCGCGGGGGCCAGCTTCATGGACCGGCTCGATCCGATGATCAGCGCGCCGACGCCACGACAGCCTGAGAGCGCCTCGGTCCGCAGCGGGCGCGTCGACCAGGTCAGCGGGCGGAGCCAAGCGCTCGGGTAATACGAGTACGGGTTGACGGCCCAGTTGAGCAGCGCGATCGCCAGCAGCGCAGTGCCGAGCACGACGGCGAAGGTCCTGAGGTAGCGCCGGGCTGGGTCCACGCGAGCGCCGGGACATGTGCGCCGTGCCGGGCGCTGTCAAGCGCGCAGGCCGCGCACCGCCCGCCACGCCAAGCCCCAGCACACCGCGCTGCGCAGCACCGCCGACGACAGCCGCGCCGCGACGAGCCCAGGGATTCCCCACACGAACGTCAGCCCTGCCGACAGCCCGATGCTGATGACCGCCGACGTCACCGTCACCACGGGGATCCACCCGGTGCGGCCCGCGTAGAACAGGACGTTCACCGGCGGGTAGTACGCGCTCTCGAGCACGGCGGCCAAGCCGACGAAGGGCAGCAGCACCAGCCCCGCCTCGAACCGCTCGCCGAGCCCCCAGCGCAGCAACGGCCACGCCAGGAGCAGCGCGACGTATGGGAGCGCGGTGACCGCCAGGTAACGCGGCACCCCGCGGGTCAGCTCCCGAGCAAGGCTCGCGCTCGCGCCCTCGTCCCGGACCGTCTGGCCCAGCTTCGCGGCTTCGGCGTCGTTGAACGCGGACGCGACCAGAGGGATCGGCGTCGAGAGCTGCTGTCCCAGCGCGTACAACCCGAGGAGCGCGTCTTGGCCAATGCCCTTGAGCGCCCAGCGATCGCCCACGCTGAACGCCCAGCTCGCCAGGAAGTGCGGCACGAACGGCAGCGAGAAGCCCAGCAGCTCGCGCAGCGACAAGCCGGCGCGATCCGGCTCACCGAGCCGCAGGGTGAACAGCACGCCCCACGCGCCCACCGCCAGCTGCGCGAAGCACGTCGCCTCGAGCGCGCCGTCCAGCCCGCGCTCGTGATCCAGCACGAGGTAGAGCGACAAGCCAACGCTGAGCGTGAAGGCCACCAGGTTGAGCCCAGCGGCCTGCCACGCCAAGCGCCGCGCGCGGTACCACGCGTCGGGGATCGCGTAGGCCGCCGTGCCCGCAGAGGCGGCCAGCACCATCACGACCCGGTGCGGCGTGAAGCCGCCCACGCCCTCCGTCGGCCACAGCAGCGCGACGGCCGCGCCGAGGACCAACAGCCAGCCGCCCGCGAGGCTCAGCATGGTCCGCGCCACGGCGGCGACGCGGCCTTCGGCGGTCTGCCCCGCAGGCGTGTCGAAGTAGACCTTGGACAGCGCGCTGGTCAGCCCGAACGTGAAGAGCAGCGAGCCGAGGGTCTGCAGTGTGCCGGCGAGCGAAAGCAGACCGAACTCTTCCTGCGTGAGGCGCTTCGTATACAGCGGGATGAGGAGGATCGCCCCCAGCCGGCCGAGGACCGACGCGCCCAGGTAGACGAGCGTCGGCGACCGGAGGACCGCGAGCAGGCGAGCGACCACGACGCTCTGTTACGTCAGCCCTGCGTGGGACGCGAGCCCGCGAACAGCCGCGCCAGCGCCTCCCGCTCCTTCTCCGGACCGGAGTCCTGCCGCGGCAGCGCGAGCGCCGCGGCCAGGGCCAACCCCTGAGGCACGTCACCGAGCGAGGCGACGGCCACCGCCTGGCCGCGCTCGAGCAGCGGAGCGAACTGCGTCGTGCCCTCCTCGGCGAAGAGCACGGTGGGCACCCCAAACAACGCCGCCTCTTCCGCCGTCGACGAGCCTTCCGTCACGTGCGCCTGCATGCCGGACAACAAGACGGGCAGCGGCAGCCGGCTCGCCAGGTCCAGCAGCGCGCGCTCCGCGGGGAAGTCGACCAACGCGGCAGCGAACCGCTCCGCGGCCTCGGGCCGGGACGGGTGCATGCGCAGCCACCAGCGATGTGTCGGGGCTGTCTGCCCAACGACGGCGACCAGCGTGCGCAGCTGCTCGTCGGTCTCGTACCCGCTGGCGCTGTAGAGCACCTGCGCGCGGCCCGCGTGCGCGCGCAAAGCCTCGTCGAGCGCCTGGCCTGCCTCCGCCAGCCCCCGCCCCTGCCGAGCCTGGCAGTAGGTGATGAACGGGTTGCCTCCGACCACCACGCGGTGCGGGCCGTCCTTGCCCGCCCACGGCTCGATGACCTCCCGCTCGCGCTCGGACCAGACCCAAAACCAGTCCGGGAGCAGCTCGTAGCCGTGCGGGGGCAGCCGCCCGAGCCGCGCGTAGGCGAAGTGCACCGCGCTGATCGCCCCGTGCTGCAGGTCCACCGTGGGTATGCCCAGGCGCCGACACGCCAGCAGCATCGCGGCGCGCTCGTTCCCGTAGAACGCGACCAGGAAGACCACCCGCGGCCGCACCAGGCGCAGCCACCCCTCGCAGAGCCGGGACGTCACCTTCGAAATGTGCGCGTTGCGGAACAGCTTCAGCGCGCTGGGCACCACCAACCCCGGCGCGATGCGGGCCAAGAGCGCCTTCGCTTCGTCATAGCCCGGCAGGGACACGACCGGCCGCCGCGCCCGCGCGGACACGGCACCAGCGAGAAGCGCGACCTCCAGCTGCGGCTGCACGAGCACCGACGGCGTCTGGCGAGGCGCGAGCGCGCGGTTGAGGGGCGTGACGAGGACGCCCGTCAAGCCCTGCTCCTGCTCGAGCCGCAGCAGCAGCGGATCGCAGAACTTCTCGACGTACTCGCCGGCGAGCTTGCTGAAGGACACCCCGTCCGAGAAGAAGAGCGCGTCGCGCTGGCGCCACAGCGGCGCGTCCTTCCGGTCGACGCGAGGCACGCTGCGCCGCGCCCGCACCGCCTCGCGCAGCTGCGCCAGCCGCGTGGTCCCGAGCGTCACCGGCGCCGGCTCGGCCCGCTGCGCACGGTGGGTGAACATGTAGAAGTTGGTGGTGCAGATCTCGTAGCGGAACAGCGGCCAGGCCCCCAGCCCGTCGGCGCGCCAGTCCTCCACCGGGAAGCGCTCGGCCACCCGGTCCAGCGCCTCCAACATGGCCGCGCTCGTGAACACACCCGAATAGGTACGTCACGGTGCCCGGCCCGTCACGCAGTTCCAGCGTGAATGAGACGGGGCGCTGCGGGCACGGAGCCCTCTGCTATAGGCGCCGCCGCGCATGCGCGTCCTCGTCCACATTCCCGCTCGGGCTGGCTCCAAGGGCGTCCCGGGGAAGAACCTGCGGCCGGTGGGCGGTGTGTCGTTGATCGCCCGCGCCGCGCGCCTGGGCCTGCGCTTCCTCGCCGCGTCCGGACACGAAGGCCGTGTGCTGGTGGACACCGACGGGCAGGCGCTGGCCGACGAGGCCGCCCGTGCCGGCGCCCCGGTCCCCTTCCTTCGAGCCGCTGAGCTGGCGACGGACACGGCGACCACCATCGACACCACGCTCGCAGCGCTCGACCGCTTGGCCGCGCTCGGCGAGACGTACGACGTCGTCGTGCTGCTGCAGCCCACCTCGCCGCTGCGGGCGCTCGGCGACGTCACCGCGTGCTTCGCCGCGCACCAGCAGACGGGCTCTGCGCTGACGGTCTGCACGCCGGCGCACCCGCCGCAGAAGGCGTTTCGGCTGGTCGACGGCGAGGTGCTCGAGCCGCTGTTCTCGGCGCGGGAAGCGAACGCCGCGCGCCAGCAGCTCGCGCCCGCGGTGGAGGCGAACGGCGCGGTCTACGTCGACACGATCGAGTTCCTGCGCGTTCGCCGCGCCTTCTTCGTCGCCGGGGTGACGCGCGGCGTGCGTATGCCGCCGGAGCGCAGCGTCGACGTGGACACGCTGCTGGACTTCGCGCTGGCCGACGCGCTGCTCACGGCAGGGCCCAAGGCGCGCGTCCGGTTGAGCTCGGGCGCGCCGCAGCTCTGGGTCCGCTCGGCCGCGGCGTGGACTCAGCAGCCGTCGGCCCTCGTCGACGACG
>JALHOS010000030.1:4052-34533 GCA_022842905.1 Myxococcaceae bacterium | reverse complement strand
GCGTCGGGCGAGCTCGGCGCGGCGGCGGCTGGAGCGACGTCAGTCACCTGGGTGACGGCCACGCCCGCGTCTGCGGGGTTCACTTCGGCGGCCTGCGGCGCGGGGGCGGCGTCGGACGGGGCCCCGTCGCGGTGCGTAAACCAGTAGAGGCCACCACCCAGCAGCCCCACGACGGTGGCGGCAGCGGCGATGGCGGCGATGGGCGTCTTCGAGGGCGGCGGGCCACCCAGCGTCGGCATTTCAGGCATGGCGCGGGAAGGTACTGGCCGGCGCGAGCGAGGGAAGTTTTCTGCCACAGCGCCGTAGCAACCCGTGGCGGCCGCGCTACATGCCCGACGCCCGGCGCAGCAGCGCGATCCACCAGGCTCCGTCCAGCGCCGCCTCGTCGACCCCGCGCACCGCCAGCCCGTCCGGCGCGGCGACGACGAAGCCCAACGGCTGCCCGAGCGCCGCGTCGAGCGCGTCCATGGTGCTTCGATCTTCTTCCGAGAAGGCGCGCGGCCCGACGGGGTGGCTGTGCGCCACGATCGCCAAGGCGTCACGGTGCCGCCAGATCGCTTCCCACCGCGCGCGCGAGTCGGGGATCGACGCCGCGGAGTCCCCAAAGTCGGCCCAGAGCACCGCGCCGTCCCGACTCACGAGGAAGCACACCTCGACCGGCCTCACGGGAACCTCAAGATGACGAGGCGATCTTCCTCCATCGCCTGGTTGATGACGCCGGGCAGGCTCTCGAGCGTCAGCTGCTCGTCCGGCGGTGGGTGGCCCAGGCAGACGCCCGCATCCAGCACCCGCAGGGTGTACTCGTGCACGAGGCAGATGAAGCGCTCCCCCCGAAAGCGGAAGACGAGCTCCAGCTGCTCACGCCCGAGTCGGCGCAGCGTCTCGAGCTGGGCGCCGGCGTTGAACAGGGCGAGCTCGGCGCGGTAGCGAGGGTTGCCGGCAGCGCGCTGGGCCGCGCGGCGCATGTCGTCGCCCACGGCTTGGGCGGCGCGGATCTGCTCCTGCCGCGACGCCTCGAGCTCCTGAGCCAGCTGGGCCTGGGCCAGCCGCGCGCGCTGCTCGGCTTCTTCCCGGCGCGCCTGGATCCGCTCCGCCTCGAGCGCCCTGAGCGCCGTGCTCGCGGCCTCCGCACCTCCCTGCGCGATCGTCCCGAGCGCGGCGCGCACCTCGGCGAACGCGAAGGGCACGTTCAGCTCTCGACCGCGGCGCTGCACCAGCGCGAAGCCGGCCGCGGCCCGCAGTCCAGCGGGGACACCCTTGATCGCCGCCAGCGCCTCGCCGCCCCCGACCGCGGCGCGGACGGCGCCTTCCGCCTCGCTCTCGAACTCGAGCCCGTCGAACAGCAGCTCTCCCGACGGCCAGCGGCGCGCACGCACGGCGCCGAAGGCTGCTGGTTCCTCCGCGCCCAACAGCCAGAGCGGCTCGCTGCGCGCCCCTTCGAGGAACAGCCGCCCGTCGAAGAACCAGCCGCGCACCGCTGGCAGCGCGTCGAGGCTGGGCGGCTCCGCGGGGCCGACGATCGTCGCGGTCCGGCCGGAGACGCGCACCGAGTACCAGCCTTCCACCGTCGGGGGCTCGTCGAGCAACACGCTCCGGTCGCCCAGCGAGATGCGCGCGGCCCCCAAGAAGGGCGCGACGGTCGTCGCCTGCGTACCCAGGAACTTCCGGTAGTCGACCACGGGCGGGGTGGGGACGCCCCGCTCAGCGCTGCGCCTGCTGCTCTTCGGCGAGCGACTTCATCCACTGCTTCGGGTCTTCACCTTCCTTGGGCGGCTTGTACTCGTTGCTGTGGTTCACCATGAGCCGGCTGGTCTTGAAGAAGTGCGAAGCGTCGTAGGTCCCTTCCACCACCACGCCGATCTTCTCGCGGAACATCTGCGGGGGGACCTGATCACACTGCACCTTCACCTTCTTCGCGGTCGCCGAATGATCGTCGCCCACCTCGAAGGTCAGGCCGGTGTGCGCCTCGTTCCACTGAATCGAGCCGGGGACCACCATGCCGCCCAGCCGAATCGTCGGGCCGTACGCCTTGTCGCCCTGGGCCAGCAGCTCGCCGGGGCTCCAGTAGTAGACGAGGTTGTCGCCGATCTGCCCGAAGGCGATGAACGCGAGCGCCGCGCCCGCCACCAGCAGCGCTCCGACGGCGATCAGGCGGTTCCGGTTGTCGGGGCTCATGAGCGGTCCTTTCGTGCGTTGAACAGATACGCACCGTAGGCCAGCAGCGCCACCAAGGTCAGCCCGTAGGCGCCCTGCACGTATTCCCAGCCTCCGACGACATGGCCGACGTAGTCCGCGGCGAGGATCGGGCTTGGAAAGTTCATGGCGTGCCTCCGACGGCCGGGAGCGCTTCGGGCAGCGCGACCTCTTCGTTGCGCTTCGCCGAGGCGACCAGGAAGCGCTGGTAGATGAACACCGCGAGCAGCGCGAGGAAGGCCGTCGCCGAGTAGCGCAGCACCGCCGTCATCAAGGGGTCGACGGTGGACGGGTTGGACTGCGTCTGGTGCATGGACCGCCACCACTTCACGCTGAACCACAGCACCGGAATGTCGACCGCCGCGAAGATGCCGACCACCGCGGACCAGGTCGCGCGCTTCTCCGGGTCCTCGATGAACTTCCGCAGCGCGAGGTAGCCCGAGTACACGACCAGGAGGATCGCCGCCGTCGTCAGCCGCGCGTCCCACGTCCAGTACGCGCCCCAGGTCGGCTTGGCCCACAGCGCGCCCAGCGTCACGCCCACCGCGCCGAACAGCACGCCCACCTCGGCGCTCGCTTCGGCCAGCGCGTCGGACACCCAGCTCTTCTTGAGCAAGAACGCCAGCGACGCCCCGAAGTTCAGGGTCAGCGCGATGAGCGCCATCCACACCTGGGGGACGTGCACGTAGAGGATCCGCCCGGTGTCGCCCATGTACTTCTCCGGCGGCACCCAGCTGAGCGCCAGGAACGGCTGCCCCACCGCCATGCCCACGCCGATGACCGCCAGCGCCTTCCACGTCCAGCGCCGCGCCTTGGGGTCGAACACGTGCACGCCGATCAGCGCGAGCACCAGCGCCAGGAGGATCATCGGCAGCCAGAGCAGCGCTTGCGTCTGCGACGAGTAGGTGAGTGTCCAGTGGCGCATGCGGACCGTCCTTTAGTCGTCCTCGATGATCTTCGGGAACAGCACGAACCCCAAGCCCCAATAGAGCACGTTGAAGCTCGCCAAGAGCCCCACCCATGAGCGCAGCTGCAGCATCGGATCACCTTCGAAGATGAGGCCGGTGGCCTTCACCGACGCCAGCAGGCTCGGCAGCAGCACCGGGAAGAGCAGCAGCGGCAACAGCACGTCGCGGGCGCGGGCGTTGGAGGCGATGGCCGCGTACACCGTGCCCGGCGCGGAGATGCCCAGGCACCCCAAGAACAGCAGCCCCGCGAGCTGCGCCACCCCTTCGCGGATCGTCACGTCGTAGAGCGCCACCATCACCGGCAGGACGATCAGCGACAGCAGCCACAACATGACCGCGTTGCCGAACGCCTTACCCAAGAAGACCGCGCGTGGATCGGTGGGGATGAGCCGCAGCCCGTCGAGCGCCAGGTTCTCGGTCTCGATGCGGAAGCTCTCGCCCAGCGACAGCACCGACGCCATGAGAATGCCCAGCCAGTAGTAGCCGGCGGCGTTCTTGCGCAGCAGCTCGCTGTCCGGCCCCAGCGCGAAGCTGAACAGCAGCAGCGTGGCCAGCGAGAAGAAGATCAGCGCGTTGAGCCGGGCGCGCGTGCGCCACTCGATCAGCAGGTCCTTGCGGAGCACCTCGAACGCCCCGGCGAGGATCTTCGGGTGGCCGCTCATGCCTGCGCTCCCACGGCGCGGCCGTTCTCCAGGTGCAGCCGCTCGTCCGTCAGGCTCTGGCCCTGCTCCACCAGGTGGGTCGCCAACACCACGCCGGTGCCGCCGTCCTTGAGCTCGCGAATGAGGGCCTCCATTTGCCGAATGCCGGCGGGATCGAGCTCGCCAAAAGGCTCGTCGAGCAGCGCCAGCTTGGGCCGCTTGAGCAACAGCCGGGCGATCGCCAGGCGCTTGCGCATGCCCGCCGAGAAGTGCCGGGCCGGGCTGTCGGATCGCGTCGTGAGGCCAACCTTGTCCAGGAGCGCCGCGACGGCCGCCTTCGCCTGGGGCACGCCGCGCAGCCGCGCCACCAGCGTGAGGTTCTGCTCGGCGGACAGGTCTTCGTAGAGGAAGGACGCGTGGGACAGCAGCGCCACCTCGTCCCTCAAGGCCGCCCGCTCCGCCCGCGTCTCTTGGCCGAAGAGCCGAATGTGGCCGGCCGTGGGGAAGGTCGCGGTGGCCAGCATGCGCAGCAGCGTCGTCTTCCCCGAGCCGTTGTGTCCGGTCAGCAGGAGCGCTCGCCCGGTCGCCAAGGTGAAGGTCAGGCGCGCCACCGCCCAGCGAGGCCCGAAGCGCTTGCTGACGTCGACGACTTCGATGGCGGCTGGCTGCGACACGGCGAAGAACGTCCGACTTGTACCGGCGTCGCCTGGGGGCTTCAACGTTCCTCGCCCTCGGGCGTGTCATCACTTCGTCGGAACAGCGCGCCGCCGCGCAGAAGCTGCGCGAGGTCCCGCGCCTCGAGCGTGCCGAAATGGCTGCGACTCCAGCCACCCGACGGTGTCCCCCCGTGAGGACGACCCACGCGCGCCATGACGATGCTGCCGCCGCCAATTCGCACGCTTGCGCCCGCCACCACCAAGGGCAGCGCCGCGGTCGGCCTGCAGCCGGGCGCGCCGACGAGCCTGGGGCAACGGCTCGCGCAGGGGGGCAATCGGGCGCTGGACGCCAGCGTTCGAGGGCACCTCGCGGCGATCGCCAAGACCGGCGTCGGGACCTACTTCGGCAGCGACTCCGAGTACCGAGCGCTGCGCCCCGAGCAGCGGGCCGCCTGGCTCAAGCAGCACGCCAAGCGGTGGGACCAGTTCACCCCCGAGCAGAAGCACGCCTGGGCCGCCCAGCACTCGCCCGGCTTCTCCGCGCTCAGCCCGGAGGACCAGCGGCGCTTCCTTTCGAACCCGGCGCTGTCGGCGGTGCGCGCCACGCCTGCCCCTCCGCGGCAATCGAACTGCATCGAGTGGGCGATGGAGGTGGTCGGCGGGGCGTACGCGGCGGCCGGGCAGTCGGCGCGCTGGCAGGAGATCGTCGGCGTGGTGCGCCGGTCGGGCATGAAGGGCACCGAGCTGGCCAAGGAACTCCAGAAGGACGGGTGGAGCGCGATCTACTGGAACCCCGACGCCGCCAACCCAAACGACGGCCTGGCCGAGCACCGCTTCACCGCCGCCCAAGCGCAGCGCGGGAACCCGTACTACGGCCTGCGCGTCGACGGCACGGTGCTCAACTTCAAGCCGTCGGGGAAGGGCAGCCCCAAGACCGTCGAGGACCGCTCCGGCCTGCGGCAGCTCGAGCAGGTGCCGTTCTATTTCGGCCTCGCCAAGGGCGGCATGCACACCTTCGTGGGGCGCCACGGGAAGGTCGCCGACTTCCACTGGGAAGAAGATCCCAACTCGAAGAGCGCGATCACCGAGCAGCCGCTGCGCGGGTGGGAATGGAACTCGGGCGTCATGCTCGTCCCGCCCGGGCTGTGGCCGGCGCCGGCCGCGGGGCTTCCAGCGCATCGAGCGCGGTGAGCAGCGCGGGCAGCTCGGTCTGGCCGAGGGCCTGGACGATCGTCTGCGCCGGACAGCGCAGGTGTGGGGCGAGGCGCTCAGCGAGCTCCTGCGTCGACAGCTCCGGTGGCAGGCCGAACCGGCGCGACCAGTCCGCGAGGCGGCGGCGGCGCACGTCCTCCACCAGCTCCACGTCGATCTTGGCGCGGTGGGTGAGCGCGGCGAACGCGTCGACGTACTCGAGCGCCGAGCGGTGCACGACGGCGAGGGGAGGGCGCGCGGGGCCCAGCCTCCGCCCGACGCCGAAGAGCACCAGCAGGAACACGAGCCCGAGCTGCGCGGCGATCGCCCACAGGCTGCGCCCCAGCGGCGTCGGGCCGGCCGCCTGGTGGTGGTACTCGTCGAACCACACCGGGCCCCCGCCGACGATCGCCGCGAGGAAGCGAGCGTTGTCCGCGCGGTGGAAGCGGGCGTTCTCGAGCAGATCGGCGCCGGCGGCGACGAAGACCGTGCCGTCGCCCCAGTACACCCGCCACAGCGCCTTGGGCTCGCTGAGGGCTTCGCCCGATACGTCCTCGCCGAGCTGCACCGTGCGCAGCGTCGACACACTGAGCGTCCGGGCTCCTTTCGCGACTCCCTCGGCGAGCGTGAGCGTGGCCTCGTGTCCGTCGAGCGCGTTGGTGACGGGGAGCGTGGGGCCCCGGCGCAGCCCCAGCGCGGTGTCCAGCGGACCGCCCATCACTTCGCGATCGACCAGGTACAGCACGGTGCCGCCGCTCTCGACGAAGTCGCGCACCGCGTCGGCTTCTTCTCGCTCGATCGGCCGAGTCGCCGGCGCTGGCAATACCAGGGCGCGAACGGCCTGCGGCAGCTCCGTCAGCGGCGCGTGGCCCACGGTGACCGGCACCCCCGCCTCTTCGAGCCACACGCGGGCGATCTCCACGCCCTTGGGCCCGGGGTTGTTCGCAGAAGGGATCGGCGACTGGCTCCGACCGCTGCTGCCGACGAGGCCGAGCACCAGCGCCGTGACGATGAGGCCCACCGACAGCCGGCTGCCGCGGCTCACTTCGGCGCCTCGAGGTGGCCCACGAGCTGCTCGACGTCGTCGAGGAAACGACGGGCCTCGTCCGCCGAGACCTGCGCGAGCGCGTAGTACGTGCGGTCGTACCAGCCGGTGAGCGCTTCGATCCGCGCGCCCAGCTCCGGGCTTCCGCCGCGGCTCGGCACCGCCCGCGCCACCTCCGCGTTCGTCGTCGCGCGGCCCAGCCGAGCCAAGCGGCGGCGCTCCAGGGACGAGAGCGTGGCCAGCAAGCCCTCTCTCAGCGCAGCCCGGGGCTCCACGCCCAGCAGCGCCTGCCCGCGCGCCAAGTGGGCCTGGGGGTCGTCGAGGGCAGGGCCCTGCGACAGGCGCGACGCGTCGGTGGACGCCGCGGGGCCCTTCGCGCGCGCCCGGGCCACCACGAAGCGCCACACCACCACCGCCGCCAGCGCCGCGCCGACGGCTAGCACCGCGACGCGGGTCCAGTTGGAGAAGCTCGCCGCGCCCTCGGTTTCGAACAGCGCGCGCAGCCACTCCGCCAGCTTCTCGAGGAGCACGTCGAGCTGATCGCCGGCCGCGTCCTTCGCGCCTTCGTAGCGAGGCCGGGCGTAGATCGCCTCGAGGGCGGCTGGATCCGGCGCGCTCATGGGGCTTTGGGGGCCAGGCGCTGGAGCAGGTCCAGGCCTTCGCGGCGCACGCGCAGATCGACGTAGTGGAGCAGCTGCACCACGCCGAGCAGCGGCGTCACGGCGGCGAGCACGACGTACTGAAGCAAGTCCGCGGGCACCTGCGCCCAGAGCGGCACGGCGTCGAGGTTGGTCTCGGAGGGGCTGAGCAGGTTGCCGTAGACGACCTTGAGCACGAAGGACGGCGCCCCGCCGGTCAAGGTGACGACCGTCACCGCGGTCCAGGCGATGGTGATCAGCACCGTGACGCGAAGGGCGACCAGCCCCACCGCGCCCGGCTCGACGCGACCGCGCGCGAAGTCGCGGCAGCGCTGAAAGCTCTTCCACACGCCCAGCCCGTCCAGCGCGACGACGGCCGAGCTGGTGAAGAAGCGCACCAGGTACCAGAGCCCGACGACGAGGAGCGCGAGGCCCCAGAGCACCGCGCCCGCGACGCCGAGCCCCACGCCGAGGACCCGGCTGCCGGCAGAGGCGAGGAACGCGCTGCCGACGAGCATGCCCGCGGGGACGACGGAGGCGAGCAGACAGAACAGCGCGCCCCAGCCCAGCGACAGCAGCAGCACGCCGAGCATGGTGCCGAGCTGGCTCCGGGTGGCCAGCCACGAAGCACCCAGCGAGATCGGCGCGCCTCCCAGCGTGTGCGGGGCCAGGTAGTGCGCTTGGCGGAGGTGGCCGACGCTGACGAGCGCGACCGTGAGGAAGACGACCAGCGCCAGGCTCGGGTAGCCGATGGCCGCCTGCAGCGCGACCGCGCCGGGATCGGTCTTCATCAGCGCGGTGAGCTTCTGCGGGTTGCGGATCGCGGGGAAGGCGAGCCGGCCGACGATCTCGTACGTCAGGAAGACGACGAACTGGATGAGGTTGAGCGGGAGGGCGATCGCGAAGAGCGCTCGCCAGTGCGTGCGGAACAGCGTGACGGAGCGGTCGATCAGCTCTCCGAGGCCCAGCGGCTTGAGCTCGTCCATGAACGGCGGCGAACGGTAGCCTGGGTTTCGCCGCGCGTCGGCCTCGAAGGTGCGGTGCGAGAGCGGGCCGTCAGGCGGCGCGGAGGATCCGGCCGACGTCGTGGCTCAGCTCACCCGAGCCCAGCGGCGGCCCGCCGATGGCGGTGATGACGAGCGTCTCGCCTTCGAACTCCATGGTCGCCGCGTCCATGTTGAGCACGCTCTTCTTGCTGCGGCCCAGCGCGCGGCTCGCTCCGAACGCCGCGGCCAGATCGCCGTCGAAGCCCGGCGGCGAGGCGACCACCAGCCCGTCGTGCGTCCCCACCACCAACGCCTGGCTGCCGCGCTCCTTCGCTCGCTTGGCCAGCAGGTACGCCAGCGCGTCCTTGCGGTTGGTGGTTCGGTTGGCTCGGCGTTCGCGCATGAGGAGGTCTCCGGGGTGGGGGTGTGTGGGATGAAGTGTGGCAAGGGTTGGTGCGGAGTCGAGTTTTCGGGCGCGGCGAATGCGAGCTGTGGGGCAAGGGGCTGAAACGACGAGCGGTGTGAGGTGTAGGCATGCTTGCCCAGAGCGCTTTGTGGGCTTGCCCAGGGCGCTTTGTGGGCTTGCCCAGGGCGCTTTGTGGGCTTGCCCAGAGCGCTTTGTGGGCTTGCCCAGAGCGCTTTGTGGGCTTGCCCAGAGCGCTTTGTGGGCTTGCCCAGGCGCTTTGTGGGCTTGCCCAGAGCGCTTGGGGGGCTCGCTCAACGGGTCCGTCGGGTCGACGAAGCCGCTTCGTGGGCTCGTCGAGGCGGGTGCGTGGCCTCGACGAGGCCGGTGCGTGGGCTCGACGAGGACGGTCCGTGGGGTCGACGAGGACGGTCCGTGGGGTCGACGAGCCGGTGGGGCGGCGCGTCGAGTCGGTTCGTGGGGCCGACGAGGGCGTTTCGTGGGCGCGACGAGGGCGGCGCTCGGGCTCGACGAGGATGATCGTGCGCTCGACGAGGCCGTGCGTGCCCGCGACGAGTCGGCGCGTGGGCTCGACGAGGATGCTCGTGCGCTCGACGAGGGCGGTGCGCGCGTTCGAGAACTCGGCTTCTCGCGTGGGCGCAGGGTTCGACTACTGTTCACGGGCGTGCCGCCCGCCCTCGATAGAATTACC
Source organism: Myxococcaceae bacterium (assembly GCA_022842905.1). Lineage (GTDB taxonomy): Bacteria > Myxococcota > Myxococcia > Myxococcales > Myxococcaceae > JALHOS01. The sequence continues at coordinate 25,100 of JALHOS010000030.1, read as the reverse complement.
AAGCTCACGGTTTCGAACCTGCGCTGTCTTGAGTCGGTCGAGATTGAGCTGGGTCCACTGAACGTCGGGATCGGCGGCAACGGCAGCGGCAAGAGCAGTGTCGTCGAGGCCTGCTGGCTGCTTCGAAGGTCCGTCGCCGAGGGCTTCGTCAGTGAGCTGTATTCCGAGCACGTGGGCGCGGTTGGCCTGTTTCGTCGGGGTGCGCGATCCGTCTCGCTGGGCGTTCGGTGCGAAGGCGACGCGGGACACCCTTTGGACTACGAGCTCGAGATTCGGGACATGGGGAGCGGCGGCTTGGCTGTCTCGCGCGAACGGGTCAGCCTTCACAATGGAAAGGGCCCGAGCCCGTTTCGTGTGCTGGATCGCGACGCGAACGTAGCCCGCGTCTTCGACACCAAGACGGGCAAGAGCGATCAGTTCGAGGTGGCTCCGAATACCACCGTCATTGCGGGCTTTCGGGGCCGCCCACACGAGCAGCCAGCCTTTCCACGGCTCGTGAACGCGCTCACTTCCATTGAAGTGCACTTGCCGCTGTCCACGGTTCCTCGCTGGGCGAGTCGGTTGCTTCGGGCAGAGCCGAGCATGCGCGACTCGGTGCTCTTACAGCCCGCGGGGCGCCTGGGCTTTGGCGCGGAGAACCTCGCCAATTGCTACTTCGCTCTGCGGAACGACAAGTCCGAGCAGCACTGGCAGACGACCATGGACTACGTGCGTCTAGGGCTCGGCGCGGACATTGAGAGCGTGAATACGCGCGTCGATCCGGCTGGTGGTCGGGTGGCGCTGTCGCTGAAGCGCTTTGGGGTCGAGGTTCAAGAGTCGGCCTTCGCGCTCTCCGAAGGCATGCTCACCTACCTGGCCTACGTCGCGCTCCTGCGCCTCGAGGCGCCCACCTCGCTCCTTGTTCTCGACGAACTCGAGACGCACCTGCACCCTCGCCTCATCAACCGGCTCGTGGCGTTCTTGGACACGATCTCCGAGCGGACGACGGTGCTCGCGTTCACGCACTCGGATCGGCTCCTCGACGCGCTTCCTGATCCGGCCAGGTCGGTGCTGCTGCTCGAGTTGACTGAAAGCCACGCGACCCAGGTCAGGCGACCGAACGAGGAGGCCTTGAAGACCTGGCTCGACGTGTACGCCGGGCTGGGTGACGCGCGCGCCGCCGGGCACCAGAAGAGCGTCTTTGGGGCAGGGCTATGAGCGGCGTCGTCAAGGTCCGCGTGCTCTACGAAGACAGCCGGAGAGGCGCGGACCCGATGGGGCTGCACGAGTTGGTGATGGCCTGCGTTGGAGATGAAACCAAGAGGCCAGTCTGGGACCTCAACAAGGAAGTTGAAGCGATCCCGCGGAACTCGAACTCGCACGTGCTGAAGGAACTGGGCTCCGTCGATGGCGCCTGGGTGGTCGCACTGTTGGATGCGGACAGAATTCGATCGCAGCCGACCGTTGAGCAGCAGCTGAAGCTGGCGAACATCGTCCCTTCCGTTGCCACGCCAGGTGACGTCGTCAGAGCTGTGCGCGCGCTGCCCTCAGCTGGAGATCGGACGGCCGTCGTGCTGCTGGTCGAGAACTGCGAGACCGTCATCGACGCGGTGGCGGAGTGCGTGCCCGGGCTCGACCCGCAGACGTTGGCGCGTGCTCGACGCAAGAAGCTGGCCGAGCGGGACATCGTGCTGCGAAAGGCCGCCTACGCGGCCGAGCGCGCTTCCCGTGACTGCGTGCTCCACGCCGTGCCGTCGCTCGCGTTGCTGCGCGACAAGATCCGCTGTGCGCTGGGCTGAGCTGTTGCGCCTTCACTGCGCTGCGGCGGAGCGTCAGCGGCCCGCGACGGTCGGTGCTGGAAGCAAACTCCCACAGCCGCACCCGCTCGGCGTCCAACGGGGAGCGCTCAGCAGCGGGCGGCTCGCGCGCACGGTCCGGTGGCTCTCGAACGGATCGACCGCCGTAGCTCCCCGCATGAGCTGGGAGTGCAGCCTGCAGCTGCTGAGGACGGGCTACTGCGCCTGAGTGCCGCTACTCCCCGTCGCTGCGCGTCGCGCCCACGCCCGCCGCCTGCTCGGTCACCACGTCGATGAAGTATTGCCGCCCGTAGTACTGCCGCATCATCCCCAGCTTGCGCCCACCCTTGAACAGCACGAACGCGGGCACGCCGAACAACCCGAAGCGCCGCGCGAGCTCCGGCTGCTCGTACGCGTTCACCTTGAGCACGCGCGTGCCAGCGGGGAGCAACGGCAACACGTTCGGCACGTCCGCCGCGAACACTTCACAGTTGGGGCAGTCCGGTCCCCAGAAGTACGCGACGACCAGCGTGTCGTCCGGAGGGTTGATGAGGGCGTCGAACGTCGGCTCGTCGGTGACGACTTGCATGCGTGTCCCGACGTAACAGCGCCGCCGCTCGCGTGCACCTCGCCGTGCGTGGCTCCTCGACCAAGCGCTTCAGCGCCGCGGAGGCCTCGGCGCCGGCGGCGTCGCCGTCTTCGGATCTTCCGGCCAGGCGTGCTTGGGGTACTGCCGCATCAGCTCCCTGCGGATCGCCGGGTAGTGCCGCTCCCAGAACCCCGACAGGTCCGTCGTCACCTGCACGGCGCGTTGGTTCGGCGCGAGCAGGTGCAGCACCAGCGGCGCTCGGCCGATCGCCGGCCCTTTGAGCATGCCGAAGAAGTCCTGGAGCCTCGACTCGATCCACGGCGGCTTGCCCGCCTCGTAGTTCACCTTCACCGTGCGGCCCGACGGCAGCGCGATCCGCTCTGGGGCGTGCTGGCCGACGAGCCGAGCGCTCGGGCCCAACGCCGCGTCCAGGAACGTCAGCAGACTCACCTCCTCGAGCTCCTTGAACGAGCGCAGCCCCTCACACGCCTGCGTCAGCACGCCCTCGAGGAACGCTTGGTCCGGCGCCGGGAGCCCCGCCTCGGGGAAGCCGGAGCGCACGCTCTCCACCCGACAGCACCAGGTAGCCAGCACGTCCGGAGCGATGAAGCTGGCCAGGCCCTGCGCCTTCGCCTGCGCCGCCAACATCGCCGAGGCCTGCTCCGAAGGCTCCGCCGGCCGCCGCGTCTCTTCGATCGACAGCGCGCCGTAGGACAGGCGGCTGACCTGCTCCACGCGCTTGCCGCTCGCGCTCCACTCGAGGCCGGCCTCGTCGGTCAGCGGCAGGCCTCCGGTGTCGAGCAGCCACTCGGGCTCGATCGCGCTGGCGAGCCGAACGATCACCTGGCCGCGGCGCTCCTCGGCGTCGACGGCGACGACCCAGTCCGCCTCGTGCACCACCGACGTCGTGTCGAGCGTGCCGGCGCCGCCCGCCGCGAACACGAGCTCCGGGCTCTTCGGCCGCCGCCGCTTGGCGACGCGATCCGCGAAGCCCGCCAGCAGCGCTTGGGACAACACCTGGTCTCGCTCGGGCCCGCTCGCCGACTTCCCTTGCTGGCGCAGGTGCCGCTTGAGCTGCCCGACGACCTTGCTCACGTTGCTCACCGCGCGCTCGTCGACGTTCGCCGCCCGCGCGCCGGCGGCCTGCGCGTGCTCGTAGCGCTCGTACAGCTCCAGCACGTCAGAAGGGCCGGACGTGCCGCGATCGCCCCGCGCGTCGCCGAACTTCGTCCGCGTCTCCAGTCGCAGGTCGCGCTCTCCCAAGAGCGCCGCCACGTGCGCGCCCGCAAGCCCGTAGCCGCGCCCCTCCGCCTCGACGATCACCCGCCCCAGCCGAGGGCCCACCGGCAGCGAGAGCAGCGCCTTCCCCGTGGGCGTCAGCGCGCCCGTCGCGTCGGTCGCCCCGAGCCGCGCCAGCAGCTGCTTCCCCGCGTCGATCGCCGCGGCGCTCGGCGGCTCGAAGAACTCGAAGCCCTTCACGTCGTCCACGCCCAGCGCGCGCAGGCTCAACAGCGCCTCGCTCAACTCCAGCCGCTTCAGCTCCGGCGCGTCGGCCTGCGGGCGGCCTTCGAAGTCCGCGCGCGTGTACAGCCGCACGCAGGTGCCGGCGCGCGTTCGCCCGGCGCGGCCCGCACGTTGAATCGCCGACGACTTGGACACCTTGGCGACCTTGAGCCCCGCCAGTCCGCTCCAAGGCGAGTGTGTCGCCACCCGCGCCAGCCCCGAGTCGATCACCGCGGCGATCCCGTCGATGGTGACGCTCGTCTCGGCGACGTTGGTCGAGAGGATCAACTTCTTGCGGCTCGAGGGGCGCAGCGCGCGATCTTGCTCCGCGGGCGGCAGATCGCCGTGCAGCACGTACACGTCGAGCCCGTGCCGCTGCGCGAAGTCCTGGCAGGTGTCCTGCGCCCGGCGGATCTCCGCGGCCCCAGGGAGAAAGACCAGCACGTGCCCGTCGAGCCCGGCCTGCACCAGCCGCTTGAGCGCCGCCAGCACTTGCTGTTCGAGCGGTCGCTCGTCTTCCTTCTCGAGGTAGTCCAGCGCCACGTCGAAGCGCTTGCCCTCGCTGCGCAGCCGCGGCGCGTCGCTCAGCCAGGCGGCGATCGGCTCGGCGTCGAGCGTGGCCGACATGACCACCAGCTTCAGATCCGGCCGGCTGGTGCGCTGGAGCCGGCGGAGCATGCCCAGCGCCAGGTCCGTCGCCAGGTGCCGCTCGTGGAACTCGTCGAGCACCACCACGCCCACGCCGCGCAGCGTCGGATCGGTGACGAGGCGCCGGGTGAGCAGGCCTTCGGTGAGGAAGCGCAGCCGCGTCTGCGCGCTCGTGACGTCTTCGAAGCGCACCTGGTAGCCGACCAGCCCGCCCAGCGCGCTGCCCAGCTCGTCCGCTACCCGCGCCGCCGCCAGCCGCGTGGCCAGCCGACGGGGCTGGAGCACGACGATCTCCTGGCTGGTGAGCCCCGCTTCCCAGAGCGCCCGCGGCACCCGCGTCGTCTTGCCGGCTCCCGGTGGCGCTTCCAGCACCAGGGCCTCGCGGCGCCGCAGCGCGGCGATCACCTCAGGCAGCACTGGGTCGATGGGGAGCGGCTGCGCCATGGCCGACCGCTTACGGGGTCGCCTTGGCGCGCTTGGCTCTGGGCGCTTTGGCCTCGGGCTTCGCGGGCGGCGGCGGTGCTTCGGCTTCGGCAGCCTCGGGCTCCGGCGCGGCGTCGACGTTCGGCGTCTCTTCGTCGTCGGCCGGCTCGGTTGAGTGCTCGGCTCCGTCCTCGTCCAATTGCGTCACCGCGGGCTTCGGAGAGCGCCGCTTGGGGCGCTGGCCCAGCCCGCTGTTCTCGAAGGCGTCCTTGAGCGGGCAGAGCGCGGCTTCGGCGAGCAGCCGCGCCTGCTTGAGGGGCTGCTCGAGCTTGCGCGCGCGCGCCAGCAACTCTTCACGCAGCGCCTGCGCGTCGCCTTCGGGCAACGGCTCACTCGAGAACGCACCGCGCCAGGCCGCGAAGCTCTTGTGGGCCTGCTCGATGACCGGCTGGGCGAAGGCGAAGCCCGGGTCCGACAGCATGCGCTTGGCGTAGCTGCTGCCGAGCTTCTTCTCGAAGTCGGCGCAGAAGCGTTCGAAGTCCTCCGCGTCACACCGGCGCAGGAGCGGCAGCTTGAGCTTCCCGTAGAGCGCCTCGAGCAAAGGCGCGCGGCTGCCCGCGTGGAAGGTGATGCCCGCCTGGAGGCGCTCCACCGCGTCGACGGCTTCCCCTTGGAGCGTGCGGGCGTGCTCTTCGCGCACGGGCTCGAGCTCCGGTAGGCGCAAGAGCGTGCTGCCCAGCGGGCCTAGACCTTCGCGGGCCTCGGCGACCTTGCGCTGGGCCTGGGTGAGCCAGTCCTTCTCGTCCTTGAAGCCCTGCTTCTTGCCCAGCTCCAGGGCGGCGGCGTCGAGCCGCTCAGCGAAGGTCTCCGACCAGGCCACGGTGTCGAAAGCGTCGAGCGTCGTCATCGCGGCGCGGCGGCTTAGCAGAGTTCGGTCGCGGCGCGCTGGTAGTCGGAAGGTGGCGCAGCGCGCACGTCGAGGCGGATCGCGCCGTCTTCGCCCACCACCGTCAGCCGCTCCGCGTGCAGCGCCTGGCGGGCGATGAGCGGTGAGGTGGTGCCGTACGTCGGATCGCCCAGCACCGGGAAGCCGGCTTCGGCGAGCTGCACGCGGATCTGGTGGGTGCGGCCGGTGTCGAGGAGCACCTCGAGCTCACTGGCGGTCGGGAAGCGGCGGCGCGCGGTGAAGCTCAGCCGGGCGCGCTTGGGCGAGTCGACGGTGGTCGTCCACTTGCGACCGTCTGTGGGGTCCTTGGCGTACGGCGTGTCGAGGCTCGCGCTCTGCGGCGGCGCGCCCAGCACGAGGGCGGCGTACTGCTTGGTGGTGCGCTTGTCCGCGAACGCGCGGAGGAGGAAGTCGAGGCCTTGATCGGTCTTGGCCAGGGCCAGCACGCCGCTGGTCTCCGTGTCGAGCCGGTGCGCGACGCCCGGCGCGGCGTACCCGCCGACGGCCGCGCGGATGCCTTGGGCGACGAGCGCGGTGACGACGGAGCGGCCCTTGGGGGCCTGCGCGCGGGGGTAGACGCCTTCGTGCTCCACGGCGAGGCCGGCGGGCTTGTCGACGACGATGAGCCCTTCGTCTTCGAAGAGGATCGGCAGCGGCGGCACGCCGTCGGCGCCGTTGACCTTGGCCGCGGGTGGGAAGGTGACCTCGATGAGGTCTCCTCGCCACAGCTTGCGGCCGGGTCGTGCGACGCGGTCGGCGACTCGCACGCAGCCGGTGCGGAGCAGGTCGAGGACAGAGGTCGGCTTCCACGCGGTCAGGCGGGCGCCCAGGAAGCGCTCGACCGCGAGCCGATCGTCGGTGTCCACCACGCAGCTGAAGGTCGTCGGCGCGGCCACGTCAGTGCTGGGCCGTTGGGGTGAGCCGGGGGATCGACGGATCGAGGAGCTTCATGATGAGGCGCGGCGGACTCAAACCCAGCGGGTGCGCGACGTCCACCGTGGCCTTGGGCTACAGCGCGGCGCACCGTGGAAGCAACGAACTCGAGCGGCCCGACGATCCGTCCCGCGCAGCCCGCTGACGATGGCCAAGTGGGCGAGCTGTTGGTGACGGCGTTCTTGGAGCAGTACGCGCGCAAGCTGCCTGACGTCGTGTACGGCGAGGCGCGGAAGGCTCACCTGCGCGACGTGGCCGGTAAGCGCGCGGCGGCGGACGTGTGGGTCGCCGATGACGGCGGGCGGATCGTGGGGACCGTCGCGCTCTGGGCGCCCGGGGCGAAGGGGACGGAGGCGTGGCTCGAGGGCGCCGCGGATCTTCGGCACCTGGCCGTCGCCTCGAGCCACCGAGGGACTGGGCTCTCGCGTGCGCTCGTCGGCGTGGCGGAGGCCCGCGCGGAGGCGCTCGGCGCTCGAACCGTCTGCCTGCACGTGCGCCGTGGCGCCGTGGGGGTGCGCGGGCTGTACGAGGCGCTGGGCTACGTGCGCGCGCCCGAGGGAGATCTCGACCGGCTCCCTGAGGTGTTCCTCGAAGCGCTGGTCAAGCCGCTGGCCGGCAGGTGAGGGCGCTTCGAGCGCCGCGGTTCATGGGGCGCCAGCGCGCGGTGACCCGCTCCTTGAACGTCGCCAGCACAGCGGAGCGCTGACTTCCGTGCCGCCCTCAACGGTCGCCGAGGAGCGCCGCGAGCGCGCCGGGCCGCGCCAGATCTTCGAACGCCTCGCTGGCCCCGCAGGCTCGCAGCTGCTCGACGGAGTACGCGCCGGTCGCGACGCCGATCGACTGCGCGCCGATCGCCTGCGCCGCCGCGTCGTCCTTGGGCGTGTCGCCGATCACCACGACGCGGACCTGCGTGCGCGGCAGGCCCAGGCGCTCACACCCGCGCTCGGCGCCCACGCGGATCAGCTCGGCGCGCTGCTCGTGATCGTCACCGAAGCCACCGAAGGCGAACGCGTCTGCCAAACCAGCGCGCGCCAGCTTGGCGATCGCGCCGCCGCGCACGTTGCCGGTGCCCAGCCCGACGGCGAAAGCCGCGGCGTGGCAGGCGTTCACGGCCTCGCGCATGCCGGCGTGCACGACGTAGCGCTCGTCGGGCGTCGCCTGAACCTCCTCGTGCAGCACGGCGAGGTAGCGCAGGACGAGCGCCTCGATGAGCGGCACGCTGGCGGGCTGGCCGATCGCCTCGAGCCCCAGCCGGAAGATCGCGAAGTCCGTCATGCCGTCGAACGAGAAGTGGCTGCAGGCGTCGGGGCGCCCGAAGCGCTCGTCGAACGTGCGGTCGATCGCTCGCCGGCCGGCGCCGCCGGTCGACACCAACGTGCCGTCGACGTCGAAGAGCACGACGGTGGGCTGCTTCATGGGCCTGCCTCCACCGACGCCAGGCGCTCGGAGACTCGGGCGGCCCACGTCGGGTCGAGCTCGAGACAGGCGGCGCGGCGGTGCAGGCGGAGGGCCGCGGCGGGGATCGACCCGCTCCCCGCGAACGGGTCGAGGATCAGATCGTCTCGCAGGCTGAACGTGCGCACGAGCGGATCGAGCACGCCGAAGGGCTTGTGGTTCGGGTGGCTGCCCCAGCGGGTGGCCTCACCGTCGTCGTCGTAGCCCGCGACCACGGCCCACGGCACCGCGGGGGCGGCTGAGCTGGGCTTGGCGAGGGGGGCGCGCCCCAGAACGAGCGCTGTCTCCACCATGCGCAGCAGCTCTTCACCCGAGTTGCCTTCACGCGTCCGCTTGGCCCAGACGAACTCACCCCACAGGTGCCCGTAGCCGAACTCCGCCGCCACCTCGCGCACCGGCGCGCGGCCCAGCAGGTTCATCCAAATGACGAGTGGATAACTCCCCTCGATGTGGCGCAGCGCGACCGAGAGCCAGGCGCGCGTGAAGGCGCGGAACTCACGCACGTCTTCGAAGCGGCGGACCGACTCGTGTTCGATCTTGCGCGCCTTCTTGTCGCGTTCGTCGCCGCCGCGCCGCCGCCGGGTCAGCAGGCAGTACGGAGGATCGGTCAGCAGCAGCTGCGCGCGCTTCCCGCCGAGCGCACGTTCGTACGCACCGTCCGTCGTCGCGTCGCCCTGGACACACCCTGGCATGGCGGCGCTCTTCGCTGGTTCGCCGCGCGCTCGCAACTGGCGCCTCGAGGCGAGGCGCCGCGTTCGAGGTCGATCCCTTAGAACTGCTCTTCGGCCTCGTGGACGAGCTTGCCGGTCAGGTCGAACCCGTAGACCAGGCTCTCCTGGTAGTCGGGCTCGCCGCTGCCGCTGCCGACGATCGCGTAGCCGACGATCGTCCGGTCCTCAGGGGACTTGAACACGGCGTAGTAGCCGTCCACGCCCGCGGTGAAGTCGGTGCCCTCGAAGGACTTCGCTTCGATCTCCTTCGTGGTGGCCTCGAGCGCCTGCCGAACCGCGGCCGGCACGTCCTCGAGCTTCACTTCCCGCGTGCGCTGCGCGTCTGCGCCGCCCATGGGGCTCACTGCGCGCTCGAGGTGGGCCACCAGTTCGGCTGCCGTGAGGGCACCGCGAGCGGGGAGCACGGCCTCGACTACGTCCTTGCTTCCGGCCGTCCAGGACAGGTCCTTGGAGTCGAGCGCGCCGAACAGCCGCGCCCGGACGCTGGCCTGGCTGACGTCCAGGCTGGCCAACGAGCGCGCCTCGGCGGTGGAGATCTTCCCGTCGGCGGCGATCCCGCGCAGCACCTTGTCCGCGTTCAGCCCGGCGTCGTACGCGCTGAGCACGCCGATCAGCAGGTCCTTCGTGTCGTGCCCCTGCGCCTTGACGAGCGCGGACCGGGCGGCGCGCGCCGCGGCGGCCGAAGGCACCGCGCCGGCCAGGTCGACCACGCGCCGGGCTTCGGTCTTGGTGATCTTCCCGTCCTTCAAGAAACCGCGAAGGTCGCGCGAGAGGGTGGCGGTCTGGGTGTTCGTGATGGCGAAGGTCGTCATGGCGGTCGAGCGCTCCGAGAGAGAGTGGTGAGGGGCAGCGCCGAGTTATCGACGTGCGCGCTCGCACCGCTCGCACCTGATCTGCGACGCGGCGCAGCAGTGACAGCCGCGTCACGAAGCCTCGTGTAAGCGCCGTTGACGGCTGTCCGGACTCAGCTCAGCGAACGCGACCGAAAGCGAGCTACTTCGCCTGCGCCTTGGCCAGCTCGCGGTTGAGCTCGGCGATCACCTTCACCGTGATGCCCTTGGGACAGACCGCTTCACACTGGCTCAGGTTCGAGCAGGTGCCGAAGCCTTCCTTGTCCATCTGCGCGACCATGTTCTTCGCGCGCTCGGCCCGCTCGGGGTGGCCTTGCGGGACGTGGGCGAGGTGGCTGACCTTCGCGCCGACGAACAGGCTGGCCGACGCGTTCTTGCAGGCCGCGACACAGGCCCCGCAGCCGATGCAGGTGGCCGCGTCGAACGCCGCGTCGGCGTCACGCTTGGGGATCGGCAGGGCGTTGGCGTCGGGCGCTCCGCCGGTCGCCACGGACACGAAGCCGCCGCTGGCGATGATGCGGTCGAACGCGCCGCGGTCGACGATCAGATCCTTCACCACCGGGAACGCCTTCGCGCGCCACGGCTCGATGTAGACCTCGTCGCCGTCCTTGAAGTGCCGCATGTGCAGCTGGCACGCCGTGACGCCCTTGTGGCCGCCGTGCGGCACGCCGTTGATCACCATGCTGCACATGCCGCAAATGCCCTCGCGGCAGTCGTGATCGAACGCGATCGGCGCTTCGCCCTTGGCTTCCAGCCCGTCGTTGACGACGTCGAGCATCTCCAGGAAGGACATGTGCGGGTTCACGTTCTCCGCCACGTATTCCTTCATCGAACCGGCCGCGTTCGGGCCGGCCTGCCGCCAGACGTGCAGCTTCAGGCGCATCGGCTTGTCGTTGCTCATTTGTAGCTCCGCTTCGTGGGCTTGACGTACTCGAAGGTCAGCGGCTCGGTGTGGCGGGCGGGCGCCTTGCCGTCGCCCTGGTACTCCCACACCGCCGCGTGCATGAACTTCTCGTCGTTCCGCACGCACTCACCTTCTTCGTCCTGGTGCTCTTCGCGGAAGTGGCCGCCGCAGGACTCGTCACGATCCAGCGCGTCGCGCGCCATGAGCTCGCCGAACTCGAGGAAGTCGGCGACGCGGCCGGCTTTCTCCAGCGACACGTTGAGCTCGGCGCCGCTGCCCGGCACCGACACGCTCTTCCAGAACTCCTCGCGCAGCGCGGGGATCTGCTGGAGCAGCTCGCCCAGGCCCTTGGCGTTGCGCGCCATGCCGCATTTTTCCCACATGAGCAGGCCCAGCTCGCGGTGGAAGCTGTCGACGCTGCGCTTGCCCTTGATGCTCAGGAACTTGCTGGTCCGCGCTTCGACGTCGGCCAGCGCCTTCTTGAACTCGGGGTGCTCGGTGGAGATGCCGACGTCCTTCATCGGCTTCTGCCGCGCGAGGTAGTCGCCGATCGTGTACGGCAGCACGAAGTAGCCGTCGGCCAGGCCCTGCATGAGCGCCGACGCGCCCAGCCGGTTGGCGCCGTGGTCGGAGAAGTTCGCTTCCCCGATGACGTGCAGGCCCGGCACCGTCGACATGAGGTTGTAGTCAACCCACAAGCCCCCCATCGTGTAGTGGACGGCGGGGTAGATCCGCATTGGCTTCTGGTACGGATCGTCGCCGGTGATCGTCTGGTACATGTCGAAGAGGTTGCCGTAGCGCTCCTTGATCTTGTCCGCGCCCAACCGCTTGATGGAATCGGAGAAGTCCAGGTACACGCCGCGGCCGCCGGGGCCCACACCCTTGCCGGCGTCGCACGCTTCCTTGGCTGCGCGGCTCGACACGTCGCGCGGCGCCAGGTTCCCGTAGCTGGGGTACTTGCGCTCGAGAATGTAGTCGCGCTCGTTCTCGGGGATCTGCGCGATGGGCCGGCTGTCGCCCGGTGTCTTCGGCACCCAGACCCGGCCGTCGTTGCGCAAGCTCTCGGACATGAGCGTGAGCTTCGACTGGTAGTCGCCGGACACGGGAATGCAGGTCGGGTGGATCTGCGTGAAGCAGGGGTTCCCGAAGCCGGCGCCCTTCTTGTACGCCCGGTAGGTCGCGGTGACGTTGCAGCCCTTGGCGTTCGTCGACAGGAAGAACACGTTGCCGTAGCCGCCGGTGGCGAGCACCACCGCGTCGCCGGCCCAGGCTTCGACCTTGCCCGTCACCAGGTCGCGCGTGACGATTCCCTTGGCCTGCGGCACGCCGCTGCCGTCGGGGATCGTGACGACCTCGAGCATCTCGTGGCGGGTGTGCATCTTCACCGCGCCCAGGCCAATCTGTCGCTCCAGCGCCTGGTACGCGCCGATCAGCAGCTGCTGGCCGGTCTGCCCGCGGGCGTAGAACGTTCGGCTGACCTGTGAGCCGCCGAAGGACCGGTTGTCGAGCAGCCCGCCGTACTCCCGCGCGAACGGCACGCCCTGCGCGACGCACTGGTCGATGATGTTCACGCTGACTTCCGCGAGCCGGTACACGTTCGACTCGCGGGCGCGCCACTCGCCGCCCTTCACGGTGTCGTAGAAGAGCCGGAAGACGCTGTCGCCGTCGTTGCGGTAGTTCTTCGCCGCGTTGATGCCGCCCTGCGCGGCGATCGAGTGCGCGCGCCGCGGGCTGTCCTGGAAGCAGAACGTGTGCACGTTGTAGCCGAGCTCGGCGAGCGTGGCCGACGCCGACGCGCCCGCAAGCCCGGTGCCCACCACCAGCACGGTGTACTTCCGCTTGTTGGCCGGGTTGACCAACTTCATCTCGAACTTGTGCTTGCTCCAGCGGTCCTTGATGTCGCCGGACGGGGTCTTCGAATCGAGCTTCACTTGATCACCCCCAACATGACGAAGAGCGGCACCGCGCTGAACGCCGTGCACAGCCCATAGCCGACGACCAGGGCGAACTTCTTCACGCCCGGAGTCCAGCGCTGCCCATGCAGGCCCAGGTGCTGGAACATGCTGTACAGCCCGTGCGCGAGGTGCCCGGCGAGGAGGATCTGCGCGGCGATGTAGAAGACCGCGATCAGCGGTTGCTGGAAGCCTTTGACCAGCATGTCGTACGGGTTGAACGGCTCCGGCATGGGCCCGGTCAAGCGCCAGGTGAAGTGCGCCAGGTGGTAGCCCAGGAACGCCAGCACCACGCCGCCGGACAGGATCATGGTCGTCGCCGCCGGGTTCACCGGCGTCTTGTTCGCGAACGCGTACTCGACCGGTCGGGCTGCCCGGTTGATCTGCGCGCAGCGGATCGCCGTGAAGATGTGGAGCGGGAAGCCCACGAGGAGCGCCAGGCGCACCGCCCACAGCAACGGCGGGTTGGCGTGGAGTGCCTCGGCGTAGTGGTTGAAGGTGTCTTTGCCCAAGAAGGCCGTGAGGTTGCCGGCCAGGTGGGCCACCAAGAACAGCCACAGCCCCATGCCGGTGACGGCCATGATCATCTTGGAGCCGATGGTGCTGTTCGCGAACCTCATCCACTTCGCGAGCAGCGTGTCATCCATGCTCGTTGCGGTTGCTTCGGACATGCGAGTACGGCCTCCTCCCGTCAGGGGGTGTCCCTCGTCGCGGCAGCTCCAAGGGCGGGTGGACAGGCTTTGCTCGAAGGAGCCCGCCAAACCAAGAAAAAACGCGGGTGCGCCAAAAGCCTGAGTGATGCAGGTCGGCAGGCGAACTTTGGATTCGCGGTCATTGCGCGGCGTCTTCCGTTATTGAGCGGCCGTGGCGAGCGCGGTGAACGTCTCCAGGCGAAGTCCGGCGCTGCACGCGGGCCTGGTGATCCTGGCGCTGGTGCCCAACACGATCGTCATTCCGGTGATCCGCGCGTTCGTGGCGCGGGTGGGACCGGCGGGTGACTGGCTGCCGCAAGCCTTCATGGCGGCGAGCCTGCTCGGTGCGTTTCTCGGAGGGCCGCTGCTCGCTCAGGCGGCGGAGCGGCGCGGGCTTCGCGGGTGGGTCGCGGTGGGGCTCTTGCTGCTCGACGCGGCCATGGCGCTGTTGGTCGTCGCCCAGCCGCCGTGGCCGCTGCTCCTGGCCGCACGGTGTGTGCAGGGCGCGGCGAGCGTCGGCGCGGTCTCGCTGCTCATGGGCGGCGGGACGACGGCGGCGCCGGACCGAGCGCGGGCGGCTGGGGTGGTCGCGGTGGGCGTCGTCGTGGCGCTCCTGGTGAGCATTCCGCTGGGCGCGGTGCTCGGGAAGCTGGGGCTTCACTGGCCGTTTTACGTGGGGGCCGCTTCCGCGTTCGTGGCGGCGGTGGTGGCCTTCGCGCTGCTGCCGAAGGACTGGGAAGCGCAGCAGTCTCGCGTGGCGCTGCTCGAGCTGTGGCGCGCGCACGTGGGCCTGCGAGGGCCGGCGATCGTCGTCGCGGCGGAGCGGTTCGGCGTCGGGGCGTTCGTGGTGACGCTCCAGCTGTTCGGCCACCACGTGCTCGGCATGGCGGACGGGCGGGTGTCTCGCCTGTTCACGGTGTTTCTGGTCGCGTTCGCGTTGGGGACGTATCCGGCGACGCGGCTGGGCCAGCGGCTGGGCGTGCGGCGCATGTTGAGCGCCGGCGCGGTGGCGTACGCGGTCATGTTCTTCCTGCTGGGCTTCGCGCCCGAAGGGCTGCTCGAGCTCCTCATGGCGGTGGGTGGGCTCGGCGCGGCGGCGATCTTCGGGCCGGCGCTGGCGATCGTCGCGGACGACGTGCCCGACGTGACGCGCGGCACGGCGATGGCGGTGGTCAACGCGGCGGGCACGCTGGGCATGTTCTTGGGGAACGTGACGGCGCTGGCGCTCGGCGAGCTGCTGCTGGGCTGGGGCGCGTCGCGGGGCCACGCGTACGCGGCGGTGTTTGGCGTGGCTGGGGTATCGCAGCTGATCGCGCTCGCGTGGGTCGCGCGTGGGCCTGCGCCGCGGGCGTGACGGCGCTCCGCGCTCATGGTTGAAGGCGCCGCCCTGTCCACGACGTCGCACGGCCGGTGCGAGGTGGTCTTCAGCAGGGCACCAAGGAGTCGAAGCGCATGCGCACGTGGCTGGTAGTGAGCGGAGTGCTGGCGGGGCTGTTGGGCTGTGGCCCGGCGCCGACCGCCGCGAAGACGCAGATGGTGGCGACGAGCGTCTGCCCGTCCGGCGTGAAGTGGATCGGCGGCAAGTCCGAGTCGCCGGAGATGAACCCGGGCCAGGCCTGCATCAGCTGTCACGCGACCGAGAAGGGGCCGGCGCTGCTGATCGCGGGGACCGTGTACTCGACGCTCTCCCAGGCCAATGACTGCAACGGGCTTGCGGGCGTGAAGGTGCAGATCACCGACGCGAACCGCCAGGTGACGACGCTGACCAGCAACGCCGCGGGGAACTTCTTCCTCGAGAGCAAGAGCGGTTCGATCGCGCTGCCGTACACCGCGAAGATCATCACCCCCAGCGGCGGCGAGCGGCCCATGGTGTCCCCGCAGATGAGCGGCGACTGCAACAGCTGCCACACCGAGAAGGGCAGCGGCGGGGCCCCGGGGCGGATCGCGCCGTTCTGAAAGGCCCGCTTTAGGGACCTCCGCCAGCGCCGATGCGTGAGGTCAGCTCCAGCACCGGCAGGTAGGCGCCCAGGAAGAAGCCGACCGGCAGGAGCACCGCGATCGCCATGGCCGCGACCTGGAGCGCCGCGCGGGCCGGGGACTGGCGATCGAGGCTGAGCGCGGTGCCGGCCAGCCCCAGCGGCAACAGCCCCGCGAGGAGCGCGAAGGTGGGGCTCAGGGCGACGCGGCTGAGCAGCGACAGCGGCGCGCCGAAGTCGGCAAGCATCGCGCGGAAGGACGGCTGGATCTGCGCCAGCAGCAGCCCGCCAAAGCCCAGCGCGGCGAGACTCGTCAGGAGGCTCGTGGAGTCCAGCGGGCTGCGGCGGTTGGTCATGCTCGTGGGCTCCGCACGGGTGAAGTCAGCGACGAGACGGCGTGCCCCAGCGGCCAGGCAACGCCGCGAGAGGGCCAGGCCGACTCACGATAGCGGCGCGCGCGAGGCGCCGTCGAGACACGGCTCACAGCTGGTTCTTCGCCTTCGCCTCCAAGTACCGCTGCACCATGGCCGGGCCGAGCACCTGCGCTCGGCTGCGCACCACCAGCGTGCCGTTCCCTTCGAGCAGCCGCACCGTCCCCACCACGTCTCGCTCCAGCCGCTCGGCAGCGAGCCGCCGGTGCGCATCGCGGTCCGACTCGGGCTGAAGGTGCGCCACCGCCTGCACGTCTTCGTCGACGAGCGAGGCGACGAGGGGCAGGTGTTTAGGTCGGAGCTTGGCCATGCGCTTGATGAGCCGCTGCGACGCGTCGGGGTCGAGCAAGTCGGTCAGCAACACCACCAGCGACCGCTTGCTCGCCCGCCGAAACGCGCGCTCGATCGCCACGTCGTAGTGCGCTTCGGTCAGGCTCGCCTCCACGTGCGCCAGCGCGTGCGTCACCGCGCGCAGGTGCGAGAGGCCCCGCTGCGGCGGCAGCCAGGTGAGGATCTCCGTCGAGAACGCTTGCACCCCGACCAGATCGCCCTGGTCCAGCGCCACCTTCGCCAGCCGCAGCGCCGCATCCACCGCCCAGTCCAGCTTGCGCCGCCCGTGCACTTCGCCAGCCATGTGCCGGCCGCAGTCGAGCAACACGACGACCTGCTGGTGCTGCTCGGCCCGGAACGCGCGCACCATGGGCTTGCCGCGCCGTGCGGTCGCCTTCCAGTCCACGGTCCGCGGCGCGTCGCCGGGCTGGTAGTCGCGCAGCCGATCGAACTCTCGGCCGTCGGCGAGCACCTTCGCCGCGCGCTTGGCCGCCACCGGAGACGCCTGCGCGAGGAACGCCGCGTCCTGCGTCAGCGCCACGAGGTCCGGGTACACCTTCACCGTCTGCGCCGCCGCCACCACCACCTGCCGGCTGCACAGCCCCCACGGCCCGAGCAGGCGCACGTGGAGATCGCCGAACCGCAGCGTGCCCCGCGTCGTGGGCGTCAGGTGCCAGCGCAGCGCGAGGTGGCCGGTCAGGGTGAAAGCTTGCCGGTTGCCTTCCACCTGCGGCCCCGGCTCCACCCAGTCGCGCACCTCGCCGCGCAGCGTGCCGTGGACCTGCGGCGGCAGCTCGAGCTCGATCGTCACGACGTTGGGCCGGCCGGCGGACAGCACCGGCTCCACGACACGGCGCAGCACGAGCGCCTCACGGCTCGGCGCGCGGAGAAAGTCGGCCGCCACCAGCGCCAACAGCACGACGTTCCACACCGCGGTCACCGCGAACAGCTGCGGCCACAGCGCAGCCAGCCCCAGTGGAACGAGGCCCGCCAGCGCCCACGACACCGCGCGCTGGGTGGGCACGGCTCGGCCTTGGAGCGGCTGGCCCATGAGAGCGCCTTACCGAGGCACCGGCACGCGCTCGAGCAGCTGCGCGAGCACGTCGTCGGCGGTGGTGCCTTCGAGGTCGACCTCGGCCTTCACCACGACGCGGTGGTTGAGCACCGACGGGACGATCGCCTTGACGTGATCCGGCGTGACGTAGTCGCCCCCCAGCAGCGCCGCCCGCGCCTTCGCCGCCGCGATCACCGCCTGCGCCGCGCGGGGCGAAGCGCCCAACTTGAGCCGCGCCTCGTCTCGGGTCGCGCGGACGACGGCCAGCGCGTAGTCGAGCACCGTGCCGTCGCAGCGCACGCGGCCGGCGGTCGCCTGCAGCTCCGTCAGCTGCGCCTCCGTCAGCACGCGCGCCAGCTGAATCGGCCCGCCGCCGCGCTCGTGAAAGCGCCCCAGCATGGTCCGCTCAGCCGCCGCGTCGGGGTAGCCCACGCGCACGCGCATGAGGAACCGATCGAGCTGCGCTTCGGGCAGCGGGTAGGTGCCCTCGAGCTCCAGCGGGTTCTGGGTGGCCACGACGAAGAAGTGGGCGGGCAGGGGGTGCGGCTTGCCTTCGAGGCTCACCTGCCGCTCTTCCATGGCCTCGAGCAGCGCGGCCTGCGTCTTGGGCGGCGTGCGGTTGATCTCGTCGGCCACCAGCACGTCGGTGAAGATCGGCCCCTTCACCAGCTCGAAGCGGCCTTCGACCGGGCGGAACACGCTGGTCCCCAGCACGTCCGACGGCATCAAGTCCGGCGTGAACTGAATGCGCGCCGACGCCACGCCCAGCGCCTGGGCCAAGGTGCGCGCCGCGAGCGTCTTGGCGACGCCGGGGACGCCCTCGAGCAGCACGTGCCCGCGCGCGAGGAAGGCCGTCACGAGGTCGGCGATCACCTTGGGCTGCCCCAACACCACGTCGGACAGCGCGTGCTCGAGCTTGGCCAGCAGCGTGTTCATGAGTTCCTTAGCGCCGCTCCCGAAGGCCCAGCATGGTGCCCGCGCCGGCGACGACGCCGCAGAAGATCGCCAGGAACAGCCCGAAGGCCGGCCGCGACAGCGGAATCTCCAGCGTGCCCACCTTCGCCGTCGCCGAGTTCCACGACAGCTTGATGCTGATGAGCGCCCAGAGCACGCCGAGCGCCACGCCGGCCAGCTGCACCAACCACGGCGTCATCGGGTTGCCGTAACGGCGGCGATCGCCCTTGAGCCGCCAAACGACCGCCGCGAGCGCCGCGCACGAGAAGAGGAAGGTGACGAAGCCGTACGTCATCACCCCCATGACGTCGCCTTCCTCGCGGAGCTCCGCCCACGGGAACAGGCAGGACACCACCATGCCCACCAGGCCGAAGAAGGCCAGCTTGTCGGGCATGCCCAAGCTGCCGATGAAGGCGTTGGCGTCGGCCACCACTTCATTCGCGTCGACCGGCCGAGGCGGCTCGATGTTTTGAATGACCGGCGCGTTGCGCTGCGAGGGGCGCACCAGGCCCTTCTTGAGCGCGTCGTCGTCGGCCGGGCGGCTCCGCCAGTCGCCGTCGACGGCGTCTTGGGGATCGTCCGGATCCGCGGGCGCAGGCCTCGCCGCGGACTGCAGGCCGGTCTTGGGTCTACCCGCCGCTGGCTGCACCCCGGTCTTCGGGCGCGCGGCAGGCTGGACACCCGTCTTCGGCCGAGCGGCGGGCTGGACGCCCGTCCTGGGCTTGGCCGCCGCGGGCTGCACGCCGGTCTTCGGGCGGGCCGCGGGCTGGACGCCAGTCTTGGGTTTGGCCGCCGGCTGCACGCCAGTCTTCGGCTTGGGTGCAGGTCGACGGGGCGCGTCGGCCTCGTCCGGCGCTCCCATGTTGAGCAGCTCGGGGTCCACGACCGCCTCACACTTCGGGCAGACGGACACGTCGTCGGGAATTTGGGCTTTGCAGCTGGGGCAGCGCATTTTCGGCGCGTGAACTGTACCCGCCCCGAGCAAAAAAGGACGGCGAACCCACACACGAGGCGAGCCGCGCGGAGCTTTTTGGGTAAACAGCCCGCCTCGCCATGCGCCACCACCTCGTCGCCGCCGCCGCCGTGTTCGCCGTGGGTTGTCAGAGTCAGTGGGCCCAGGGGGCGTCACCCGCCGCGGCCGCCAAGCAGAACGTCTCCTCGTCGAGCGGTCAGCGCAGCGCCGGCGCCGCGCCTGCCAAGCCCGGCGCAAAGGGCGCTCCGAAGAAGAACCTCTTCGGCGGTGGAGTGCCCATGGAGTTCGAGGAGATCGCCAAGCTCGAAGATCGGCGGGCGTACGGCGACGGCAAGCTGCTGACCTGGGCGGCGCACACCGACCCGCGAGTGCGCGTCCGGGCCTTGCGCGCGCTGGGCCGCATTCAAGACGCCGCGGCGACGCCGGCGCTCGAGAAGGCGCTGACGGACACCGACCCCACCGTGCGTGCGGAAGCCGCCTTCGCGGCGGGGCTGCTGGGCCTGTCCTGGACGCCGCTCGCCGACGAGCCCAAGGTCAAGCTCGTCGAAGCCCTGCTGGCGGCCGACGTCGCGGAGGCGGATCTCAAAGTGAAGCTCGGGCTCTTGGACGCGCTGGGCCGCCTGGCGACACCGCCGGCCGTGGAGCGGCTCGTCGCTCGCCTCGCCCAGGAAGGGGAGATCGCCGCGCACGCCGCGCTCGCCTTGGGGCTCGCCGCGCGTTCGAAGGCCGAGCTGCCGGGCAAGGTGTTCACCGAGCTGCTGCCGCTGCTGAAGAAGGAGCAGCCCCAGCCGACGCGCTACGGCGCCTGCTACGCCCTGGCCGCGAGCAAGAACGTGCTGGCCAAGTCGGGGCTGGCGCTGTGTGTGGTGGACGACTCCGCGGAGGTTCGCGCGCTGGGCGCCAAGGGCCTGGGTGACGTCGGCGCCGACGTCGACGCCGTCACGTTGAAGCCGCTGCTTGACGATCCCGACTACCGCACCGCGGCCGAGGCCACGCGGGCGCTCGCGAAGCTGGCTGGGCGGTGCAAGGCCGCGGCGTGCCCGGCGATCGGCGCGCTGTCCGAGCTGTCCGCCCGTGTCGAGCGCGTGGCGAAGGGCGACACCGCCGGCGGTGGTCAGCCGCTCTTGGCGCTGGCGCAGCAGGGCCTGCCTGCGTCGGGCAAGCCGCTGCTGGTGAAGCTGCGGACCGAGCTGATGGCCGGCTTCAAGGCCACGGCGGACAGCAAGGTGAAGGCGAGCCTGGCGAACCTCGACTGCCGGCTGGCCGGGGCGATCGATCGCCAGGTCGGCGTGCTGCACGAAGTGTTGTCCTGCGGAGAAGGGCTGGTGAACGAAGCCCAGCGCCTCGCGCTGACGCTCAACGACATGGCCGAAGGGCCGGCGGTGGGCGATCCAGTCAAGCGCGCGCAGGAGCTCGGCAGCTACGTGCTGCACGCCGAGCCGCGGGTGAAGGTGGCGGCGCTCAACCTGCTGGGGCACCTCAAGGCGCCGCTCGCGCTCGAGCGGATCCGTCCGCAGCTGTCCAGCGCCGATCCGATCGTCGTCGCCGCCGCCGCGCTCGCGCTGTCCGAGCAAGGCGACAAGGCGGCGATCCCCCAGCTGCGCGCCCTGGCGGCCAAGTCCGTGAAGGTCGCCGAGCTGGCCCCAGCGCTGGCGCAGGCGCTCGCCAAGCTCGACGCGAAGGAAGCGGTGCCGGAGCTCGAGCCGTACCTCCTGTCCACCGAGGCGAACGTTCGCGCGGAGGGCGCGGCCGCGCTGTCCAAGCTCAAGGGCATGGCGGTGACGGCGCTGCGCGTCGAGCGGCCCGCGGAGAAGGGCAAGTTGCCCAGCCCGCCGGCGGACGCGGTGCTCACCGTGCGCACGAGCAAGGGCGACTTCGAGATCAAGCTCGACACCGAGCGCGCGCCGCTGACGTCGGTGAACCTCTAC
>JALHOS010000030.1:0-4042 GCA_022842905.1 Myxococcaceae bacterium | reverse complement strand
CAAGAAGGGCTACTTCACCAACCAGACGTTCCACCGCATCGTCCCCAACTTCGTGGCGCAGGGCGGCGATCCGCGGGGCGACGGCGAAGGGGGCCCCGGCTACTCGATTCGCTGTGAGGTGAACTCGCGGCCGTACGTGCGCGGCACGGTGGGCATGGCGCTGTCCGGCAAGGACACCGGCGGCAGCCAGTTCTTCGTGACTGTCACCACCATGCCGCACCTCGACGGGCGCTACACGGCGTTCGGCGAGGTGACGCAAGGCCAGGAAGTCGTCGACCAGCTGCTGGAAGGCGACAAGATCATCGAAGTCCGCGCGGCGCCCTAAAGACGATGCCCATGTTGACGAAGCTCATTCACGACGCGGTCGAACTCCAGAAGGCGGCCAAGTACGCCGACGGTTCGAAAGGACTCCTCAAGGCGGTGGTCGGCACCGATTCGTACCGGGTGACGGCCATGCACCGGGTGCGTGAAGCGGCGCTCCAGTGGCGGGTGCCTCTGGTCAACACCGTGCTGCGCAACCTGCAGCAGATCTACGCGGGCATCGAGATCGGCAAGGACGTCACCTTGGGCGAAGGCGTGTACTTCGTGCACCCGGTGGGCGTCGTGATCGGCGGAGACGCG
The DNA here is from genome assembly GCA_022842905.1 of Myxococcaceae bacterium. GTDB lineage: Bacteria > Myxococcota > Myxococcia > Myxococcales > Myxococcaceae > JALHOS01. Next base: position 3,421 of record JALHOS010000030.1, on the reverse strand, counting down.
AAGATCGGCAACCGCGTTCGCTTCTACGGCAGCAACACCATCGGCACCGCGACGGACAACGGGTACCCAATCATCGAAGACGACGTGTGGATCGGCGCCGGGGCGCGGATTTTGGGGCCGGTCCGCATCGGCGCGCGGGCGCGGATCGGCGCCAACGCCGTGGTGCTGACCGACGTTCCGCCTGACTGCGTCGCGGTCGGGGTGCCCGCGAAGGTCCTCCCGCCCAAGAGCGCGCCGCCGGTCATGGGCGACGCCAAGGTCCGCTGACGCCAAGGTCCGCTGAAGCAGTCAGCCCAGAAGACGGCTCGTCACGCCCCGCGTCCGGCCTGGAGCGCCGACAAGAACTGCTTGCCGCCGAACTGCTCGTGATCGCGCGCGGCGAGCGCGTCGATGTGCGCGCGAATGTCGTGCCAGTCTTGTTTGGGCACGTCGAGGAAGTGTTTGACGAGCGTGGGGTCGAACTGCGTCCCCGCGAGGCGACCGATCTCCGCGAGCGCCACGTCGAGCGGGCTGCCTTTGCGGTACGGCCGATCGCTGGTGATCGCGTCCATGGTGTCGGCGATGCAGAAGGCCCGCGCGCCCAGCACGATCTCCTCGTGCTTGAGGCCCCGCGGGTAGCCCTTGCCGTCCCAGCGCTCCTGGTGCTGGTAGACGATCTCCGCGGCGTCCTTGAGGTACGGAATGCTGGCGAGCATGCGCCAGCCGATCTCGGGGTGCTGCTTCATTTCGACCCACTCGTCGGGCGTCAGCGGGCCGGGCTTGAGCAAGATCGAATCGCGCACGCCGATCTTCCCGATGTCGTGGAGCAACGCGCCCTGCTCGATCGTGACGAGCGGCTCTCCAGCCACACCCGCCTGCTCGACGATGCGCCGCGTGAAGAGCGCCACCCGCCGGCTGTGCCACTGCGTCTCGGTGTCCCGGTAGTCCAGCGCCCGGACCATGCCTTCGAGCAGCCCGTTGGTGCGCTCGACCACCTGCGCTTCCAGCGTGCGGTTCATCACCTGCAGCGCCAGGTTCTTCTCCTTCAGGTCCTTCGTGAGCCGGGCGTTCTCCCCTTTGAGGCGAAACAGCTCGACCGCCTGGGTGATGCAGGCCTTCAGCTCGTGGAGCTGCCAGGGCTTGGCGAGCAGCCGGTAGATCTCCCCGCGGTTGATCGCTTCGACGGCCACCTTGAAGTCGTTCGCGGCGGTGATCAGCACGCGCACCGAGTCGGGGTTGTTCTCCCGCAGCTTGCCGAGCAGCTCCACGCCGTTGAGGTGCGGCATCATGAAGTCGGCCAGCACGACGTCGAACGCCTTGAAGCCGGCCGCGTCCCGCGGATCGTTGAAGACCGTGCTTTCGAAGCCCAGCCCCTTCAGGACGCGGCTGACCTGGAGAGTGATGGACTCGTCGTCGTCGACGACCAGGAAGCGCTCGGGGTTCACGGGCGCGGCGGACTGTAGCGACGTGCGCCCCGAAAAGCCCCACGGTTTGTTTTCTTGGACGCGCCCTGGGGCTGGCTACGATCGCAGGCCCATGCCTGCTCGCGCCCCGAAGCCCAAGTCCCCGCCCAAGCCGTCTGCTCCGACCCGCTCCACGGCTGCCAAGGACGACGCGCCCGTGCCGGTGGTGATCATGGGCCTGGGCTCCATCGGCCAGGACATTGCCCGCGCGGCGCTGATGAACCCCGAGCTCGAGCTCATCGGCGCGGTGGACAAGAACCCGGCGCTCGTTGGGAAGAAGCTGTCCGACGTGCTGGGCGTGCCCGCGGGGACGTTCAAGGTCCAAAGTCAGCTCGGCCTGGCGGTGGGTCGACGCCAGAAGGTGGTGCTGCTCCACGCCACCGGCTCTCGGCTGCCGCAGGTGCGCGACCAGCTCCTCGAGGCGTGCAGCCATTCCATGCACGTGGTGTCCACCTGTGAAGAGCTGGCCTTTCCCTGGCTCAACCACGCGCCGATCGCCGAAGAGCTCGAGCGGGCGGCCAAGCGCGCGGGCGTGTCGATCGTCGGCACCGGCGTGAACCCCGGCTTCGTGCTCGATCGACTCGTCGCCACGCTGGGCCAGGTTGCGGGGCCCATTCGCAGCGTGCGCGCGAGCCGGGTGGTCGACGCCCGGACTCGGCGCACCGCGCTGCAGCGCAAGGTCGGCGCCGGCCTGTCCGAAGACGAGTTCTTCAAGCTGGTCGATCAGGACGCGCTGGGCCACGTCGGCCTGCTCGAGTCGGCGGCCCTGTGCGCGCTGGGGCTCGGGCTCGACTGCGACGACTTCGAAGAAGAGCTCAGCCCCGTCTTCGCCGAAGAGGACATTTCGGGCGCGGCGTTCCCCGTGAAGAAGGGGCAGGTGGCCGGCGTGAGCCAGGTCGCCGTCGGCCTGGCGGACAACCAGGAGCGCGTGCGGCTCGAGCTGACGATCGCGGTGGGCGCCGACGATCCCGCGGATCGCATCGAGATCGACGCCGACCCTCCGCTCAGCCTCGTCATTCCGGGCGGCCTCCAAGGTGACAAGGCCACCGCCAACGTCGTCGTCAACGCCGCGCCCCGCCTCGCGGTCGCCGAAGCGGGACTGCTCACCGTGCTCGAGCTGCCCGCTGGACGCTGACTCGCACGCCGCGTCAACTCCCTTCAAGTCGTTGGAATGACTCCCATTGACGCAGGTTTACGCAATGCGTCGAAATCCTGTGGCGAGGTTGCTACGAAGCGGTCTCGAAGCACCAAAGCCGCGACACAGGGAGTCACGCATGACGACGGGAATCAACCGCTACAAGGCGGATCTTCGGGAGCTGTTCTTCGCGCTGTTCGAGCAGACGGACTTCAAGGGCATGGCGCAGGGCCCGTACGACGGCTGGGACGAGGAGACAGCCAAGGCGATCCTCACGGAAGGCTACCGCTTCGCGCGTGAGGTGCTCGGGCCGCTCAACGCGTCGGGCGATCGTGAAGGCTGCAAGGTCGTCGACGGCGGCGTCGTGACGCCCAAGGGCTTCAAGGAAGCGTGGACGCAGATCTTCGAAGCGGGCCTCAAGCAGGTGGCCATTCCGAAGGAATACGGCGGGCAGGGCGCCCCGTACGCGCTGTTCGCGGTGCTCGAAGAGATGACGTCGGGCGCGAACACGGCGTTCAACATGTACCCGGGGCTCGCGTGGGGCGCGGCGGAAGTGGTCGCCGAGTGTGGGACCGACCTGCAGCAGAAGACCTACGTCGAGAAGATGGTGCAGGGCGTGTGGGGCGGCACCATGTGCCTGACCGAGCCGAACGCGGGCTCGGACGTGGGCGCGGCGACGAGCAAGGCCGTCAAGCAGCCGAACGGCAAGTACAAGATCAGCGGCACGAAGATCTTCATCTCGGGCGGCGATCACGATCTGGCCGAGAACATCATCCACCTGGTGCTCGCCCGCATCGAAGGCGCGCCGCCGGGCACCAAGGGCCTGTCGCTCTTCATCGTGCCC
>JALHOS010000029.1 GCA_022842905.1 Myxococcaceae bacterium | reverse complement strand
AGAGGCAGCGCCTGCCGGTCGATCCACGGGGGCTTCGTGCGCTGGAACCGCGGCCGGCGGGCCGACGGCGCGGACAGCTTCGGTGAGCAGCTCTTCGACGAAGCCCATTGGCCCCAGCTGCGGCTGGTGGTGGGCATGGTCAGCACAGAAGAGAAAGACGTGAAGTCGCGCGACGGCATGCGCGGGGCGGTGAAGACGTCGCCGTACTACGGCGCGTGGGCGAAGACCGCCGAGGCCGACGCGAAGACGATCGTCCCACTGCTGCGCCGGCGCGATCTCGAGGCGGTCGGTGAGCTGGCCGAGCGCAACGCCTGGAGCATGCACGCGACGTCCCTCGCTGCGGCGCCGCCCCTCTGCTACCTCAAGCCGCAGACCCTCGAGCTCATTCACGCCTGCGCCCGCGCGCGAAAGCAGGGCGTTGGGGTCTGGTTCACGCTCGACGCTGGGCCGAATCCGGTGCTCCTGACGGACGTGAAGGACCTGGCGGCGGCCGAGGCCCTCGCGCGTGCTGCGGGCGCGCCGACGGTGGTGACCTGCGCGCCTGGCGGCAACGCGGCGCTCCTCTAAAGACGGCCGCGCGGCCTGACCGCGGGGCCAAGAAATTGCGCCCGATCGATCCTCACGTAGCGTGACGCACAGCCCTGTTGCTCGTCCTTAAGGGCTGACAACTCACTTTCCGGAGGAACTTCGTGCCCCAGGCCGCTCTCGATCTCGCCGCGTCGCCCTCGCATTCTGAGCTCAAGGACCACGTCCACGCGCGCGCGAAGAACTACGTGCTCTACCGCGGGGACAGCCTGGCGCTGCTCGAAGCGTTCGAACCGAAGTCCTTCGATCTCATCTTCGCCGACCCGCCGTACTTCCTGTCGAACGGCGGCTTCACCTGCCAGTCGGGCAAGCGCGTGGCGGTCGAGAAGGGCAGCTGGGACAAGTCGAACGGCGTGGAGGACGACCACGCCTTCACCACGCGCTGGCTCAAGGCCTGTCAGCGGCTGCTCAAGCCGTCGGGCACCATCTGGGTGTCGGGCACGCAGCACGTGATCTTCTCGGTGGGCTTCGCCATGCAGCAGCTGGGCATGAAGGTGCTCAACACCGTCACTTGGTACAAGCCGAACGCGTCTCCCAACCTGTCTTGCCGCTACTTCACCCACTCGACCGAGCTGCTGGTGTGGGCGTCGCCGGGCGGGAAGGGGAAGCTCCAGCACACGTTCAACTACGCCCACATGAAGCAGGAGAACGGCGGCAAGCAGATGCGCGACGTCTGGGCGCTGCCGAAGACCGGCGACGAGGAGCTCGCTTCGGACGAGCAGGGGCGACTGTGGACCATGACGACCCCCAAGCCGTCGGAGAAGGCCCACGGCAAACACCCCACGCAGAAGCCGATCGCGCTGCTCGAGCGCATCGTCGACGCGTGTACCGACACCGACTCGCTGGTGCTCGATCCCTTCTGTGGCAGCGGCACGACGGGCGTGGCCGCGGTCGGCAAGGGGCGGCGCTTCGTCGGCATCGACATGGACGCGACGTACCTCGATCTGACGAAGAAGCGGCTCGACGCGGCGTAAGGCGCGCGGTCTTCAGTGGGCGGTAGACCCCGCCGCCCGCGCGTTCCAGACGCGAGTGCACAGCACCAGGCCGATGATCGCGACCGGGATCATCGCCTGCGGCCAGATCGACCAGTTGTCGGCGATCTTGGCGTCGGCCCCCTTTGGCAGGAGCTGGCCGAGCAGCAGCGATTGGAGGCCCGTGCCCAGGTAGACGAACCCGTCGATGATGCCGACGGCGACGCCGGTGTTCTTGCGGCCGCCGAAGTCGGCGCTGGCCGTGCCGGACAGCATGCCGTGCACGCCCACGTAGTTGAGCGCCATGAAGACGAGCACCCAGCCGACCCAGCTGGCGCCGAGCGCGAAGAACATGACGATCGCGCCCAGGGTGATGCCCGCGTAGAGCACCGAGGCGACGGGCCCGCGCCGGCTGTGGAACACCTTGTCGGAGATGACGCCGGCGAACATGCCGCCGAGGATCCCGAAGGTGCACAGGAGCAGACCCCAGTTGTTGGTGACGGTGTCGTCCTGGCGGCCGGTGGCGATCGCGAACTTCGGGTACCAGGACATGACGCCGTTGCGCAGGAAGCCCGTGCAGAACTCGATCGCGACGATGATCAGGATCACCGGGTTCTTGAGCATGGTGACGAAGACCTGCAGCACGTCCGCGCGCTCGGGCTTGGGAGCGCCGGCCAGCGCCACGCCTTCTCCGTCTCCCACGTCGAAGTTCGCGTGGCCCGCGTCTTCGGGCGTGTCCCGCACCAGGAAGTAGCTCCAGACGAACGCGGCGAGCAGCACCGCCGCCGGGACGAAGAGCGCCCACTGCGGCGCCTGGGGGAACGCCTTGACCAGCTGCTTGCTCCAGTCGTACCCGAAGTAGATGCCCAGCGAGATGAGGATGCCGAAGACGCCTCCCTGCAGGCCGCGCTCGCGCACGTGGAACCAGCCGGCGTTGACCTTGACGATCGACACCGCGCCGAAGGACTGGAAGTACATGTCCACGCCGTAGAGGACCGCGAGCCACAGGACGACGCCGCCCGGCGGCTGCCAGCCGTCCATGACCGCCCACACGACCACGCCCATCACTGCGTTCGCGACCGCCGCGCCAGCCGACGCCAGCAGGATCGTCGCCCGCCCGCCGAGCCGGTCCGTCAACGGCCCGTTGATGATGAACGCCAGGCCGTACACCCACGCCCCGACCGCGAAGATCGTCCCGAAGGCCGCGTTGTCCGTCTTCGACCCGAGCCCCGAGGTGACCTCGTTGATGTTGTACCGACCGAAGTAGAGGAACGCGTACGTCATTCCCAACGGGAACCAGTTCCAGAACCGCCGCCGCTTGAAGGCCTCGCTGTGGCCCAGGTCGACCTTCGGCAGGCGCCACAGGACCAGCCCGATCACCACGAGCAGCAGCGCGATCAGCCCCAGGTTGGACAAGGACTTGGACATGCGTTGGCGCCGCGTTGACCACACGGCCCCAGCAGAAGCAAACGACGACTTCGCCCCCCGAATTGAGGCGAAGTCACATGCTCGTTACACTGCCGCCACGTTGAAGAAACACGAAGCAGACGCGGACGATCTGTTGGAAGAGCGGCTCCAGGTTCACGACCGCAAGCAGTTCGAGCTGAAGGTCGACTACGAGCCGACGGGCAAGGACAAGCTGGCGAAGTACGCCGTCGACGCGTGGCTCTTCATTCCCAAGGGCCTCTTCATCGATCGCGACACCTGGCCGAAGGACGCCTTCTACCAAGACCTCCACAACTCGGTGCGGCTGAAGACCCCGAAGCTGTCCTTCGCCGAGCTGCGCACGGGGACCCATTCTCCGCTGGTGCAGATCGAAGAGCGGCTGCTGCTGGGGCTCCACGGCACGGAGCAGGAGCTGGTCTACGACGCGAAGATGTTGTCCTGCGTGCTGCGCGCGGCGCTGCGCCGCTTCGCCAAGGGGGTGCGCGGCTGCTGTGACGAAGGGCGTCCGACGGACCTGGCCCAGCAGATCCGCGAGACGATCGAAGCGACCCCGGACATCGGCGCGCGCTACCGGCGGGCGGTGGCGGCGCTGATCGGCAAGTACGGACTGAGCGAGCGCACGCGCACGGCGCTCAGGCTCGTGGACGAGTACGTCAGCCTCGTCAGCGAGCAGTTCTACCGGCGCGCGCTGGTGCACATGAAGGCGCTGCCCCACGAGCCGCACGTGGACGAGCTGCGCAAACAGCTGCTCGAGCAGATCGTCAAAGGTGAGGAGTACCGGCGGTCCCACGGCATGAGCTCGCTGCTCCAGCCTGGCACCGACAACGAGGAGTACACGCACCGGCTCGGCTTTCTGAAGCGCTTCTGCATGAACATTCTCTTCCTGTCGGTGCAGCGGACGACCCGGCACGCGTGGGAAGAGTCGCTGTTCGCGTTGGCAGCCGGTGGCGCCATGGCGTTCGCGCTGGCCGTCGGCTTGTTCGCCCAGTCGCGCTACCCGCAGGCGTCGTTCAACTTCTTCGTCGTCGCGGTGCTCGGGTACATGGTGAAGGACCGCATCAAGGACCGGCTGCGCCGCGTGCTCTCGTCGATCGCCGGGCTGTTTCTGTACGAGCGCGCCACCCGCATCGCCGACCCGCTGACGGACGAGAACGTGGGCGTGTGCAAGGAGAAGGTCGAGTTCGGCACCGTGGCGCTGGCGCCGCCCGAGGTGATCGCCTTGAGGACGAAGGACGATCTGGCCCGGGTGGCGATCGACGAGCGGTGGGAGACGGTGGTGCGCTACCGCAAGACGGTCGCGCTCGAGTCCGAGGTGCTCCCTCAGTTGGGCGACGGCATCGTCAGCGGGCTGACCGACCTGATCCGCCTGAACGTCGAGCGGCTCACGCGGGACATGGCGGACCCCGAGGTGCAGGTCGACTACTTCGCGCTGGCGGATCTGTCCGTCGAAGAAATGCGTGCGGCGAAGACGTACTTCGTCGACATCGCGTTTCGGTTCTCGGTCGACGACGCCGAGGTGAGGGAGTCGAAGCTGCGGCTGGTTCGGCTGGTGCTCGACCGCAACGGCATCAAGCGGCTCGTGGAGCTGACGCCCGACGTCAGCTCGGTCTTGCCAGGGACGGTCGCGGGCGGGCAGAAGCTGGCCGCGTGAAGGCCTCACTCGAGCGAGTTCTCCCTGACTGGCCGACGGTGCTCGAGCGCGTCGTCGGGCGCTTGAAGGAGCTGGGCCCCAAGGCCCTCGTCGTCTTCGATCTCGACAGCACGTTGTTCGACAACCGGCCGCGGCAGGCGCGCATCGTCCGAGCGTTTGGCGCGGAGCATGGCGTGCCGGAGCTGCTGACCTGCCAGGCCCACCACTTTCCTTGTGGGTGGGAGCTGGAGCCGGCGCTGCGATCCTGCGGCGTCGACGAAGCGCGCACGCAGGCGCTGCTCCGGCCGCTCAAGGCGTACTGGGGGCAGCGTTTCTTCACGTCGGACGCCTGCCAGCACGACGTCGAGGTGCTCGGCGCGCCGCGGTACGTGCAGCGCTGCCTGGGCACCGGCGCGCGGGTCGTTTACGTGACGGGTCGGATCGAGCCCATGCGCGAAGGCACCGAGCGCGCGCTGGCCAAGTGCGGCTTGCCGCTGCCCGGCGGCCAGGTCGGGCTCATGATGCGACCTCCGCAAGCACACCTCGACGACGCGGCGTTCAAGCGCACCGCGCACGAGGTGCTGGCCGAGCTGGGGGAACTCGTCGCCGCGTTCGACAACGAGCCCAGGCACGTCAACGACTACGCGCGGCGCTTTCCGGGGGCGGTGGCGGTGCACCTGGCGACGGATCATTCCGGGAAGAGCAGCGCGCTCGATGCGCGGGTGGTGTCGATCCCTCACTTCGCGTGGTGACGGCCGCCCCGTTCTTCAGCGAACCAGCTGCCAAGGCGTGCGCAGCGTGTCGATCAGCACCGGGCGCGCGAGTCCGCCGTCGGCGCCCGGCGCGAACACCAGCATGCCCGCGGAGAAGCCCGCCGGTACCACGACCGGCTCTGCTCCCGAGAACGTGTTGCCGGCGTCGCTCCTCAGCAGCAGGAACCCAGGGCGCACGGCGCCTGACGCGAGCGAGCCCCCGTCAGCGAGCACCCCTGAAATCGCGTGGCCTGCCACGTTGACCACGCCGACGGCCGGCGCGCTCCCAGCCACCGGCGCTGGAGCCTCGGCGGCGACATTGGCCCCGGCGACGGCAAGAAACTCACTGCCTGCCGCCTGAGGCACCAAGGGGACGGCGCTCGGGCCAAAGAAGACCGTTCGGCCTCCGTCGGGGTCGCCGGTCACCAGCGGCAGCGGCGAAGTGAGAGCGCTGCCGACCGTGGTGGGGAAGTCCTTTGAGCCGAGCCTCGGCGTCGCGCCTGCGTCGCTCATGTCGAGCGCGTAGACGCGCGGCAGCTGCTTGATGGGGAGCACTGAAGCGGCAGTGACGCGGTACAGCCGCGCCGACGTCGGATCATCGACGGGCGCAAACCAGCGACCTGCGAGCACGAAGGTGTCGCTCCCCAACGCCATGGAGGGGAACGCCAGCTGAAAGCCCGCGCCCGTCCCCGCGTCGTTGGTGGCGCCCAAGACGACCTCTCCCGCATCGCGCGCCGCCAACGCCGTCCCCGCCTGGTGTGGCGCCGAAAAGCCCTGCGCGCTCGCTTCAGTCGTTCGCAGGCGCTCGGTGAGCGCGTTGATGAAGTCCGCTTGGGTGGAGTCCGGTGTTTGGGCCACAGCGATCCCGCCGTCGGCCGCGCTGTCCGGGGTGACCGCGATCACCACGCGAACCTCGGGCGCGAAGGCCAGGCCCTCGAAGTAGTACTGGGACGGCGCGCCCGGTGCGTCAAGGCGCAGGGCGGTCGCCCGAGCGGAGACGTTGGCGACGGTCACCGCCCACGGAGTGGCCGGGTTCGTCAGCACCTGCCGGAGAGGCAGGCCGTCACCCGGTGTGCCCCCGAACACGACCGCCTCGAGCTGCCCGACCGGGAGGCTGACGGGCAGCACGACCTGTGCGGTGAAGCGCCCAGCGTCGGGCAGCGCCGCATCCGGCGTGCCCGCGTCCCGGCCTGCGTCCGGCGTGCCGGCGTCTCGGCCAGCGTCCACCATCGATCCGGCGTCGCGCACGAAGCCCGCGTCGTAGGTGAAGCACTGCGCGCACGCGTCGTCGACCGTCGCGCCCATACAGCGCTCGGTGCAGTACCGACCGACGGCCGCGCCGATCTGCCGCTCGAAGTCGCAGCTGAGCCCCGCCGCCACCGCCGCGATGACTGCCAAGCTCCGGGCCTTCACGGCAGCGCACCCTCCCACACCAACGCCGCACCGCCGTTCGACGGCGCGATCGCCACCTTCGGCTTGCTCGCCGCCGCGCCCCAGACGATGCCGCCGACCAACGCGGCCAGGCCCACGCCCCCGGCGATGAAGCCGACGTTCACCAGCAGCGCCGCCGTCCGCCCTCGCGTGACGATCATGTCCGGCGTGGGCGTCGCCGAGACTTCCTTGCTCGGATCTCCGCTCAGCCCGAACCCAGTCAGCGCTCCGACCAGCACCAGCGTCACCCCCGTTGCCAGCGCGACGCCGCCGACGATCTCTGGAACGAGCCACGGCATCGGCCGACGCACCTGCGGAGGAGGAGAAGGTGCGTCGGGCGGCTTCGCGACCACGACCTGAGTCGGCGGGGCGGGGGGCGTGGGCTGGGTCTTCGCGCCGGGCACCAACGCGCGCGCGGCCTCCTCGGCTGCCACCGTGGCTTCGTCCACCAACGCGTCCTGGCTCATGGCGCGCTTGCTGGTCGTGAAAATGGCCTGCGCGCTCGCCGCGTCGGTGATCCGCACGTTGAGCCGGTAGCTCTGCTCGAGCTTGGCGACCTCACCCGAGACGACGAAGTCCACGCCCAACGCGCCGGCGAGCTCCGCGATGCACGACGTGGACGCGTCGCTGCACCCCAAGAGCTGCTTCTGGCGCTCGAGCCCCAGCACCGTGGCGATCGCCTTCGGCGTCGTCACCTGGAGCTTCGACTTCTCGGCAAGCACCTGCGCGAAGTGCTCGGACACGAACGCGACGAACGTCTTGTCCGCCTGTCCGACCGGCGTGAAGTCCGTCGTGGCGATCTTCGGAGGAGCCGCGCTGAGCGCGGTCGCGAGGGCCAGCCAGAGCATGGAGCCTTGACGACCTAGCACAGCCGATACGCTCGTCGCGTTCTGGCGACGCACTGCGCCGTCGCAATCGGCAAGCCTTCGCCCGGCGGTGTTGCTAGAGACCGCGCCCCGCTCGTTGGGGTCCCAAGCGTCGCAAGGAGTCGCTCGTGCAGGACGATCATGTGTTGGTGGGCATGTACCGAAAGATGGTGCTGGCCCGTCGCTTCGAAGAGAAAGCCGGCCAGGCGTACGGCCAGAAGAAGATCCAGGGCTTCTGCCATTTGTACATTGGCCAAGAAGCCGTCGTCGTCGGCATCAACGAGGCCCTGCGCCCCGACGACCCGGTGATGACCGCCTACCGCGATCACGTGCACCCGCTGGTCCGCGGCGCCGACGCCGGCATGCTCATGGCCGAGCTCTTCGGCAAGGACACCGGGTATTCGAAGGGGAAGGGCGGCTCGATGCACTTCTTCGACGTGGAGCACGCCTTCTACGGCGGCTACGGCATCGTCGGAGGGCAGATCCCGCTCGCCGCGGGCTTCGCCTTCGCCCACAAGTACCGCAACGAAGACAAGGTGACGGTGTGCTCGTTCGGTGACGCGGCCGCGAATCAAGGCGCGTTCCACGAGACGTTCAACATGGCGGCGAAGTGGAAGCTGCCGGTGCTCTACGTCGTCGAGAACAACAAGTACGGCATGGGCACCGACATCGCCCGGGTGTCCGCGGAGCCGGAGATCCACAAGCGCGCGAGCGCCTACAACATGCGCGGCGAAGCGGTCGACGGCATGGACGTGATCAAGGTGTACGAGAAAGCGCGGGAGCTGGTGGCGTGGATCCGCGCCGGGAACGGGCCGGTGCTCCTCGAGGCGTTCACCTACCGCTTCCGCGGGCACTCCATGTCCGACGCGGCCACGTACCGCACGAAGGACGAGGTCGAGCTCGAGAAGCAGCGCGATCCCATCACCAAGCTCAAGGACTTCATCGTGCAGAAGCGGCTGGCGACGGAAGCCGAGCTCGAAGCGGTCGACGACGCGCAGAAGAAGGTCGTCGAGCAGGCGATCGCGTTCGCCGACGCGTCGGCGGAGCCGCCGGACGACGACGTGTTCACCCACACGATCCTCTCCAGCAACGACGAGCCCGACGAGAAGCCGCGGCAGCGCGTGCGCGGCGCGACCGACGTGCGCTGGCCCGATCCGCCGAAGCACTTCAACGTCAGCTGGGAGCTCGAGCCGCTGCCCAGCTCGCCCGCGAAGAAGGGAGCGGCGTAAGTCATGGCCGAGCTGACGTATCGCGACGCGCTCAACCAGGCGCTCGCCGAGGAGATGGCGCGGGACCCCAGGGTGTTCGTCATGGGTGAAGAGGTCGCCCGGTACAACGGCGCGTACAAGGTGACCCAGGGCCTGCTCGACAAGTTCGGCAGCGCGCGGGTCGTCGACGCGCCGATCAGCGAGCTGGGGTTCGCGGGCCTCGGCGTCGGCGCGGCGATGATGGGGCTGCGGCCGGTGATCGAGATGATGACGTGGAACTTCGCGATCCTGGCGATGGATCAGATCGTGAACAACGCCGCGAAGATCCGCCACATGTCCGGCGGCCAGCTGCGCTGCCCGATCGTGGTGCGGGGACCCAACGGCGCCGGCGGACGGCTTTCGTCGCAGCACAGCCAAGCGCTCGAGGCGAACTACGCGCACTTCCCCGGGCTGATCGTCCTTGCGCCCGGCACGCCGGCGGACGCGAAGGGGCTGCTCAAGGCGGCGATTCGGTCCGACAGCCCGGTGGTCTTCATGGAAGCGGAGCTGCTCTACGGCCTCAAGGGTGAGGTGCCCGACGGGGAGCACGTGGTGCCGATCGGCAAGGCCGACTTCAAGCGGCGCGGCGACGACGTGACGATCATCACCTGGTCGCGCATGGTGTCCGCGGTGGTTCAGCCTGCCGCCGCTGAGCTCGAGGCTGCGGGCATTCACGCGGACGTGATCGATCTGCGATCGATCAAACCCATGGACGAAGCGGCCGTGCGCGAGTCGGTGGCGAAGACCAACCGCGTGGTGATCGTCGAGGAAGGGTGGGGCTACGCGGGCTTCGGTGGCCACGTCGCGGACTTCATCCAGCGGGAGTGCTTCGACTCGCTCGACGCCCCGGTGCTGCGCGTGCACGGCCACGACGTGAACATGGGCTACGCCGCCAACCTGGAGCGGCTGACCCTGCCGTCCGTCCAGCGCGTCGTCGCCGCGGTGAACCAGGTCCTCTACCGCTGACCTTCAACTCGCTCGCTTCCCTCACTTTCTCGTCGAGGTCATTGACCCATGCCGATCGCCGTTCAGCTCCCAGCGCTGTCGCCAACCATGAAGGAAGGGCGCATCACCCGCTGGCTCAAGAAGGAAGGGGACCGCGTGTCGGCGGGCACCGCGATCGCCGAGTGTGAGACGGACAAGTCGAACCTGGAGATCGAGGTCTACGACGACGGCGTGCTGCTCAAGCTGTTGGTCGCCGAGGGCGCGTTCGCGCCGGTGGGCTCGACGATCGCCTGGGTCGGAAAGCCGGGGGAGCCCATTCCCGAGACCGCGCCTCCAGCCGTCACCGCGCCGACGCCGGCTGCGCCTCCACCGCCACAGCCCGTGGCGGCACCTCGCCCAGCGCCGGTCGCCACGCCGATCGCTGCGCCAGCGCCTGTTGCTTCGGCGGGCCGAGTTCGGGCGTCGCCGCTGGCCAAGCGCATCGCCGAAGCGGAAGGGATCGATCTGTCCACGATCACCGGCTCCGGGCCTGCCGGTCGCGTGGTGAAGAGAGACGTCGAGGGCGCCGCCTCGCGGCCTGCGGCGAAGCCAGCGCGTCGTGCTGTCGCCGGCGTACGGCCCCCTCCCGACACGCTGCCCGTCAGCGGCATGCGCCGGGTGATCGCCCAGCGGCTGACCGAGGTGAAGCCCGGGGTCCCGCACTTCTACCTGACGGTGGACGTGGAGATGGATCAGGCCCTCGCGCTCCGCGAAGAGGCGAAGGCGCAGGAACTCAAGGTGTCGGTCAACGACATCCTCGTGAAGGCGACGGCGGCGGCTGTTCGCGCGTTCCCGCGCATCAACCAGGTGTTCGCCGGAGAGTCGATTCAGCAGCTCCACACGGTCGACGTCGGCGTCGCCGTCGCGATCGAGGACGGGCTCATCACCCCGGTGGTGCGAGACGCCGATCAGAAGGGCGTCGCCGAGATCGCCGAGGAGATCCGCGAGCTGGCGGAGCGCGCCAAGAAGAAGGCGCTGCGCCCTGAGGAGTACTCGGGCGGCAGCATCACCGTGTCGAACCTCGGCATGTTCGGGATCGACAGCTTCATCGCCGTCCTCAACCCGCCGCAGGCCGCGATCCTCGCGGTCGGCAAGGTCGAGCCCAAGGTGGTCGTGCGCAACGACGCCATGGTGATCCGGAAGATGATGAGCGTGACGCTGTCGGGTGATCACCGCGTGATCGACGGCGCGGTCGGCGCCCAGTTCCTGCAGATCCTCAAGGGCCTGCTCGAACACCCGCTGCGGCTCGTCCTGTGAGGGGCTGGTCGATCGGCGTGCTCGCGGCGGTGCTGGGCGCGTGTCGCGGCAGCGCCCCGGTGACGCCCCAGCAGCTCTCGGTGGGCGTGGGCTTCCCCGTCGCCGTGGCAGCCGTCTTCGACGTGTGCTGGCCACCCGAGGCGCCTCGCGACGCGCGCGTGCGGCTGGAGTTCACGCCTGACGACGTCACGTTCTCGACCTTCGACGGCGCCGAGAACGCGACGGGTCGGTGCCTGCGTGAGCTCGCGTCGGCGTTCCCCTTCACCGCTCGACCCAGCGCGCCGGTCGACGTGCGGCCGCCCAAAGGCCCCATCGACGGGTGGGGCGTGCTCGGGTGGGCCAAGCTGCTGGCCGCCGAGCGCTTCGCGCCGCTGCGTGGGCTGGTGGACCCGCTGCCCGCGGCGGTGTCCTGCGTGGGTCTGGGCGCGCCTCGTCCTGAGCTGACCTTCACCGTGCGCCGTGAGCCCGCGCTGAAGATCGAGCTGAGCGCGCCGGTCGAGCGACCGAGCGAGGCCTGCCTCGAGGCCGTGCTCGGGGCCATGGCCTGGCCGAGCTCGCGGGTCTTGACGTTCTCGTTCCGCCAGGCGCCGCCCGCGGTGAGCGCGGATCGCACCGCGGTGCTCTTCACCGCCGTGCCCGATCAGGCCAGCGCACTGGACGGCGCCGTGATCCGTAGGGCGTTCGGGGCCCGCCGTGAAGAGGTGCAGCAGTGCTGGGAAGAGGTGATGGCGCGGCGACCGACGGCAGCCGGCGCGCGCACGGTTCGTTGGACGGCCACGAGCTCCGGGCTCGTCGCGTGGATCGTTCCTGAGGCGGGCGCCATCGCCGACGTGCTGCTCGACGCCTGCCTGGTGCGCGTCACCCAAAGCGCACCCTTCGACAGCAGCGGGCCGGGGGAGTTCAGCTGGAGCTTCGGGCCGCGCTGACCAGGTCGACCCGGTCGGGGCGAGGGATCCACACGCCTTGCTCGGTGACGAGCACGTCCACCCGTTCGTCGAGCGCGTCCATCGGCAGCTCCGAGACGACTTGCAGCTCGAACGCCACCCCGACGCGCAAGGCCCTCGGCGCCGCAGCCAGCGTCGCGTCGTAGTAGCCGCCGCCGCGCCCCAGCCGTCGACCGTCGCGAGTGAAGGCGACGCCGGGCACGACGAAGAGGTCGATCGTCGGAAGGGCGATCGCCGGTGCGCCCAGCGGCGGCCTTGGAAGGCCGCGTGGACTCAGCTCGAGCGCCGCGGGGTCGTCGACACCAGAGAAGTTGAGCACTCGGCTGCCGGCGCTCACCCGCGGGTAGGCGCACCGATCGCCCCGGGCCCGGACGAGCGCGTGGAGACCGGTGGTCGGCACCTCGAACGGCTCCGCGCCGTAGAGCCCGACACACCGTGCCGAACCGAAAACGGGAAGGGCGGCGAGGTGTCGCTGCACCTCACCGCCCCACTCGGCGACCTGCTCGGCCGTCGCTGCGCGTCGTGCTGCTTCGACGGCCGCCCGCGCGAGCGGCTTGTCGAAAAAAACGTTCCCCGCCATGAGCCGTGTGTCCAACGTCCACTGAACCCTTGAGTTCAGGTGGGAGCCCAATGAAGGACTCCCGTTCGTTTCGTATCGGTTCGAGCGTCAGTTGGACATCACGCACCCCGCAGGGAACAGCCTGTGGAAATGTCGTTGGCGGCGATCTTAAGGGGGCGATCGGCGAATTCAAGGTGGTAACGTCCGACCCCGCATGAACGGCTGGCGCGTTGGTCGCTGGGCACTCCTTGGGGCGTACGTGTGCGCGGCGAACGCCGCGGCAGCGCCGCCGATGCTCTCGGGCATCTACGAAGTCAGCAAGCTGGGCTTGGTGGAGTTCAAGGTGGAAGGCAAGCGCACCATCGGTCGCTTTCGGATCGACGGCGAGTGTGGCTTCCCGCGCGACAAGCAGGTCATTCTGGGGGAATTCGAATCGGGCGTCTTCGTGGGCACGGTCGCGCTGTGCCAGTCCGGAGCAGCGGCCTGCAAGGAGAAGACGTTTCCCTTCCTCGGCATTTGGCACGACGACCGGCTGACGGCCGAGGTCCGCGGCGATCCCGACTGCCAGGCGCCGGGCCTCGTCGGGAAGCGGCTCGTCATTTCCCCAGCCTCGACCGCGCAGAAGAAGCGGGCGATCGAGCAGGTGGAAGCGGCGGACGTGGCGCGGGGCGCGAAGAAGATGTCGGACGTGGAGCTGCGGGAGTTGGTGCAGGACGCGACGCGGAAGCTCCAGGCCGGCGACAGCGAGGCGGCACGGGAAGCCTTCAGCAAAGTGCTCAGCTTCTACCCGGACCACTGGCGCGCGCGGTCCGGCTTGGGCGCAGCGCTCAACGGGCTCAAGCAGTTCCACAACGCGGCGGCCGAGTTCCGCAAAGCGCAGTCCGACTCCGAGGTGGCGGGGGACGGCACGAAGGCCGAGCTCCAGGAGCTGCACTACAACCTGGCGTGCCCTTACACGCAGCTGGGCAAGTACGGCGACGCGATCGCCGAGCTGCGTCAGGCCGTGGACTTGGGCTTCCGCGACGTCGAGCAGCTCCAGTCGGATCCTGACCTCGCTCCGCTGCGCACCGATCCCGAGTTCCGCCGGCTGATCGAACGAATCAAGAAGGCGCCGAAGCGGTGACTTCCCAGCCGCAGCGCATTGGGCCCTACGAGGTGCTCAAGCTGCTGGGCAAGGGCGGCATGGCGCAGGTCTTCAAGGTCCGCGCGGTGAGCGGGCCGCACGCTGGCAACGAATACGCCCTCAAGCAGCTGCTCCCGTCACTCGAGGCCGACGAGGAGTCAGTGCGCCTGTTCACCGCCGAGGCGGAGCTGTCGCGGCACCTGCGGCACCCGAACATCGTCGAGGTCTTCGAAGCCGGCTTCGTCGGTGATTCCCTCTACATGGTCATGGAGTTCATCGACGGGCGCGACCTCGCGCAGATCGTCCGCCGCTGCAAGAAGCGCGGCGTGGCCTGGCCGGTGGACTTCGCGGTGTACCTGACCAAGGTGCTCCTCGACGCGCTCGGCTACGCGCACACGGCCAAGGCTCCGTCCGGAGCTCCGCTCGGCGTGGTGCACTGCGACGTCTCGCCTTCCAACTTCTTCGTCTCGCGCACCGGCGATCTCCGGCTGGGCGACTTCGGCCTGGCCCGCTCGCTCCTCGAAGGTGGGCCTGAGCAGCTGATCGGCAAGCCGTACTACCTGTCGCCCGAGGCGCTCGACGGGCAGCTCAGCCCGCAGGTCGACCTCTGGGCCGTGGGCGTGACGCTGTACGAGCTGCTCACGCTGCAGCGCCCCTTCCAGGGCTCGACGCCCGACGAGGTGTTCCAGCAGATTCGAAGCGCGCGCTACACGCCCCTGCGGACGCTGCGGCCCGACGTGCCCGAGGTGCTCGAGGCCGTCATCACCCGCGCGCTCGACGCACGACCAGAGCGCCGCTTCGGGTCGGCGCCCCAGTTCGCCGAGGCCTTGAAGCCGCTCCACGACGAGCGGATCGGCACGCCGCTGGCGATCTCGGCGATCGTCCGCGGGCTGTTCGGCAGCTCCGACGAGTGAGTCGCTCGCCGAGGTGACGTTCAGAACAAGCGGAAGCCCAGGCCCACGCGGGCCGCCCACGCGAAGCGCGCCTGCGTCACGCCCAGCGGCTCCTTGACGACGTCGACGCCGGCCTGGCCCATGGCGACGACGGACAAGCTGCGGCCAATGCCGACTTCCACGCCGAGCCCGGCCGTCGGCGTGAGCTGGTGTCCTGGCGCCGTCAGGGCGATCGCCCAGGGCAGCTCCACCTGCCCGAGCAGGGCGACGGTGTCCGTCAGGAGGTAGCTGGCGATCAGGCCCGCGCGTGGCCGCAGCGAGACCGCCGTGAAGCTCGCTTTGTCGAAGTAGCGCGCGCCAGAGCTGACCTTGAGGCCGAGGCCCGCGAACGGAGCCAGCTGCAGCCGAGCGCTGGTGAAGGCGGAGAACCGCAGCGACGCGTCGCCGAACGCCGACACGTCGAGGTAGTTGAACGCCGCGCGGGCCTCGAGTTCGAACGGGGCGAACCCTTGCCGATAGCCCGCGACGACGTCAGGCGCGCCGAGCAGGCCGTAGAAGGCGATCGTCCCCGCGGGGAGCGCGGCGGGTGCGACGGCGCCGAACGTGGGGGCGAGCTGGGCGGTCGACGCAGCCGGCGTGTGGGACACCGACGGCTCGGCGGCGAGGGTGAGCGAAGCGAGGGCGGCGAGGGCGTTGACGAGCATGGGAGCCACGGTAGGTCGCTTTTTTGACCCCCTCCAATTTTCGCTACAGCCTTGCAGCATGAGCGAAAGCCAACGACAGCAGCCCTCGCAGTCGGATCGCCGCACGGCGCGGAGAAGCAAGGCCGTCGAGCAGCGGCGTCGCTACCCTCGCTTCTTCCTCGACGCCGACTGGTTCGTCGAAGCCGCCGGCTGCTCGACGTTCGGGCGCGGGCTGGAGATCTCGGTGCGCAGCGCGCTGCTCCCAGTGACAGCCAAGTCCGTCGCCGCCGAGGACGTGACGCTCTACGTGTCCCTCGCGGAGCGGCCGCGCATGTTCAAGGCGAAGGGGCGGGCCAGCATGCGGCTGGGCGTCGGCTGGGTGCTCAACTTCAGCGACGTGGCCCCCGAAGATCTGCAACTGCTCGGCAACGCGCTCATCGCCCGCTACGGCCTGCTCGCGCTGCCCAACCTCGAGCGCAAGTACGAGCGCTTCTTGGATCTGCCGTCGCGGCACTTCGCCGACGGCAGCCTGTAGCACCTGCGACGCGCTGCAACGGCGCCAACGTTTGAGGCCGCCGCGCCTGGCGGGTAGGGTGCGCTGCCTCGCGTTGGGGAGACCAGCAGCAATGTCCGAAGCCGTGCCCCAGACCGCCGTCGCCCCGAGCCCGGCCGAGGTGATCACCCCCCAGCGGGTGCTCGTGCTCGACGAGCAAGCCAGCTCGCGGTCGGTGTTGACGGTGGCGCTGCGCAAGGCGGGCTTCTCGGTGACGCCGCTGGCCGAGCGCAGCAAGGCAGAGCGGGTGCTCGCAGAGAACGCCGACAGCGTGATCGTCGCGTCGGCGTCCGCCGAGATGAACCCGCTGCTGACGGAGCTCCACCAGCGGGCCGGCGCCGACAAGCCGCCGGTGGTCTACCTGCTCGGCCCGGACGACTCGGTGTCCCAGGCGCTCGCCGCGCGGCTCGAGTTGGACCACGTGCTGCGCAAGCCGGCCTTCGCCAAGGACGTCGTCGCGCTCGTTCAGCTTTGGCTCGCGCGGCGCACGGGGCAGGCCGGCGCGCTCTCGGTCGACCGGGTGTGGCCCGAGCACCTCTTGCGCGCGCTGCTGACGTCCAAGACGGACGCGACGCTCTCGCTGGGCGGGGGCCGCGGGACGCTCGAGCTCAACCAAGGCCACGTGGTGCGGGGCGCGAGCCTGGGCGATCACCACGACGTCGAGGCCGTGGGCCGGCTGCTCGCGGCCACCGTCGAGACGTTCGGCGTCGAAGTCGGGGCCGTCGCGCCGGACGACGTGCGCTGCTCGCTCAGGGACCTCGTCGGGCGGCTCATGCCTCGGCTGGGGCGCTGGCGAGCGGCGTCGAAGGGCCTGGTGGGCTTCGATCGTGTGCTCGGCGTCGACTTCGTCAAGCTCGTCGCGGTGCTGGAGTCGCTGCCGGATCCCGTCAACCGGTTGGTGCGCCTCTTCGACGGGCGCCGCACGGTGCTCGACGTGATCACCGACGCCGACATGGAGCCGGCCCGGGCGCTCGAGGTGATCCGGCGGCTCTTCGTCCTCAAGATCGTCAAGGACGTGCGCGTCTCGTCCGACGCGCCCCAGGCGTTCTTCGAACCTCGCGAAGCTCGCGTCGAGGCGGCGGTCAACGCCCTGTTCCCCGACGCGCCCGTCGCGCCGAAGCGGGTCGATGCGAGTCCGGCGGCCGACGACTGGTTCGTGCCGTCGGACGCCGAGGCGGGCCAGCCCGACGCTGGGTGGTCGACCGGGCCGGTGCCCGAAGAGGTGCGCGAAGGGCTCGACGACGAACTGCTCCGTCAGCTCGACCCGTTCCGAGTCCCAGCCGCGGCCGACGAAGCCGCTCCGTCCGCGGACGACGTCGCGCTCGACCGGTTCTCACAAGGGCTGACCTTCGAATCCGACACGCTCGAGGCGGTGATCCGTGCGGCGACGGGAGACGAGGGCGCGACGACGTCCGGCGTCATCTCACTCGACGCCGCGGTGATCCCGCTCGCGGCGCCGGTGATTCCGTTGACACAGCCCAGCCCGACGCCCGAGCCGGAGCAGCCGCTCACCCCGGAGGT
Organism: Myxococcaceae bacterium; assembly: GCA_022842905.1. Taxonomy (GTDB): domain Bacteria; phylum Myxococcota; class Myxococcia; order Myxococcales; family Myxococcaceae; genus JALHOS01. The sequence goes on along the minus strand of JALHOS010000029.1, from coordinate 17,223 downwards.
ACCAGCGCCCAAGCCGAGCGCTGGCGGAGCGCTGGCGCAGCAGTTCTTCGCGCAGGCGCCGAGCCCAGCGCCCGCGCCCTCTGCCCCCAGTCCGGCGCCCAAGCAGAGCTCCGGCAGTCCAGCGTGGCTGTTGGTCGTGCTGCTCCTCGCGGCCGTCGTCGTCGCGGTGGTGTTCGAAGCGCTGCGAGAGAAGCGGTCCACCCCGCCGCCAGCGCCGACGGTCAGCGCACCACCGACCAAGGTCCCTCCACCCAAGCTCGTGGTGCGGCCAAGCACCGAGTTCGTGCCGCTGGATCAGGTCGTCCTCCCGCCGCGCGAGGACGTGCTGCCGTACGACGACACGCTGGTCGACGCGAAGAACCTCTACAAAGCGGGGGAATACCAGACGGCCGGCCTGCTGCTGGAGAAGCTCGTCGAGCAGCACCCGAGCGCGGTGCAGGCGTGGTTCTTCCTGGGCATGGTGCGCTTCGACATGGGGGACGTCGCCGGCGCCCGGGCGGCGGCCGATCAGGTGCTCGCCGTCGATCCCAACAACGGACCGGTGCACCTGCTGATCGCCACGCTGCACCTCCACGCCAAACAGCGCGAAGCCGGCAACCAGGCGCTCGAGCGGTACCTGGCGATCGAGCCCAACGGCGAGTTCGCCGAAGAAGCGCGCGCCCTGCTCAGGCGCTGACGCAAAGCACTGAAAACTCGCCCAGTGTGCGCCGGCGAGGTACACCTCCGTTCAGTCCTCGACGGAAGGCGGTTCTTCGCACGTGCGCATCTTGGGCATCGATCCCGGCAGCCGGTACCTGGGGTTTGGCGTGGTCGACGCGATCGGCCCGGTGGTGCGGCACGTCGCGCACGGCGTCGTCCGTAGCGACGGCAAGCTGCCGCTGCACGAGCGGCTGGCGGACATCTTCGCCGAGCTCGAGGTGATCGTCGGGCGCTTCGCACCGCAGGCCGTGGCGGTCGAAGGTGTGTTCCACCACAAGAACGCGCGCTCGGCGTTGGTGCTGGGGCACGCGCGTGGCGTGGCGTTGCTCGTCGCCGCGCGGGCCGGTCTGCCCGTCAGCGAGTACGCGCCAGCGCGCATCAAGAAGTCCGTCGGCGCGGGTGGGAATGACGGCAAGGGCGCCGTCGCGCGCATGGTGGCGACGATCCTCCCGCTGCCCCCCGAAGCCGGGAAGGTTCGCGCCGACGCGTACGACGCGCTGGCCGTCGCGCTCTGTCACGCGCACCAATGCCGCGGCGGTGTGCACTCGAGCGCGGGACCGAGGCGGAGCGCGGACGGCTTCCGGGACCGGCTCAAGCCTGCGTACGTTGCCGGAGCGCCGCGGTGATCGCGTCGCTCAAGGGCGTGGTGCTCGAGAAGGGGCTCACCGAGGTGATCGTCGACGTCGCCGGCGTCGGCTACCGGGTCGGGGTGTCGCTCATCGCCCTCGCGCAACTTCCGGATCCTGGGGCGCCGGTGCAGCTGCGGATCCGCACCGTCGTGCGCGAGGACGCCTTCGAGCTGTACGGCTTTCGCACGCGAATCGAAGAAGAGCTGTTCCTCCAGCTCACCTCCGTCAGCCACGTTGGCCCGAAGATGGCGCTCAACGTCATGTCGGGGCTCGAGGTGGAAGAGCTCTGCCAGGCGATCGCCAAGGGGGACGTGGCGCGGCTGACCAAGCTGCACGGGGTGGGGAAGAAGACGGCTGAGCGGCTGGTGCTGGAGCTCAAGGACAAGGTGAAGCTGCTGGCGACGGCCGACGGCGCGAAGCCGGCGCAGGCGGCGACCTCGGGTCAGCTCGACGACGTGATCTCCGCGCTCGTCAACCTTGGCTACAAGCCGCCGCAGGCGCAGACGGCCGCGGACTCGGCCAGCAAGCAGCACGGCGCCGACGCCCCGTTCGAGCTGTTGCTGCGCGAGGCCCTCAAGGCGCTGCGCAGCAGCAAGTAGCTCACTCCTCGTCTTCGACGGGCTTCTTCTTCTTCCTCGGAGGCGGGGGCGGCTCTTCTTCTTCGGCGGGCGCCTCTTCTTCGGCCGCGGGCTCGGCGCGCTTGCGCTTGGGCGCGGGCTCCTCACCTTCGCCTTCCTCTTCTTCGACGACGCGGCGCTTCTTCTTGCGCTTGGCCTTGGCTTCTTCTTCGCGCGCGGCGGCGTCCTCTTCGGCGGCGCGGGCCTCTTCTTCGGCGCGCTCGAGCTCTTCTTGTTCGGCCTGCGCTTCGGCTTCCTCGACCTCCTTCGATCGCGGCGTGACGATGCTGATCGACAGCGCCGGGACGATCGCCCACGACAACCCGTTGGCCCGGGGAATGTTGTTCGTGTTGCTGCCGATCTGCGAGAGCTCGAAGCCGGCGAAGGGCGCCACCGAGAAAGCGAGCTCGGGCCTCAAGCGAATCAGCTTCTGCTCGCCGACGCCGAACTCGAGGCCGGTGTTGAACGCGAAGTTCGCCGAGTGCATGGACACGGTGCTGCGAAACAGGTCCGTCGTCATCGTCCCGGGAATGCCGGTGAACCAGCGCTGGAACTGGTAGTCGACGCCGGCCGCCAGGAAGAAGCCGGACACGTGCGAGAAGATGAACTTGAGCCCCGTGAGGAAGCTGAAGTTCGTGGACGTCGTGTCGACCGTGGGCACGGCGCGCCCGTCTTGGCCGGTGATGGTGTTCGTCACCTGCGCGGAGCCGTAGCCGAACGCGAGCGACGGCATGATCGAGAAGAAGACGACCTTGGAGCGGGTGAGCGTGAACTTCGCGCCCGGCTGAATGCCGGCGGGGCTCAGGTGGAAGTTGAGCCCGATGCGGCGGTTGACGCCGTAGTGGAGGTTCGCCTCGGCGTAGGGCAGCGCCAGGCCGACCGCGCGCTGCTGCGGCGTCTCCGGCTCACCTTGGGTGTTCGTGGTGGTCGGGCCCGGCGGGTTGAGCTGCGAGCCGATCCCGACGCCGGTGCCGACGGACAGGTCGAGCACGCCCGTGCCGAGCGGCGCCGCCGTCCCCATGAGCAGCATGGAGCGAGGGGCCAGGCAGCCGAAGGAGGCGAGGGCGACGACGAAGACTGCACAGCGCTTCATCGTCGGGAGCGAGCACGGATTCACGGGGGCGCATGCTACAACGCCAGCCCCGCATGGCACGGAGAACTGGCAGGGACGAAGGCGACCCGCTCGATCCGGGCCCCGCAGGGGAAGAGGCGCCGCTCGAGGTCTCGCTGCGGCCCCGGCGCTTCGAGGACTACGTGGGCCAGCTCAAGGTCGTCGACAAGCTGAAGGTGTACGTGCGCGCGGCCCAGGCGCGCGGCGAGGGGCTCGATCACTGTCTGTTCTCGGGTCCGCCAGGGTTGGGCAAGACGTCGCTCGCCCACATCATCGCTGCGGAGCTCGGCGTCGGCCTGCATGTGACGAGCGGCCCCGCGCTGGAGAAGAAGGGCGATCTCGCCGGCCTGCTCACGAACCTCGCGCCCAGGGACGTCCTCTTCATCGACGAGATCCACCGGCTGTCCGCGGCGATCGAAGAGTACCTCTACCCGGCCATGGAGGACTTCCGGCTCGACGTGACGATCGACACCGGGCCCGCCGCGCGGGCGATGAAGATCGACCTGCCGCCCTTCACGTTGATCGGTGCGACGACACGGACCGGCCTGCTCACGTCGCCGCTGCGCGACCGCTTCCAGATCCAGGAACGGCTCGAGTACTACACGCCCACCGAGCTGGAGCGGATCCTCACCCGCAGCGCCGGCATTCTGGGCGTGCAGCTCGACCGCGCCGGAGCCACCGAGATCGCCAAGCGCTGCCGAGGGACACCCCGCATCGCCAACCGGCTGCTCCGTCGCCTGCGCGACTTCGCCCAGGTCGAGGGCACCGGCGTCATCACCCAGCAGCTGGCGGATCTGGCGCTCAAGCGCCTCGACATCGACCCGCTCGGCCTCGATCACATGGACCGGCGGGTGCTCCTGGCGATCCTCGACAAGTTCAGCGGCGGGCCCGTCGGCGTGGAGACCATCGCCGCGGCGGTCGGCGAAGAGCGCGACACCATCGAAGACGTGTACGAGCCGTTCCTCCTCCAGGAAGGCTTCCTCCAGCGCACCCCACGAGGCCGGGTCGCCACGGCGCGCGCCTACCAATATCTCGGCCGCGCCATGCCCCGTGCCGCCGGCCAGGGCGATCTGTTTTGAGTCGAATGACCGCGCAACGCGACACGGGGGTCATAGCCTGCAAGTCGCTGATTTCTGGCGTCTGTGTCGCGCTGTCCTGATTTCTGAGTGGTGCAGCCATGCTCCACTGAAGAAAATCGCGGGTTTTTTCGAGACGTAATGCCGGAATCGTGGCATATGCGTTGCGTTATTGCGCGTCGCAGCATTGGAGGAGGGCGCAAGCGCACATGGCCGACGGTAATCAGCAGCGAACGTTGAAGCGGGCGGTGAGCTGCAACGGCGTGGGGTTGCACAGCGGGCAACCGGTCACGCTGCGGCTCGTGCCAGCGCCGGTCGACCACGGCCTCCAGTTCGCGCGCGTCGACCTGCCCGACAAGCCGGCGATTCCGGCCCGTGGCGAGTTCGTCACCGACACGTCGCTGGCGACGACCTTGAGCTTGGGTCCGGCGAAGGTGGCGACGGTCGAGCACGTGCTGGCCGCGGTGAGCGGGTTGGGCATCGACAACCTGCGTATCGAAGTCGACGGCCCCGAAGTGCCGATCATGGACGGCAGCGCGGCGCCCTTCGTCCGGTTGATTCGCGAAGCGGGCCTGCGTGAGCAAGGCCAGCCCAAGACGGTGCTCGTCATTCGCCGGCCGGTGACGGTGAGCGACGGTGACAAGACCGCGAGCTTCCTGCCGGATCGTCGCTTCCGCATCGAGTGCACCATCGACTTCAAGCACCCGCTCATCTCCGACCAGCAGTTCTCGGTCGAGGTGAACGAGCGGCTGTTTTTGAAGGAAGTCGCGCCGGCGCGGACGTTCGGCTTCAAGCGAGACGTGGAGCACCTGCGCAAGCTTGGGCTCGCCAAGGGCGGCTCGCTCGAGAACGCGGTCGTCGTGGACGACTTTTCGATCCTCAACCCGGAAGGCCTGCGCTTCGCCGACGAGTTCGTTCGGCACAAGCTGCTCGACGCGATCGGCGACGTGGCGCTCTTGGGCCGGCCGGTGATCGGTCTGCTGTCGGCCTACAAGACGGGGCACGCGCTGAACCAGAAGCTGGTGGCCAAGGTGTTGTCCGATCCGGCCAACTACGAGCTGGTGCGCGCCCGTGCCGTCGGTGGGCCCGCCGTCTGGGACGAGCTCGAGCCCGCGCTGGCGCCGTCGGCCGCCTGAACGTACTGCGCCGCAGATTCCGTTCGTCGACAGTCGTTGCCAGAGGTGTCGCGCTGACCTAAGCGCGCCGCACCCATGAACCTCCTTTCTCGCAGCACCGCGCTCGCCGCCATGGCGACGCTGGCCTTCTCGGCGTGCAAGCAGAACGCACCCGCCGCGCCCGCCGTGGCCATCGGCGCGTGTGAGAACCCGGACACGGTGATCGCCACGTACTCCGGCGGCAAGAAGATCACCCTGAAGGACGTCGACGCGCTCGTCGGCGGCCAGCTCAAGCAGATCGAGAAGCAGAAGCTGCAGCTGCGCAAGCAGGCGATCGACCAGGTGGCCGTCGAGGCGTACGCCGAAGAGCAGGCCAAGGCGCAGGGCGTGGCGAAGGACGAGTGGATCCGCAACCTGGTCCAGTCCTTCTCGACGCCGCCGAGCCCCGACGAGATCGCCGCCTTCTTCCAGGCCAACCAGGAGCGCATGCCGCCCGGCTCGACGCTGGAGACCATGCGCCCGCAGCTCGAGCAGCACCTCGCGCAGCGCAAGCAGGGTGAAGCGGTCAACAAGATGATCACCTCGGTCCGCGAGAAGACCGGCCTGACGATCCTCCTCGAGGAGCCCCGCGTGCAGGTCGAGGCGACCGGCCCGACGACGGGTCCTTCCGACGCGAAGGTGACGATCGTGGAGTTCAGCGACTTCGAGTGCCCGTACTGCTCGCGCGCCGAGACGGTGCTCGACCAGGTGATGGCGGCGCACGCCGGCAAGGTCCGCCTCGTCTTCCGTCACCTGCCGCTGCCCATGCACCCCAACGCGCAGAAGGCCGCCGAGGCGTCCATGTGCGCGCACGAGCAGGCGAAGTTCTGGGAGTACAAGAAGGCGCTCTTCCAGAACCAGGACAAGCTGACGGCCGACGGCCTCAAGCAGCACGCGAAGGACGTCGGGCTGGACTCGGCCAAGTTCGACGCCTGCCTCGACGGCAGCACGACGAAGGCCAAGGTCGACGCCGACGCGAAGGCCGCCAACGCCGCCGCCGTGCAGGGCACGCCGACCTTCTTCGTCAACGGCGTTCAGGTCGACCCCGTGTTCGAGGAGTTCGATCGCGTGATCAAGCAGGAGCTCGCGAGCGCCAAGTGAGCGCCGCGAAGGACCGCATCGCGCTGGCGGCCGATCTGCCGCTGGCGCAGGCCCTGAGCGTCTACGGCCAGGTCGCCCCGTTCGTCGGGGTCGCCAAGGTCGGCCTGTCGCTGTTCGTCGAGCACGGGCCCGCGGCGGTGGTGGCCTTTCAAGAGCGCGGGGCGCGGGTCTTCCTCGATCTGAAGCTCCACGACATTCCCAACACCGTCGGGCTGGCCGCGGAGCGTGCGGGGCAGCTGGGGGTGGCGTACCTGACGATCCACGCCGCCGGTGGGCTCGCGATGATCCGCGCCGCGGTGGAAGGTGCCGCGAAGGGCGCGGCGTCGGTCGGCAAAGCCCCGCCGCAGATCCTCGCGGTCACGGTGCTGACGTCCATGAGTGATGAATCGCTGGCCAGCGTGGGCGTCGCCGGGCGGGCGCTCGAACAGGTCGATCGCCTCGCCGGGCTCGCGCTGAGCGGTGGCGCGGCGGGCGTCGTCTGTTCTCCTCGGGAAGCGCAGCTGCTGCGCGTGAAGCTCCGGGCGGGCGCGGTGATCTGCACGCCGGGGATCCGTCCCGAAGGCAGCGCGGCTGACGATCAGGCGAGGGCGGAGACTCCGGCGGCGGCGATCCACGCGGGCGCTTCACTGCTCGTCGTCGGGCGTCCGATCTACGCGTCAGCGGATCCGCTCGCCGCTGCCCGCAGCATCGAAGCCGAGGTCGCGCTCACGCTCGGCCGGGCTTGACCAGCCAGGGGCGGCGATCGACGGCCTTCATGCCGACTGGCCCGCCGAAGCGAAGATCGTGCACGGTCTCGCCGCTGGTGACGCTCCGCGCCACGAGATCGTCCGGTCGCGCAGGCACCAGCGCCACGAGCCAGCCGTTCGCGTCCTGGACCAACTCGACGGAGCCGGTCTGGGTCCTCAGCGTGGTCTTCGCCGGCTTCGGCAACGGCGGCGGACGGACCGGCGGCAGGCAGTACGTCACCTCGGGGGCGGCCGCAGCTTCCTTCGGCTCCGCCGGGCGCTGCAGCAAGAACATGAGCGACGCCACGAAGCTGATGCCGCTCGAAGCGAACATGAGGAATAAGTCCGGCGGCATGGCCCGCGTACGACACCGCTTCCCTCGGGTGGGTTCCATGAAAAAAGGCGCTCCATGGCGCGGGTGAAGCTCGAGCTCGAGTACGACGGCGGCGCATATGTGGGTTGGCAGGTGCAGGACAACGGCCCCTCCGTGCAAGCGGTCGTGGAGGCCGCGCTGGCGACGCTCCACGGCGGCGCGGCGATCTCCGTGGTGGTCGCGGGGCGAACGGACGCCGGTGTCCATGCGCGCGGTCAAGTCGTGGCCTTCACCGAGCCGACGCCGCTGCCACTCAAGGCGTACGCGCGGGGTCTCAACTCGGTGCTGCCCAAGGACGTGGCGGTGGTGGGGGCGAGCCACGTGGCGGACGACTTCGACCCTCGCCGGCACTCGAAGGGCAAGCGCTACCGCTACACGATCTCCAACGCCTCTCACCCCTCGCCGCTGCTCCGGCGCTTCGCGTGGGAGATCTACGCGCCGCTCGACGTCGACGCGATGCGGGCCGCGGCGCCAGCGCTGCTCGGCAAGCACGACTTCTCCGCATTCCGGGCAGCGGACTGCCAGGCCGCGACCGCAGTGCGGGAGGTGCGGAAGATCGTCATCGACGGCATGAGCGGAGGGCTCATCACCCTCGACTTCGAAGGCACGGCCTTCCTCAAGCACATGGTGCGCAACCTGACGGGGACCTTGGTCCACGTAGGGCGCGGCAAGCAGCCGGTGGCGTGGGTCGCCCAAGTCCTGGCGGGGCGCGATCGGACGGCCGCTGGACCGACGGCGCCGGCGCACGGGTTGTGCTTGGAAGCGGTGTTCTATGGGTGAGGGCAGGGCAGGCGTGTTGTCGTCGGCCGAGGCGGGGGCGCGGCGCACCGTGCTCGCCATGGGCACCGGCGTCATCGCCTGGGTCGTGGGACGGCAGCTCGTCGAGTCCGTCGCGACCGCGCTGATCGGAGACTCGGACGCGGTGGCCGATCTGTCCGATGGGCTCCGCCTGGTGCTCTTCCGGGTGATCGTCAGCGGCTGGGCCGCGGTGGCCGTGCCTCCGCTGGGCTACCTCGCGGGGCGGTACTTCCGCGCCAATGCGCTGGGCTACGCGATCGCGGCGGTCGCCGGAGGTGAGGTGTTCGCGGGCTTGGCCCAGTCCGTCTCGCTCGGGGCCGAGGGGTGGTTGCCCACGGCGGGCCACGTCATCGCCGAGGTGGTGATCCTCGGGGTCGGCGTCGCGCTCGGCGCGTTCGCGACAGGCCGCGGCGTGAGGGCGGCGGATCGAGCGCAGGCAGCGGCGCAGGCGCGGGCGGATGCGCGCGCCAAAGAGCTCGAGGCGTTCACGCAGCAGCCCTCGGACGGTGGCGGCAGCGCAGGTCCCGTCCCTCCGGCAGGCACCTCGTCAGAGCAGGGGAAGGGTGACGGCTAGGCGGTCGAGCCGGTTCGGCGGCTCCCGACGCCGCACGTCACACGCTCTTCCCGCGGGGGAACGGCTTGACGCTCGATCACGCGCGGTGCACGCCCCGGCGCCAGCGGGACTCCGTCCGCGTCGAGCGCTTCGACGCAGCCCGGGGCGGGCTCGACACTCCCGCGACGCCTGGCGTGGCACGTGAACCGCGGCTCCGTCGAGGAGTGAGGGGGCGGCGGTCGAGGCCGGCTCATGCGTGACGGGGTCCGCACGCCGCGGCCCGGGACGCCACGGCTCATCGCGTTACCAGCCTTCCGCAGCAGCCTCGTCGGAGCCGTCGAAGGGCTCGACGCTCGATCTCGCTATGCCCTGGCCTGGGCAGTGAACCGCAGCGCGTCACCGGCGACGTCGCAGGTCACGGCGTCTCCGGGCACCAGCTCGCCGCCCAGGATCTTGAGCGCCAAGGGATCCTGCACGTAGCGCTGGATCGCGCGTTTGAGCGGCCGCGCGCCGTACACCGGGTCGTACCCTTGCTCGGCGAGGAACGCGCGCGCGCCAGCCGTCAGCGCCAGCGTCATGCGCTTCTCGGCGACCAGCTTCGACAGCCGACCCATTTGCAGGTCCACCACCTGTGCGATGTCGTCGCGCTTGAGCGGCTCGAACATGACCGTCTCGTCGACCCGGTTGAGGAACTCCGGCCGGAAGTGCGCCCGGAGTGCGTCCATGACGTCCTTGCGCGCCCCCGCTTCGAGCGTGCCCTTCGCCGCGACCCCGTCCTGAATCGCCTGCGAGCCCAGGTTCGACGTCATGATCAACACCGTGTTCCGGAAGTCGACGGTTCGGCCTTGGCCGTCGGTCAGCCGACCTTCGTCGAGGATCTGCAGGAGCACGTTGAACACGTCGGGGTGGGCCTTCTCGATCTCGTCGAAGAGCACCACCGCGTACGGCCGCCGCCGCACCGCCTCGGTCAGCTGACCGCCTTCGTCGTAGCCCACGTAGCCCGGAGGCGCGCCGAGCAGCCGCGCCACCGAGTGCTTCTCCATGTACTCGGACATGTCGATGCGGACGATCGCCGTGTCGGCGTCGAAGAGGAACTCGGCCAGCGCCTTCGCCGTCTCCGTCTTCCCGACGCCGGTGGGCCCCAGGAAGATGAAGGAGCCGATCGGCCGGTTGGGGTCCTGCAGCCCCGAGCGGGCGCGCCTCACGGCGTTGGACACGGCGGTGATCGCCGACGCCTGGCCGATCACCCGCTGCGCCAGGCGCTGCTCCATCGCGACGAGCTTCTGAACTTCACCTTCGATGAGTCGGCTGACCGGAATCCCGGTCCACTTGGCCACCACTGCGGCCACGTCTTCGGAGTCGACTTCTTCCTTGAGGAAGCGCTGGCGCTTCTGCAGCTCAGCCAACTGCGCGTTCTTCTGCGTCAGCTCCTTCTCGAGCGACGGCAGCACGCCGAACTTGAGCTCAGCCGCCTTGTTGAGGTCGCCGCGCCGCTCAGCCGCCGCCTGCGCCGTCCGTGCCTGCTCGACCTTCTCCTTGAGCGCGCGGATCCCGCCGATCGCCGTCTTCTCCGATTCCCAGTGCGCCTTGAGCGCGCTGAACTTCTCGTTCAGATCCGCCAGCTCCTTCTCGATCGCACCCAGCCGCTCCTTGCTGTGGACGTCGGTCTCCTTCTTGAGTCCCTCGCGCTCGATCTCCAGCTGCATGACCTTGCGGCGGACGTCGTCCACCTCCGTCGGCATGGAGTCGATCTCGATCCGCAGGCGGCTGGCGGCTTCGTCGACGAGGTCGATCGCCTTGTCCGGCAAGAAGCGGTCGGAGATGTAGCGGTTGGACAGCGTGGCGGCGGCCACCAACGCCGTGTCCTGAATGTGAACGCCGTGGTGCACCTCGTACCGCTCCTTGAGGCCGCGGAGGATGCTGATCGTGTCCTGCACGCTGGGCTCGCCGACCATGACCGGCTGAAAGCGCCGCTCCAGCGCCGCGTCCTTCTCGATGTGCTTGCGGTACTCGTCCAGCGTCGTCGCGCCGATGCAATGCAGCTCGCCACGCGCGAGCGCCGGCTTGAGCATGTTGCTCGCGTCCATGGCGCCTTCGGCCTTGCCCGCGCCCACCAGCGTGTGGAGCTCGTCGATGAAGAGGATCAGCTCACCCTCGGCGCTGGACACTTCCTTGAGCACCGCCTTCAGGCGCTCTTCGAACTCGCCGCGGAACTTCGCGCCGGCCACCATCGCGCCCAAGTCCAACGTCACCAGCCGCTTGCGCTTGAGGCTCTCAGGCACGTCACCGTCGATGATCCGCCGGGCCAGGCCCTCGGCGATCGCGGTCTTGCCGACGCCGGGCTCGCCGATCAGCACCGGGTTGTTCTTGGTCCGGCGGGACAGCACCTGGATCGTTCGGCGGATCTCCTCGTCGCGACCGATCACGGGGTCGAGCTTTCCCTGCCGCGCCAGCTCCGTCAGATCGCGTCCGTACTTCTCGAGCGCGCGGTAGGTGCCTTCGGCGTCCTGGCTCGTCACGCGCCCGCTGCCGCGAATGTCCTTGAGCGATCCCACGATCCGCTCCCGCGTCACGCCGGAGCTGCGCAGCACCTCGCCCGTGGTGCCCTTGTCGGCGGCCATCGCCAACAGCACGTGTTCCGTCGAGACGAACTCGTCCTTGAGCGCCTTCGCTTCGTCTTCAGCCTTGTCCAGCAGCGTCACCAGGCGGTTGGCCAGGGACGTGCTCGCGCCGCTGACCACCGCGAGCCGCCCCAGCGCTTCGTCGATGCGCTGGCCGATCAGCCGCACGTCGGCGCCGACCTTCTGGATCAGCGGAATCGTCACGCCGTCTTGCTGCGCGAGCAGCGCCTTGAGCAGGTGCTCCGGCTCGACGTTGGCGTGGGAGGCGCGCCGGGCCTGGCCCTGGGCTTCCTGAATCGCTTCCTGCGCCTTCACCGTGAACTTGTCGATTCGCATGGCCCGAAGCTAAGGGTGACTTCGACGGTCGCAAGGCCAGGCGGCCCGCGCGTTCGGTGAATGCCGCGGCGTGTCAAAAGCCCGCGAGATTTCTTGCGCTGCTGAGCGAGCGCAATTGCAAGTCATGGAGTCCATGAGCTAGAGGCCGCGCGCGATGTCACGGCTCGGGGGGCTCTTGGAGACACACGGCGGTTACTTGTGTCGGTACGAAGACGTCGACGTCGCGTGGCTCGTCCGCCTGGCGCACGACGCGATCCTGGAAGACGGACACTCACCGTCGCAGGTCGGTCTGCAGATCACCGTGCTCGGGGGGCCGCAGCTGGTGCGCTTCGCGTTCGACGCGGCGTTCACGTACGGGCGCCGCGGCGCGCAGTGGTACTGCGAGAACCACGCGCTGGCACGGCGGCTCTCGGAGCACCTGCGGCTGCCGATTCACGCGTACGGCTACGATCCCGACGACTTCGAGCAGGTGCTGGCGTTCGGAAACGGTCGGCGCGTGGGTGGTGAGCTGCTGCGCTACGAAGACGTCGAGCTCGACGACGAAGCCGATGACGAGGCCGGCTTCGAACGCGCGGCTGAACGTTGGCCGCTGGGCCACCTCGCCCGCGTGTTGGGGTTGCGCCGGGGCGAGCTGATCCGCATTCCACGCCGGCCGACGGTGCTGCTCGAGCTGAGCAAGCCCGCCCCGCCCGGACCTTTGTGGCAGCTCTTTCCGGAAGCGGTGCGGCTCAAGCGCCGGCCGGAGCTGTACGCGTCCTGAAGCCCTGCGCGCGTTCCGAGATCGCGGTCGGCTCGTTCAGGGCCGCGTCTTGACGATGCCGACGTCCGCGGTGCCGCCGAGGATCGCGGAGGCCGGGAACAGGTTGTCGGTGGTCGTCTTGCCCAGCTTCGCGCTCTGCAGCACCACGAGGTAGTTCTTGTCGGCGTCGGGGAACGCGCTGCCGGGGATCGTCACCGTCGCGGCCTTCCATTCCGCCGGAGCCGCCACCAGCTTGAGGAAGCCGAGCGGATCCATCGGCACGTTCGTGAAGGTGGGCTGGGCCTTGCTGCGGTCGCGGTTGATGGGAAAGACGGTGACGAAGGCCAGGTTCCGTTCCCCTTGGGCCGGCGCGGGGCGGGTCAGCGTCAGCGCCGTGTTGCGAGCCAGGTCGACGAAGCCCGGGGCCGGGTGCAGCTCCGGGATCGTCTCCTGCGCCGGGGCGTTCTCCAGGCGGGCGCCGTAGGTCTTGGTCTGGTGGACGATCGTAAAGTCGTAGGTCGCCCCGCTCGCGTAGCTCAGGCCGCCGTCGCTGCCGAGCAGCTGGTAAGTGCCGCCGCCCAGCTCGGGGATCGTGTGCTTCGTGCCCGCCTGGGTCGCCGACACTGCCGCGCCCGTGATGCCCATGGGCGGCGCCGTCAGCCCGTCGCCCTGCTTCTGGCCGAAGAAGACGAACGCGATCGTCTGCCCGGGCACGGTGAAGCCCGCGTCGGCCAGCAGGGCGCCCGCGTCGACGCCCGCATCACCCAGCGGAATGCTCGCGTCGATGCCGGCGACTGCCAGCGGCCGCAGCTCGACCGGCGGCGTGGCGAGCAGGGTCACGACGGTGAGGTTGCTGCTCGTCAGCTGGTTGCCCAGAGCGGCGAGATCGCAGCCAGCCAGCGCCACCGTCACTGCGATCGCGCCCACGACGTTCTCAATCGCTTTCATGGTGCGCCGAGCATAATCACGCCCACTCGTGGCGACGACTCCACTCCAGTCGGCGGGCCTGCGTTTCGTCCGAAAGTTCGGCGTGGCCTTCCTGTGGGCGCTGGTGTTCGGCGTGGTGTTCGGCGCGGCGGTGTACTTCCGCGTCGACCGCCGGGAGCTGGGCGGCGAGCTGCGCTGGCACGATCACGTTCGCCTGTGGATCGAACGGCTGGAATGGCAGTCCTTCGACTGGCGCGTGCGCGAGCTGGCGGTGGGGGCCAAGCGAAGCGACGACGTGGTGCTCGTCTCGGTCGACGAAGAGACGGTCGCCAACGCGACGGAGGCCGAGCGCCCTGAGCTGGCGATGCGGCCGTGGCTGCGCGACGTCAGCGGTGCCGTGGTGGAGCAGGCGCTGGCCGAGGGCGCGGAGCTGGTGCTCTTCGACGTGCCCTTGGCTGACGTGTCGTCGCGCTACTGCGCGCCCTGCCGCGGGGAAGCGCGGGCCTCGAGCGACGACGAGCGGCTCGCCGCGCGCCTCGGCACCAAGGCTGACCGGGTCTTCCTGGGGTGGGACTGGTCGTCCGATCGCCTCCGCGTCGGAGATCGGCCGCTCATGCCGTTCGTCGTCCGGGTCGCCGAGACGGACGGGCCCGAGGCATTCCTGCGGCAGGTCGAGGGGGTCATCGCCGCGCGGACGCCGGTCTACGCACTGCTCGAAGACGGCTCGCCGGTGACCGCAGGCGAGCCGAGCGGCAAGGTGACGATCTGGGCCGGCGCGCAGTCCGAGGCCGAAGCGCAGCAGCTGGCCAGCCGCTTCGGGGTGAAGGGGCCGCCGATCGTCCGGCCCCGCACCGCCGTCGACGACGAAGCGGAGATCGACCGCGCGTTCCTGGTGCTGACGCGCTCGCGGGTGGTGGTGGAAGGGCTCGACCCCAAGCAACTGCTCCTCGCGCGCGGCATCTCGCCGCCGGTGGCCGAGGTGCTCAAGGCCGGAGCGTCGGTGGGGTTCGTGACCCAGGTCGCCGATCCAGACGGGCGCGTGCGTGCCGTGCCGCTGCTCGTAGCCGCCAAGGACCGCCAGGGCAGGGAAGTGGTCGTCGCCTCGGCCCCGCTGCGCCTCGTCATGCGGCGCGCCGGGGTGAAGACGCTGCGGTACGAGGACGGGTTCCTGCACGTCGGGGAGCTGCGCGTGCCCATGGACCCGTCGGGCCACATGCTCCTGCGTTGGGACGCGCCTTCGCCAGGGCGCGGCGGTCAGGGCACCACCAAGCGCAGCCTCCCGGCGTGGCGGCTCGCGCTGAACCGCCAGGACGACGAGGCCGGCGCGGGTGTGCGGCACCACGACAACGAGCTGGTCGGTCGTGTGGTCGTCTTCCAAGACGAGCGCGCGGGTGGGGCTCCGGTGCAGACCGCGATCGGCGCCGTGTCTCACGGCGCGCTCATGGCGCAGGTGACCGCGTCCATGCTCGCAGGGGTGGGCCTGGTGCGCGCCGCCCCCAAGACCGACGCGCTGCTGACGGTGATCTACGCGTTTCTCGGGGCGCTGCTGGCGGTCGCGTGGTCGAGCTTGGTGCGCCGGCCAGGGTGGCTGTTGTGGGTGGCGACGATCTTGGCGGCGAGCGTGCTCCACGGGCTGGTCGCGCGGCAGCTGTTCCTCGAGCAGCAGCGCTGGGTCGTCATGGTGGCGCCGATCCTCGCGCTGGCGTTCACGTTCCTCGCCGCGCTGGGCTACGCCCGCTCGCTCGAGCACGGCTTGCGTGACTTCATGCAACGAGCGCTCGGTGGCGCGGTCCGCGCGGATCTGTTCCGTCGGGTCGAGCGGGACCTGGCGCTCATGCGGCCCGAGCGCCGCGAGCTGACGGTGTTCTTCAGCGACATCGAAGGCTTCACCGCGCTCGCGCAGTCCGTCGAGCCGCGGGCGCTGGTGACGCTGCTCAGGGAATACCTCGCGAAGATGACCGACATCGTCCTGGCGGACGGTGGCCACGTGGACAAGTACCTGGGCGATGGGCTCATGGCGTTCTGGGGCGCTCCCGTTCAGCTCGAAGACCAGGTCGACACCGCCTGCCAGGCGGCGCTGGACATGCAGGCCGCGTTTGCTGAACGAAAGGCGCAGTGGGAAGCGAAGGCCGGGGCGCCGTTGGTGCTGCGCGCAGGGCTGGACGTGGGGCCGACGGTCGTGGGGGAAATGGGCACCCTCCACCGCGTGAACTACACGGTCATGGGAGAGCCGGTGGCGACGGCCGCGCGGCTCGAAGGCATGGCCAAGCGGTACGGCGTGAAGGTCCTCGTGAGCGAAGCGGTGCTCAAGGGCGCGACGCAGGTGTTCGTGTTTCGCCCGGTCGATCGGGTACGGCTGGGCCGCTACGCGTCGACGATCAACTTGTTCGAGTTGGTCGGCCGGCGCGATCAGCTGTCGGCCGAGGATCTCGAGCGCTGCGAGCGGTTTGCGGCGGCGGTCAGCCTGTACAACCAGCGGCTGTTCGAACAGGCGAAGGCCGCGTTCGAGGCGCTCGGGGACGAAGCGCTGGCGCAGCGGTACGCGCGGCGGTGCGCGGCGTTCATGGTCAGCCCGCCGAAGGCTGACTGGGACGGGACGGCGGACTGGTGACGCTCAGCGAAGCGCGCCGATGTCGTAGTACGAAATCAGCGAGATCAAGGCGTGCGGGTGAGGATCGTCGTCGTCCGTGTCGTCCGGCACGCGCGAGCCTTCGAAGCGCGCCAGGAACAGGAAGCTCCGTTCGGCTGCCAGGTACGGGTCCGGCTCCTTGAGCTTCACCAGGATCACCTCGCCGCTCGGCTCGAACGTGTGGGTGACGGGCACGTCGACCGTGTCAGCTTGTCGGCCCACGTAGCTGGTTGCACCGGACACGGCGCGGCCGCCGCCGTGCTTGCCGACCGACGCGTCCGCCGCCTCGCTCACCGAGACCATCTCGAGCAGGGTGACCTCCGCGCGGCCCTTGACCACCTTGATTTCGTCCACTTTGGCAACGAAGAGGACTGACCGGCCCGCGAAGCTCTTCGGCTGCTTCATCGCCGACGCGAGATCGAAGATCTGCAGGCCCTTTCCCTGCAACGCTCGCAGCTCCGAGCGAACGGTGCCGCCTCGCGCGGCGATGACGTGGGCAACGACCTTCGGCGACTCGGGCTTGGTGCGAAGCGGCTCGGCCCACTCGTCGAGCAGGGTGCGCAGCAACGTGAAGTCACCTTTGGCGACGCAGGCCTTGAGGTACGCCCAAGCCGTTTCGCCGCCAAGCTCCTGCGCCAGCTCGCGCGCGGCGCGAGCGCAGTCCTGCGGCCGCCAGAACTGCTTTGCCCACTTCTCCGGCGAGCCAGGCTTCTTCGGTGCGTCGGAAGCGCCGGCAACGCTGACCTCGTTGCTGCGCGCGCCAAAGGCTTCGGCGGCTGATTCCTTTCGTCCGCCATGTGCGCCTGCACACCCAATCGTTGCGGCGGCGAGCGCAGCCACCCCTACCTTCACGAGCCGCGATGCCATCTGCTCACCTTGAGAATCGAGTTCAGACCTTCGTGATGTTCCGGTTTCGAATCAGCACGGAGTCGCGCCAGACGCGCTGAGGGGAACTTCCGCCGACTGCTGCGCGTGGGCAAGCGCCGAATGGACAGCGCCGAATGGGCAGCGACTGCGCCGCGTTGAAGCCGGCTCGGGGTGGGGGCCAGCCAGCCAGGGCACCACACCCACGTTCGTGCGCGTCCGTCCGCGTGTTCACGGTGGCGCGACCGCGGCCCGTCCGGGGCGGCTTGGC
>JALHOS010000028.1 GCA_022842905.1 Myxococcaceae bacterium | reverse complement strand
GGCCGACTCAGAGCCCCGCTCGGAGCCTCGCGACGCTGCCGAACCAGAAGCGCCGGCACCCGTCGCCGTTCCGCCGCCGCGCGTGGCCGACGAAGTCCCACGCTCGGAGCCGCGCGACGCTGCCGAACCGCCAGCCGAAGCAGAAGCGCCGGCACCCGTCGCCGATCCTCCAGGGCGCGTGGCCGAGGAAGTCCCACGCTCGGAGCCTCGCGACGCTGCCGAACCACCAGCCGAAGCAGAAGCGCCGGCACCCGTCGCCGTTCCGCCGCCGCGCGTGGCCGACGAAGTCCCGCGCTCGACGCCGCGAGACGCTGCGGAGCCTCCGGGTGAGGGCGACGCACCGGCACCCGTGGCCACTCCTCCGGCGCGCGTCGTCGACGAAGTCCCGCGCTCGAGGACGCGGGACGCTGCGGAGCCTCCAGCTGAGGACGCCGCACGAGCGTCGGTCGACGATCGGCCCGGGCCGTTCGCGGTGCGTGCGCTCGAAGCCGTGACGTCCGCCGAGCCCTTCGACGCCAGTCCCGAAGCGACCTTCTGCCGAGTCACGGACGGGACGCCGCTGGGCGCGGCGGTGACCTGCGGTCGACGTGGCAGCGACGACGACGAAGCCACCGCGCTGGGCGCTGCTGAGCGCTCAGCGGCGCGCGCCGTCGAGGTCGCCGTCTGCCGCGTCAACGAACCCAGGCGCGCCGCGACCTTGTCGGCTGCGGAGGGCGCCGAGGACTTGGCCGACGACACGTCGCGCCGAAGCGACGCAGCGACGCCCACCGGCCGGGCGGGCTGCCGCTTGGCCGTGTCCAACGCGCGCGCCCGCGCAGTGAGCGACTCACCGCGCTTGGACTTCTGCTGCCGGGCCGCCATGGCGGCTCCTCTCAGGCCGCCTTCGACTTGGACAGGCCCGCGGCCTCGCGCAGCTCGTCCTTCTTGTCCGTCTTCTCCCAGCTGAACTCACTGCGGCCGAAGTGCCCGTAGGCCGCGGTGCGCTGGTAGATCGGCCGGAGCAGATCGAGCGTCTCGATGATCTCGCGGGGCTTGAGCCCGAACACCGCGCGGACCGCCTTGGCGAGCAGCTCTTCGTCCACCACCGCGGTGCCGAACGTCTCGACCATGACCGACGTGGGCTCGGCGACGCCGATCGCGTAGCTGACCTGCACCTCGCAGCGGCTGGCGAGGCCCGCGGCCACGACGTTCTTCGCGACGTAGCGGCCCATGTACGCGGCCGAGCGGTCGACCTTCGACGGGTCCTTGCCCGAGAACGCGCCGCCGCCGTGCCGCCCCATGCCGCCGTACGTGTCGACGATGATCTTCCGACCCGTGACGCCGGAGTCGCCCATGGGCCCGCCGATGACGAAGCGCCCGGTGGGGTTGATGAAGAACTTGGTCTTCTTGTCGAGCAGCTTGTGCGGGAGCGCGGCCTTGATCACCTCGTCCATGACCGCGTCGCGGATCTTCTTGTTGCTGGCCTCTTCGGAGTGCTGCGTGGACACCACCACCGCGTCGATGCGCAGCGGCTTGCCGTCCTTGTACTCGACGGTGACCTGCGACTTGCCGTCGGGGCGCAGCCAGTCGTGCTTCTTGCGGCGCACGTCGGCCAGCTTCTTGGTCAGCGCGTGGGCGTAGCTGATCGGCGCGGGCATGAGCTCCGGCGTCTCGTTGCAGGCGTAGCCGAACATCATCCCCTGGTCGCCGGCGCCCTGCTCTTTGTTGCCCTTCTCGTCGACGCCGCGGGCGATGTCCTGGGACTGCCCTTCGATCGCCACCTGCACGCCGCAGGTGTTGCCGTCGAAGCCCATGTCCGAGTGCGTGTAGCCGATGCGGCAGATGGTGCTGCGCACGATCTTCGGGATGTCGACCCACGCGTTCGTCGTCACTTCACCGGCGACCATGGCGAAGCCGGTCTTCACCAGCGTCTCGACGGCGATGCGGGCGTAGCGGTCCTTCTCGAGCAGCGCGTCGACGATGCCGTCGGAGATCTGATCGCAGATCTTGTCGGGGTGGCCTTCGGTGACGGACTCGGACGTGAACAGATAATCCTTCGGCATGGCGCGCAGCCTCGTAAGGGAAGCAGTTGGAATGAAGCGGCGCGCCTCTACCGCAGCGAAGCCCCGAAGGGAACGCACTTTCGCGCACACGACGCTGATCAACTGGGGCGCCGGCATTGGACGAACAGCCGTCGGCGGGCCTAGGGTGCGGCCGTTTTTCAAACTCACGGGAGACAACACATGAAGCGACTGATGGTGGTGCCGTTCGTGGCGGCGGCGTTCTTGGCCTGCGGCCCGGGTGCGAAGATCGGTGGCGGTAAAGAAGGCGCGGCGCAGGCGCTGTTCGCGGCCTCGTCGGTGTCGAACTCGGGCGGCAGCGGCGGCAGCGGGATCGACGTCGGCAACGTGTCGGTGAGCTGCCCCAAGGGTGGCAAGGCGAACCTGTCGGCGGTGGTCGACGTGAACTCGCTGTCCGGCCTGGCGGCGGGCACGACGAACGTGAAGATCAGCTACGCGGAGTGCGGCCTGGCCGGCTCCGACGTGGGCACGGCGATCTACAACGGCGCGCTCACCGTCGCGCAGAAGTTCGCGGTCACGTCCGGCTCGGCCACGGTCTCGCAGAAGTTCGGCGGCAAGGTCCTGCTGCAGGGGGCGTTCGACGACTTCATCGACGCGAACGTCACGCAGGAGATCGTCGCGGGCAAGCTGTCGAGCACCAGCGGTGCCGTCGCGATGAAGCTGGTCGGCACGATCACGACCTCGAGCGGCACGCACTCGTTCGACGAAGAGATCAACGTGAACGTCGGCACCATCAAGGCCGAAGTGACGAAGAAGTAAGCGGCCCAACGCAGCACAAGCGCCCTCAACGCACGCCCCGGTCGGCTCGTGCAGCACGAAAACGAGCGGCCGGGGCGTCGTGTTTTCGAAACGAACGGCGAGCCGCGCGTCAGTCGAACACCGATGCCAGGGCCTGGCCCAGCGTCTCCACGCCGACCAGCTCGAGCTTCTTGGAGCTCTCCAGGCGCTTCTTGCTGCCCGCGGGCAGGAGCACCCGGCGGAAGCCCATTTTCTCGGCTTCGGCCAGGCGCGGCTCGATCTGCGCGACGGCCCGCACCTCGCCGGCCAGGCCCACCTCGCCGAGCACCAGGGTCTGCGGATCCAACGGGCGGTTGCGCAGGCTCGACACCAGCGCGACGCAGACGGCCAGGTCGCTGGCGGGCTCCGACAGCTCCATGCCCCCGGCCACGTTGACGAAGATGTCGCAGCCGACGAGCTGCACGTCTTCCTTCTTCTCGAGCACGGCGGCGAGCAGCGCGACGCGGTTGGTGTCGACGCCCATGGCCGTGCGCCGCGCGGTGCCGTACCCGGTCGGCGCCACCAGCGCCTGCACTTCGACCAGGATCGGCCGGGTGCCGTTGAGCGTGGACGTGACGACGGAGCCCGACGCGTGCTGCGGCCGCTCGGACAGGAAGAGCGCCGACGGATCCGGCACCTCGACCAGCCCCGCGCCCTTCATTTCGAACACGCCGATCTCGTTCGTCGAGCCGAAGCGGTTCTTGTGCGCGCGTAGCAGGCGAAACGGGTGGCCGCGCTCACCTTCGAAATAGAGGACGGTGTCCACCATGTGCTCGAGCACGCGGGGCCCGGCGATGGAGCCTTCTTTCGTCACGTGACCGACGATGAAGGTCGGCACCCCCGTCTTCTTCGCGTACGCCATGAGCCGCCCGGCGCACTCGCGGACCTGGCTGACGCTGCCCGGCGCGCTGCCCAGGTCGTTCAAGTACATGGTCTGGATCGAGTCGACGATGAGCGCGCCGGGCGCCAGCTTCTCGGAAGCGCCGAGCACCTTGTCGAGGTCCGTCTCCGCGTACAGGTGGAGCTCCGGCGCGTCGACGTGCAGCCGGTCCGCCCGCATCTTCGTCTGCTTGAGCGACTCTTCGCCGGACACGTAGAGCGCGGGTCGGTCGCGCGCGAGCTTGTCCACCGCCATGAGCAGCAGCGTCGACTTGCCGATGCCCGGATCTCCGCCGATCAGCACGAGGGAGCCCTGCACGACGCCGCCGCCCAGCACCCGGTCGAGCTCGGCGATGCCGGTGGCCCGACGCGCCTCGGCCGCCGAAGAGACGTCCTTGAGCAAGAGCGGCTTGCTCTGCCCGCTCGCGGCGCCCCACGCGGGCCGGCTGTGCGCGTCGTTCACCTCGGCTTCTTCGACCAGCGAGCCCCACGTGCCGCAGTCGCTGCAGCGCCCCAGCCACTTCGCCGCCTGGTAGCCGCAGGACTGGCAGGTGAAGTGGGTCTTTGGTTTGGCCATGGCAGGGGGCTTAGCGCGAAGGGCTGACACGGGCGGGCTTCGCTTGGAAGCGAAGCGCTCGACAGCCGGCGCTGGCCACGCCTACGGTTCGCGCCTCACCTCATTCCCAAGGAGCCGCCATGGCCGCCGTTCGTCGTCCTCCTGTTTCGATTCCCAAGCAGACCCCGCGCACGACGAAGTCGGGCAAGGGCGGCGGCGTGTCCCGGCCGGGCACCAAGCCGAAGAAGCCCGCGGTGAAGCCCACGGTCGGCGGCAAGGGTGGCAGCGTCTCGCGACCGCGCACGAAGCCGGCCGCCAAGCCCGCGGCCAAGCCCAGCGGCGGCGGCAAGGGCGCCGTGAGCCGACCGGCCACCAAGCCGAAGCCGGCCGTGCGCGGCGCTGGCGGCAAGTAACACCGCTGGATGGATGTCTACGCTGGCTCCGACCTGCCGCACGCGCGGTCGGAGCTGATCCGGCGTCTCACGCTGCGACAGGTCGGCATCCTCCCGACGGACACGCTGTACGGCTTGTCCGGCGACGCGAGCGTGCCGGCCGTCGTCCGTCGTATTCAGCGCCTCAAGCGCCGACGGAGGCCACCCAGCGTCATTCCGCCGTCGGTGCGCTGGGCCGCGGACGCCGTGGACGAGTCGTTGCGAGCGAAGTTCCGGGCGATCGAGCCGCGCTTTCGTGGCCGCTTCACGACGCTGTGGCCCGCCGCGCCGGGGCCGCTGCGCCGCGTCCTCGGCTCTGACTTCGTCGGGCTGCGCTTTCCGCACCACTGGATCACCGACCTCGCCGAGGCGCTCGGCGCGCCGCTCGTGACGACGTCGGTCAACCGCACCACGCACCCGCCCATGCGCGATCTCGAGTCTCTCGATCCGGCGATCGCCCAGGGCGTGGACTTCATCGTCTACGAAGGGCCGCTGGCGGGCCCCGCGAGCACCTTGGTGTGGTGCGAGGGACGGACGCCCAGGCTGGAGCGCCGCGCATGAGCCAGCCACCCTCCGCGGCTGGCTGGTCGGAGATCGCTCGACTCGGCAGTCGCGCCGGCGGCAAGGCGAAGAACCTGGCGCGCGTCGCGGCGCTGCTGGCCAAGCAGCCTGGGTGTTCGGTCCTGCCCGCAGTCTGGCTCGGCCCGCGGGGAGCAGCGGCGACGGCGGCGCGGGCAATCGTCAGGGCGCTGCGTGGCCACGAGCAGCTGATCGTGCGGTCCACGGCCACGATCGAAGACGGCCGCACGGCGTCGCTGGCGGGGCACTTCGAGACGCAGCTGTGTGACGCGAGCCCCGCGGCCCTGGCCCGCACGATCGCCGCCGTACGCGCCGAGAGCTTGAAGGCCTGGCCGACGTTGCTGCGCCGCCGTGGAGAGTCCCGCGCTCGAGCGCTGGCCCGAGGACGACGCCAGCTCGGCTTGTTGATCCAGCCTGCGCTCTGCGCCGAGCGCTCCGGCGTGCTGTTCAGCGCGAGCCCGACCCACCCTGGCCGCGCGATGATCGTCGCCACCTACGGCTCGTGCCATGGGGTGGTCGACGGCTCCGTCGCGACCGACACCTTCGTCCTGGAGCCGACGGGAGGCACCGCCGAGCGGCGCCTCGGCTACAAGTTCGAAATGGTGTGGCGGGCGGAGGGGCCGTGTGGGCAGCCGCTGCGTACGCCGCTGGGCCCGTCGTGGCTCCACCTGCCCTACGGCCCCAAGCTGTCCACGGCGCGGGTCCCGCGCGGCCTCGAGGCGTTGCCGGCGCTGTCCGACGCCCAGCTCACCCGCGTTCACCAGCTCGGGGTCGCGCTGGAGGCGGCCTTCGGCTTTCCGATCGATCTCGAGTTCAGCTTCGTGGGCGACGAGCTGTTCGTCCTGCAGGCGCGCGCGATCACCACGGCGCCGACGCGTCTGCCCGACACGGCAGCCCACGGAGGCCCACAGATCGCGTCGCCGGGGCGTGCGTCTGGCCCGCTGCGCCGCGTCTGGACCGTCGACGACCTGGCGCAGGTACGGCACGGCGACATCGCGCTCGTCGCGGCCACCGATCCCGAGTTCCTCCCCATGTTCAGGAAGGTCGCGGGCATTCTCTCGGTCGAAGGCTCTGCGCTCACGCACACCGCCATCGTCGCGCGGGAGCTGGGCCTGCCGTGTCTGGTGGGCGTCGACGAGGCCACCGACGGCCCGTTCGTCGAAGGCGCGGTGGTCACCGTCGACGCGATCGACGCGCGGGTGGTGCACGCCAAGGTCGCGAAGGTCCGCGTCCCACCCGCGCGCCCGCGCCGCTCGCTGACGGCCTCGCACGTCATCGCCGAGGTCGCCCACGCGCTGGGCGACTGGACGCCAGGGCCCGACCAGCTCGCCCTCGCCCGCCGACTGGTCGGGCGCCGCCGCGTGACGTGGGACTGCGCGGCGACGGACTCGACCGCTGAACGGACCTGGCGCGCCTTCTTCGAAGGGCGGGCCTGACATGGAGGCGCTGCGCTCCGGCGACTTCGACGTCTTCGCGTACGAGTCGCTGCTCCACACGCGCTCCCCGCTGCTGCGGTGGATCTACTGCGAGAGCCACGCGCTCGAGCCCTTCGCGGCGTTCGGCGCGTCGGCGCGGCAGGGGGAGTACCGCTTCCAGAACGTGCTGTGGGTGGAGCACGGACGGCGAGAGGCGCTGCTCGATCGCGTCTTCGACGAGCTGGTGCACACGCCGGGCTGGGCGCGAGACGTCGAGCGGCGGTTCGCGGACGAAGGACGGACCCTGCTGCGGGCGCTGGGCCGAGCGCGGCGCAGGCCGACGCGCGCGACGGTGGACGCGCTGCTGCGGGCGACGACCCGCTCCCTGTCCGTCGGGGTCTTCAAGGAAGCGCTCAGCGACGAAGGGCTGGAGGTGTTCTTCGGCCAGTTCCTGCCCGTCAGTCGCATCCGGCCAGTCCTGCCGCGGCTGTGGCAGCCGCGGTGTCTGCCCCACTTCCTCAAGTTCGAGCTCCGCTCGCTGTACGCCGCCGAACGGCTCCAGGCGCAGCGCGCCGGCGCGCTTCAAACCGGCATCGAACGGGCAGCGCACCACAGCCGCTTCTTGGTCGAGGACACCCCGTTTCACGAGCCGGCGACGTTCCTCGCGCACCTGGGGCAGCTGACCGCGACGGGCAGCCCCAGGGCGGCGAGGCTCCAACGCCTGGCCGAGCACCGGCGTGCCAGGTCGAGGGCGTCGGACGCCGAGGCCGCCGTCTGGCGCGAGCTGGAGCGCTTCGGGCGGCACACGCTGGACGTGAAGCTGCGGGTGCACGCGGTGCTGCGCTTCGTGCGCTTCGTCGCGACTGCGGAGGAGCTCAAGCACGTGCTGACGGTCGAGGCCGCGCGGGTGTGTCGGCGGGTGATGGACGCGCTCGGCCTGCCGGTGGAGACGACGGATCGAGACGTGCTGCTGGCCGCGCTGACGAGGCGCGAGCGCGCGGCGGCGCCTCCGCGAACTCAATCGAACTGACGCAGCGCCTCCATCAGCTCGACTGACTCGCCCGGCCCCTTCGAGCCCCCCGAGGGGTCAACCCAGCGCAATGACGCACGTCGCACCCGCGGCCCGCAGGGTGCTTCGCAGGGGCTGTCGCCCCCACCGACTGCTCGAGGAGCTCCATGCCAAACGACGCCCTGGTTCTGCTCACCTTCGCCGCGGGCCTCGCGCTCGGTCTGGCGGCGCTGTTCGGCGCGGCGGTGTTCACGGTCGATCAACGGACCGCGGTCATCGTCCAGCGCTTCGGGAAGTTCCTGAAGGAAGCGGGGCCGGGGCTGCACCTGCGGATCCCGTTCGTGGACCGCATCGTCGGGCGCATCAACCTGCGGGTCCAACAGCTCGACGTGCGAATCGAGACGAAGACCGAGGACAACGTGTTCGTGCAGCTCGTCGTGGCGGTGCAGTACTACGTGCTGCCGACGAAGGTGTACGACGCCTTCTACAAGCTCGAAGACGCCACCCGACAGATCACGTCCTTCGTGTTCGACGTCGTGCGCGCGCGGGTGCCGAAGATCAAGCTCGACGACGTCTTCGAGAAGAAGGACGAGATCGCCGACATCGTGAAGAGCGAGCTGGCGCAGGTGATGGACGGCTTCGGCTACGGGATCTTGAAGGCGCTGGTGACGGACCTCGAGCCCGACGCGCACGTGAAGGAGTCGATGAACGAGATCAACGTCGCGCAGCGGCTGCGGGTCGCGGCGACCGAGCGGGGCGAGGCGGAGCGGATCCTCAAGGTGAAGTCCGCCGAGGGCGACGCGCAGAGCAAGGCGCTGCAGGGCCGCGGCATCGCCGACCAGCGCCGCGCGATCATCGCCGGCCTGCGCGACTCGGTGGACGAGTTTCGCAAGTCCGTCGCGGGCACCACCGCCAAGGACGTCATGAACCTCGTCCTGATGACGCAGTACTTCGACATGCTCAAGGAGATCGGCGCGTCGTCTCGCACCAACGCGATCCTCATTCCCCACTCCCCGGGGCACTTGGCCAGCCTGTCCGAGCAGATGCGCAGCGCGATGATCGAGGCCGATCAGACGGTCAAGGGTTCGGACGGGCGCGTCAGCGTGCCCCCCAGGCCGACGCCAGCGCCCGCGCCGCGGGTCCAGGCCGGCGCGAGCCCGAGCGCCTTGGAAGAGCACCACGCCCAGCGCCTGGCGGCGCTGTCGACGCCGCGGTCACCGTAGCGCCACGCCTCAGGTCCCCAGCACGGGCCCCACCTGCCTCCACCCCGTCGTCGAACTCGTGAGCGACCCCATGGTCTCCAAACACATCGTCTTCGGCAGCGACGCGCGGCAGCGGATCGCCCGCGGCTTGGACACGCTCGCGAACGCCGTGAAGGTGACGCTGGGGCCCCGGGGCCGGAACGTGGCGTTGGAGCGAGGCCGAGGCAGCCCGACGATCACCAAGGACGGAGTCACGGTGGCCAAGGTGATCGAGCTCGACGACCACTTCGCCAACCTGGGCGCGCAGATGGTGAAGGAGGTCGCGGCCAAGACGGCGCAGGTCGCGGGCGACGGGACGACCACCGCGACGGTGCTCGCGCAGGCGCTGTACGCGCACGGCGTCAAGCTGGTCGCCGCCGGCGCGAGCCCCATGGAGCTCAAGCGGGGCATCGACGCGGCGGTGGAGGTCGTCGTCCGGGAGCTGGTGCGCGCTTCGACGCCCGCCGCCAACCGCAAGGAGATCGCCCAGGTCGGCACCATCAGCGCGAACGGCGACGAGACGATCGGCGCGCTGATCTCGGAGGCCATGGAGCGGGTGGGCAAAGAGGGCGTCATCACCATCGAAGAGTCGCAGGCGATGGAGAGCTCGCTCGAGGTCGCCGAGGGGCTGCAGTTCGAGCGCGGCTACCTGTCGCCCTACTTCGTCACCGATCCGCTGCGCATGGAAGCGGTGCTGGAAGACGCCTTCGTGTTGATCTGCGACCGGCGCATCTCGACCTTCGCGGACTGCCTGCCATTGCTGGAGGCCGTGGCCAAGGTGGGCGCGCCGCTCCTCGTCGTGGCCGAGGACGTGGACGGCGAGGCGCTGGCCACGCTGGTCGTCAACAAGCTCAAGGGCACGCTGAGCGCGTGCGCGGTGAAGGGCCCGGGCTTCGGGGCGCAGCGCAAGGATCTGCTCGAGGACCTGGCGATCATGACGGGCGGGCAGGCCGTGACGGCGCAGCTGGGGCTCACGCTCGAGCGGGTGGGCCTCAAGGAGCTGGGCCGGGTGCGGAAGGTCGTCGTCACCAAGGACACGACGACGTTGATCGACGGGCTGGGCCAGAAGCGCGCCGTCCAGGTGCGGGTCGAGCAGCTGCGCGCCCACCTCCTCGAGGCCACGCAGGACTATGACCGCGAGAAGCTCGAGGAGCGGCTCGCGAAGCTCGTCGGGGGCGTCGCGGTGCTCAAGCTCGGCGCGGCCACCCAGACCGAGCTCGAGGAGAAGCGGGCCCGCGTCGAAGACGCGCTGCACGCGACGCGGGCCGCGGTGGAAGAAGGCGTCGTCCCCGGCGGCGGGGTAGCGCTGCTGCGGGCGCTCCCGGCGCTCGACCGGCTGTCGCTGCCGGGTGATCAGCAGTACGGCGTCGAGCTCGTCCGGCGGGCGCTGGAGGAGCCCCTCCGCCAGATGGCGCAGAACGGCGGCCAGGAAGGCTCGGTCGTCGTCGCGCGGGTCCGCGCAGGGACCGGGGCCTTCGGGTTCAACGTGGCGACCCAGGTGTACGAAGACCTGCTGGCGGCGGGCGTCATCGACGCCACCAAGGTCGTGCGCGTCGCCTTGCAGAACGCCGCGTCCGTGGCCTCGCTCATGTTGACGACGGAGGCCGTCGTCGCGGAGCGGCCGGCCGCGTGAAGTGGGCTGGGCAGCGGGGGTGTTCGTGCGGCAAGTCGGTGATTGGCGGGCGGCTTGGTAGACGTCCGCCTCAGCCCTGGAGGACACTCGGGGCCGACTCCACCGACAGCGAGCCGCCCGACGGCGACCCGACGAACGATGGGACCGAGTGCACGCCGTGACGTTCGACCAACCCGAGGGTTTTCTGTCGAAGCCCAACGTCCCCAGCATCGACAGCGACGGTCTGCCCACGCCGCCGCGGCGCGGTACGGCCCACGAAGCGCACGGCGCGGCGCTCAGCCAGCGCAGCCTCTGACTCCATGCGCACCCTCGCCTTCACGCTCGCCCTCGGACTCGCGCTCACCGCGACGGCTGGCGGCAAGCGCGCCAGAGGGACCCTCACCCTCAACGGCGAGCCGACGCAGGTGACCTGGAGCGACGGCGACAGCTTCAAGATCCAATCCGGCCCCTTCACCGGCCGCGGCACGCGCCTCACCGGCTTCAACGCGCTCGAGTCCTTCGGGCCAGTCCACCGCTGGGGCACGTGGACGCCCGACGAGCTCTACGTCCTCGCCAAGTCCGCCGCCGCCGTCCTCGCCGCCGAAGCGTGGACCTGCACGACCGACGGCAGCGAAGACGGCTACCACCGGCTGCTCGTGTCCTGCCCCGACGCCGCGCAGGCCCTCGTCTCCCGAGGACTGGCCATGGCGTACACCGTCGACGGGCAGCCCGCGGCCCCGACGCTGCTCGACGCGCAGCGCAGCGCGCAGCAGGCCGGCCTCGGCATGTGGGCCAAGGGCGTCGTCGCCGGCGTCGTCACCAGCGTGCACTCCAGCGACGAGAGCGGCGCGGACGGCGGCCAGGCCTACGACCGCGTCGTCGACACCCGCTCGGGCCAGGCGCTCAAGCGCGCGCACAGCCAGCGGTACGACACCTGCCAGGAGGTCTGCCACGAGACCGACGGCCAGCAGTCCTGCATGGTCTACGTGCCGTTCGAGCACCGCTACCGGCACAAGCCGGCGTGCCTGCGCGGCGAGCAGCCAACGCCCAAGCCCAGCCCCGCCCGCGACAAACCCCGGCGCGGGCATTGACCCCCAGTCCTCGCGGAGTGCTACACCGCCCGGCCACATGGTTTGGCGAATCGGCGCGATGGTGGTGCTGGCAACGTGGGTGGCCTGTGACGGCGGCGGCTGCGGCGGCTTCACCGAGCTGCCTCGCGGACAGAGCACCGCCGTCAAGCTGGACGCCGCGGCGGCCCTGCGCGTGTCGAGCCGGGGCATGGACTTCATCAACCGGAGCGTCGTCGCCGACGGCGGGCTGCTCGAGCAGCTCGCGCCGGGTGGCGAGCTCAAGGTGCCCATCAGCTGCAACGTCACGCCGGTCATGGTGCTGGGCGTCGGCCTCGAGAACATGGTCATCGCCGACCGTGGCTCCGAAGGGTGCATGAGCGAGTCCTGCGGGCTCATGGACGGCCGCTGCGACGCCCGCGACGTGCCGCAAGAAGTGACGATTCAGATGTCGGCGCTCTCCTTCTCGACCCGCGGCCCTGATCTGATCGACGCCAACGTGCGCGCGCGGATCTCCACGGGGAAGATCTACACGTCGTCTCAGAGCCGCAGCTCGCTGCTCTGCCTGCTCAGCGGCGGCGGCCCGGTGAAGTGCGGCGTCGACTTCAACACGGCGCGAACGATGCCTGCCGAAGCGAACCTCGCCATCAACATCAAGCTCACCATCGACGCGAAGTGGGACCGGCTGCTGGCGCTCGAGGTCACCGACATCGGCGGCTCGAAGGTGTGCGGTGGGTCCGGCGCCGAAGCCCCGCCGCGCTGCCTCGACGCGAACGACATGGTGCTCAACAACGAAGGTGCGTGTTCGTTCTGCACCAACGCCAACTTCGCGCTCTTCAAGGGCATCATCCTCGAGCAGATGGTCGGGCCGCTGAAGAAGGCGCTGAACAAGACCGTCGGCGGCCTGCTCTGCACGCCCTGTCAAACCACGGCGGACTGCCCGCAGATGACCGGCGGCATGTCCATGTGCCGGGGCGACGAAGACGACGGGGGCATGCCGTTCGACGCGGGCATGGGCTCCCTGGACGGCGGCGCGCCCCAAGGCCGCTGCGTGGATCCCGCCACCAACAAGTGTGTGCCGCGGTTGCTCGGCGTCGAAGGCCGGCTGGCGTTGGGCCAGAGCCTCCAGTCCGTGGGCGTCTCGCCGACGGCTGCGGTCGATCTCGGCGTGGCGGTCGGCGGGAGCGCGGCCAGCAGCGCCACCGGCGTGACGATCGGCGTCCGCGGCGGCTCCAAGGAGCTCGCGGTGGCCAGCTGCGTTCAACCGATCATGCGCCCCGCGCCGCCGGCCCTGCCGCTGCCCGACCTCGATCAGGGCGCGCCGAGCCAGGGCTACGACGTCGCCCTGTCGCTCTCGCAGCAGTTCCTGTCCGACACGCTGTTCCGCGCGCAGCAGGCCGGCGCGCTGTGCCTGGAGCTGGGCCAGGAGACGGTGGCGGCGCTCGACTCGTCGACCCTCGCCGTCTTGTTGCCGTCGGTGGCGAAGCTCACCACCGGCGACGCTGGGGTGCCGCTGCGCTTGGTGCTCCGCCCGACGAACCCGCCCACGATGACGGTCGGCGCGAACACCGTCGACGGCATGGGGCGCCCGGCTGAGCCGCTCTTGCGGTTGGCCTGGGACGACCTGGAGATCGACCTCTACGCGCTGCTGTTCGATCGCTACGCGCGCCTCTTCACCATCTCGACGGACATCGCCCTGCCCTTGGGGGTCGCGGTGGATGCGTGCGGCGTGCGCCCGGCGATCGGCGCGCTCACCAGCGCCGTCAGCGACGTCCGCGTGAAGAACAACGAGATGATCCCCGAAGACACCACGGTGCTGACGTCGCTCGTGCCGACGCTCCTGTCCATGGCGGAGCCGTCGCTGTCCCGCTCGCTCGATCGCATTCCGCTGCCGGCGTCGGACGGCGGCACCGGGCTGCGCGTGGAGGCCATCAAAGGCGTCGGGTCCATCTCCGGGACGCAGACCTTCCAGCACCTGGGCGTGTACCTGAGCTTCACGGAGGACGCGGGCTGCACCGGCACGAGCCTGTCCTTCCCGCTGACCGTCCTCGAGTCCAAGCCCGGCCAGACGACGGTGCAGCTGCCGCCGACGCAGCGGGTGGCGGTGCGCGTCAACGGCGGCTTCTGGTCGGACTGGCAGTCCACCGACGCGACGGGGCGCCTGACCATCGAACACCCGCGCCTGTGGCTGGTGGGTGAGCACGCCGTCGAGCTGCGCACCGAAGACGGCGCGACGGCGGTCGTGCGGACCCGCATCGACCCGCGGTAGCCACGGCCAGGTGGCCTGCCCGGTCTTCCGGAAGCGCTGCCTGGCACGCGTGCCTGCGCGGCGCCGTGGACGGGCTTATGCTCAGCCTCGCTTCATGCGCCCGCCCTGCCCCGTCCCCGCCGTGCGATCCCTCACCGGCCGTCACGCCCGCGCATGAAGATCGCCTCGTCCGCTGTCGCCACCCAGACCAACCTGGCGCAGGGCAGCTCCTTGGCGCGGGCGCCGCAGTTCGTCCCCGTCTCGTACGAGGCGCTGCTCTTCGGCAAGCGCCCAGCGCGGCTGGTCGACCCGCGCAAGTACCCCCACCTCAAGAAGGGCAAGCGCAAGCTCGAGGCGCTGGCCGAAGACATCTCCGGGCTGCTCGGCGTCGCCGGTGGAGAGGTGACGGTCAGCCTCGCCGAAGGCAAGAACGCCAGCATCGGCCGCGACGGAGAGCTGCGCATGGGCGTCAAGCTCCTCGAGGAGCGCGAAGAAGACGACGACTTCCTGGTCGCCCTCGTCGGGCACGAGGTCGGCCACCAGCCGTGGGACTGGCCGCAGCACGATCTCCGCGGGCTGACGCGCCGTCAGCTCGGCGAGCTGTACAAGGTGGAAGAGCGCAAGGCCGACGACTTCATGGGCGCGGTGCTGGCGAAGCTGGGCGCGGACCCGTCGGCCATGGCGGAGTTTCTGCTGCGCGCCGAGGCGTTCGAGAAGACGCCACCGCTCGATTACGACCCCGCCGACGAGCGGGTCGCGCTCATGCAACGCGCCTTCGAGCGGCAGAAGGCGCGGCAGGCCAAGAAGGCCACCGTCGCCGGCATCGCCCAGCGCAACACCACGCTCCTGCGCTGAAGCGCTCTGACCGGCCGCCGCGCGGGTGACGGCGCTCGAGGACGAGCGACGGGTGATGAAGAACGCGGGGCGCGACGACGCTGCAACCGCACTGGCTCGCGCGAAGGTCCGCTCAAAGCCCGGACCGAGCCTGTTCGACGCGTGGGCCCCCGCCGCACACGACGCGCACGACGCACACGACGCGCACGACGCGCACGGGCATACGCGCCGGCTGACGCGCGGTCGAGCTCACAAGGGGCGGTGGTCTCCGTCGGTGTGGAGCTACGCCCTCCCGGCGCCGAAGCGCCGCCCCCTTTTCTCCCGGCCTCGAAGCTCCGCCTTCGGGCTCGGCCCGGCGCGCCTCAACGCCCTGGTAAGGTCCGCCCCCCATGCGAACCGTCCTCCGCGCGCTGTCCGTGGTCTGTGCGTTCTGCTTCCTCGTCGCCGCCGTCGTGAGCGCCCAGACCCAAGCCGACGGCGGAACGCCCCGCCGCGTCGTCCTGCCCGCGACCAAGTCCGGCCCGCTACCCCTGCCTCGCCCTGCCGCTGACGGCGGGACCCGACCGCGCACGTACTTCAACGCCACCAAGTCCGGCGGAGGGCTGCTCCCGCTCGACGAGGCGCCGGTGGGCGGCGACCGGTGACGGAGCTCGGACGCGCGCTGCTCAGCCTGGGGCTGCTCGCGGCGGTCTTCATTCCGTTGGAGCGCCTGTTCCCCGCGCGGGTCCAGCGCTTCGTGCGCCAGGGCTTCGTCACGGACCTGGGCTTCTTCTTCGGCCAGGCGCTGCTCTTCAGCGCGGCGTGGCTGGCGGTCCTCGCCAGCGTCGGTGACGCGCTCGACCGGCTCGCCCCCACGACGCTTCGCGCGCCGTTCCACGCGCTGCCCGCCTGGCAGCAGGCGGTGGCGGCAGTCCTCCTCGGAGACGTCTGCGTGTACTGGTTCCACCGCGCGAGCCACGCCGTGCCCTGGCTGTGGAAGATCCACGCCGTACACCACTCGACGACGCAGCTCGACTGGCTGGCGGCGCACCGCGAGCACCCGCTCGACGGCCTGTTGACGCAGCTGGCGATCAACCTGCCCGGGCTGCTGCTGGGCTTCGACTACGCGGTCCTGGCGGGGCTCGTGGCCTTCCGCGGACTGTGGGCGATCTTCATTCACAGCAACGTGCGCATGTCGCTGGGGCCGCTCGAGCTGCTGTTGGGCTCCCCAGCCCTGCACCGCTGGCACCACCGCGACGCGCCGGGGCCCACGCACAACTTCGCCAACCTGGCGCCGTGGACGGATCTGCTCTTCGGCACCTACCACCGCCCTCCCGAAGCCGACCATTGGCCGCTGGGCGTCACGCCGAGCCTGCCCGCGCGGTACGCCGCGCTCGTGCTGTCACCGTTCTGGCGACGAGCGTGAGCCTTCGGTGACCTCGGGGAGCCCCGCGTACCAACTCGCGAGCTGAGGGAAGGTGTCGGCAAACCGCGTCTTCCGGCGACGATCGAGCTCCTCGGTGTAGCGCTTGAACCGCCCCGCCGCGGCCTGGTCGAGCGTGCGGCGGTGCATGAGCCCCACCGTCGCGCGCCACATGTCGGAGATCGCGTCGCGCGGCACGCCCTGCGCGAGCAGCTCGTCACACGCCGGCTCGTAGCGATCCAGCACCAGCGCGCGCTCCTGCGGGCCCAACAGCTGAACGCTGAGCAGATCGTTGAACGGCACCGCGTAGTGCACGCGCTTGCCGGCGCGCCAGGCGGCGAGCACCAGGTCGGGAATGCTCAGCAGGCTGTAGACGTGCACCACGCAGTGGATGACCCCGGGCCAGTGGCGCACGCGGTCCAGGTGCTCGACGAAGCGAGGCCAGGACAGGCCGGAGCGTGCGTACTCGATCGCTGAGCCCGCGCCGTCGGCGCTCAAGATCGCGAAGAAGTTGGGGTAGCGCCTGAAGCGCTCGACGAAGTCCACGCCTCGGAAGCTCAGGCTCGTCAAGTTGGTGATGACGGACAGCTCGAGCCGCTCCGGCAGGCCGCGCGCTTCCAGCCCGTCGAGCAGCGCGAGGAAGCCGGGGCTCAGGAGCGGCTCCCCACCCGTCACGCGGAGCTTGCGGGTCCGCTCCAGCACCGGCCAGAGCGAGTCGAGCACCCCGTCCCGCTTCAGGTCGACGACGCGGGCCGGCGCGTGCAGCTTCAAGTCGGCTCGCGCCTCTTCGGCCACCCAGCTCGAGCTCGACGTCGGCGCGCAGGTCCGACAGCTCAAGTTGCAGACGTTGGAGATCTTGAGGTGCACCTCTTCATACGCGGCCACGCCCTCGGGCCCCACGCGGCGCACCGACCACCCGCCCGCGGCCTCGTCTCGCCAACAGACGCCACATGCGTCAGGGCGCTCCCCACGACTCAGCGCGGCCTTCAGCTCCGCGAGCTCGGGTGAGGCGAGGTAGCCCTCGAGCGTCGTCTGACGAAAGTGGCGGCCCGCCTCCGTCGCCCGGTCCATGACGCTGCAGGGCGCGAACGTTCCGTCCGACTCCACGGTCAAGTCCAACCACGGCCGGCTACACAGGGGCGCCACGCGGAGCGCGTGACCTAGCAGGCTGTCGCGTCGTCAACCAACCAGGTGCCCGGTGGTTGACAAGGCGTGAGACCGGCCGTAACCACGCGACCTTCCTGGTTATCGACCCACTCTTCGAGGAGTCCACCATGCACGCCACCCACGCCCACGCGCCGCACAGCCCGAGCGCGAACGAAGTGCCGATTCGCAGCGACTGGACGCTCGCCGAGGTCCGGGCGCTGCACGACCTGCCGCTGCTCGACCTGCTGTACCGCGCGCAGTCGGTGCACCGCGCGGTGTGGAAGGACAACAAGGTGCAGCTGTGCAGCCTGCTGTCGGTGAAGACTGGCGGCTGCCCGGAGAACTGCGGCTACTGCCCACAAGCGGCGCGGTACGACACCGGCGTCAAGGCCGAGAAGTTGATGAGCGTGCCGGCGGTGCTCGACAGCGCGAAGCAGGCCAAGGACGCGGGCGCGACACGTTTCTGCATGGGAGCGGCGTGGCGCGAGGTGAAGGAAGGCCCCCAGTTCGAGTCGGTGCTGGAGATGGTGCGCGGCGTCAAGGCGCTCGGCATGGAGGCGTGCTGCACGCTGGGCATGCTCAGCGAGTCGCAGGCCAAGCGGCTCAAGGACGCGGGGCTCGACGCGTACAACCACAATCTGGACTCGTCCGAGGCGTTCTACGGGGAGATCATCACCACGCGCACCTACGAGGACCGCAAGCGCACGCTGGCGCACGTCCGCGCGCAGGGCATCAACGTGTGCTCGGGCGGCATCATCGGCATGGGTGAGAGCGTGGACGACCGCTGCACCATGCTCCTCACGCTGGCCAACCAGACGCCGCACCCCGAGTCGGTGCCCATCAACGCGCTGGTGCCCGTCGAAGGCACGCCGCTGGCCAACCGACCGCCGGTGGACCCGCTGGAGCTGGTGCGCCTGATGGCGGTGGCCCGCATCCTCATGCCGGCGGCCATGGTGCGCATGTCGGCGGGTCGGCAGCAGCTCTCGCAGGAAGCGCAGCTGCTGTGCATGGTGGCCGGGGCGAACAGCATCTTCTTCGGAGACACGCTGCTCACCACGTCGAACCCCACGTTCGAGGACGACATGCGGCTGCTGAAGAACGCGGGCGCGACGCCGCTCCAGCCGAACGTCGATCGCCCGAAGGTCAGCTAAAGCCCGTGCCGAACCTCGTGGACGCGTGGGCCGACGCCGCGCTGGCAGCCCACGAAGCGCGCGGGCACACGCGCCGGTTGACGCCGCTGTCGAGCCCTCAAGGGGCCGTGGTGTCCGTCGGCGGGCGCCAGGTGGTGAACTTCTCGGCGAACGACTCGCTGGGTCTGTGCGCCGATGGCCGCCTGGCAGCGGCGGTGAAGCGAGGCGTCGACACCCACGGCGTCGGCGCGGGTGCGTCTCGGCTCGTCGTCGGGGACAGCGAGGCGCACCAGGCGCTGGAGCGCGCGCTCGCCACGTTCGAGCGCACTGAGGCCGCGCTGCTCTTCAACAGCGGCTTCGCGGCGAACACCGGGCTGCTCCCGGTTCTCTTCGGCGAAGGTGACGTCGTCTTCAGCGACGCGCTCAACCACGCGTCGCTCGTGGACGGCTGCCGGCTGTCGAAAGCGCGCGTCGTCATCTATCCACACCGCGACATGGGGGCCCTGGCGCGCCTGCTCGCCGAGGTGCCCGGCCGCAGGCGCGGAGTGCTGACGGACACCGTCTTCAGCATGGACGGCGACGTGGCGCCGCTGGCCGAGCTCCGGGCGCTGTGCGACGCGAGCGGCGCGGCGCTGGTGGTGGACGAAGCCCACGCGACGGGCGTGCTGGGTCCTCGTGGGGCTGGGGCGTGTGAAGCGGCGGGTGTGCGGCCCGACGTGCTCATGGGCACGCTGTCGAAGGCGTTGGGCTGCGTTGGCGCGTACGTGGCGGGGAGCGCGGCGCTGCGATCCTGGCTCGTGCACGACGCGCGGCCGCTGGTGTTCTCCACCGCGCTGCCGCCGGCGCTCTGTGAGGCCGCGCTCGCCGCCCTGCACATCGTCGAAGCGGAGCCGGAGCGCCGGGCGCTGCTGTGGGACCGCGTGCGGCAGCTCACTCAAGGGCTGACCGCGCTGGGGCTCCCCGCACACGGCGCCTCCCACATCTTCAGCGTGGTGCTGGGCTCACCCGAGCGCGCGGTGCTGGCGTCGCAGCGGCTGCTCGAGCGAGGCCTGTTGGTGCGGCCCATTCGTCCACCCACCGTTCCAGTCGGGACCAGCCGGCTGCGGGTGTCGCTGTCGGCGGCGCACTCCGAAGCGCAGGTGGCGGCGCTGCTCGACGCGCTGGCCGCCGTGCTGCCGAACCACTCGAGGGCCTAACCCCATGACGCGCACCCAGGCGCTGCTCCAGCAGGACCTCCGCCACGTGTGGCACCCCTTCACGCAGATGGCGGGCTGGCCCGACGACGCGCCGCTCATCATCGAGCGGGGTGAAGGGAGCTTCCTGTTCGACACCGACGGGCGGCGCTGGCTCGACGCCATCTCGTCGTTGTGGGTGACGGTGCACGGCCACAACCACCCCGTGCTCAACGCCGCGGTGAAGGCGCAGCTGGACAAGGTGGCGCACTGCACGCTGCTCGGCCAAGCCAACGTGCCCAGCATCGAGCTGGCCGCGGAGCTGGCGCGCCGGGCGCCCAAGGGACTCAGCCGCGTCTTCTATTCGGACTCCGGCAGCACCGCCGTCGAGGTGGCCGCCAAGCTGGCGTACCAGTACTGGCAGCTGACCGGCCGGCCAGAGAAGCGGCGCTTCGCCGGGCTGACGGAGGCGTACCACGGCGACACGGTGGGCTCGGTGAGCCTGGGCGGCATCGAGCTGTTCCACGAGCGCTTCCGGCACCTGCTGTTCGACGTGGAGCGCGTGCCCACGCCGCACGCGTACCGCTGGCCCACGCCGAACGTGCTCGACGAAGCGCTGGCCGCGGTGGAGCGGCTGTTCGAAGCCCGCGCGGACACGCTGGCGGCCTTCATCATCGAGCCCGTGGTGCAGGGCGCGGCGGGCATGCTCGTGCAGCCCAAGGGCTACCTGCGCCGCGTCGCCGAGCTGTGCCGCGCGCACGACGTGCTGCTCATTTGCGACGAGGTGGCGACGGGCTTCGGGCGCACCGGGACGATGTTCGCCGTCGAGCAGGAAGGCGTCAGCCCAGATCTACTCTGCCTGGCCAAGGGCCTGACCGGCGGGTACCTGCCGCTCGCCGCGACGCTCGCGTCCGAGCGCGTGTACGAGGCGTTCTTGGGCCCCTTCGCCGCGGCCAAGACGTTCTTCCACGGGCACACGTACACGGGGAACCCGCTGGCCTGCGCTGCCGCGCTCGCGAGCCTGGCGCTGTTCGAAACGGAGCAGACGTTGGCGCGGCTCACCGAACCCATGCGGGTGCTGGCCCAAGGCCTCGAGCGCCTGTCGCAGCGCCGGCACGTCGGGGACGTGCGCCGCGTGGGGATGATGGCGGGGGTCGAGCTGGTGCGTGACCGCGGGACGAAGGAGCCGTTCGCCTTCGAGCAGCGCGTCGGCTTCCGCGCGTGTCTGGCGGCGCGCGATGCGGGGGTGCTGCTCCGCCCGCTGGGGAACGTGCTCGTGTTGATGCCGCCGCTGTGCCTGAACGAAACCGAGGCGAAGCAGCTGATCGCCGGCGTCGAGGCCGCGGTCGACTGGGTGGAGCGGAACGCGCCGTGAGCAAGCCCCTGCGCTACTTCGTCACCGCCACGGACACGGGCGTCGGCAAGACCCAGGTGTCCTGCGCGCTCCTGCGGCTCATGGCCACGGCCGGCCTGCGCCCCTTCGCCTTCAAGCCGTACGAGTCCGGCGTCGACGAGCGCATGGGGCCAGCGGACGCGGTGGCCCTGCAGCGGGCGGCCGGGTCGTGGCAGCCGCTCGACCAAGTGAACCTCGCCAGCCTGGCCGCGCCGCTCGCCCCTGGAGTCGCCGCGCGTGCGCTGGCGCCAGCGCAGCACCGTCGCCACCAGCAGGTGTGGGGCCGCGCGACGAAGGCGCTGAGCCAGCTGCGGCGGGCGTCCGGCGTCGTCGAGGGGGCCGGCGGCCTGCGGGTCCCGTTGGACGACACGCACGAGGTCCTCGATTTGATCGCGATCAGCCGAATGTCGGCGGTCGTCGTCGCCCGCGCAGGTTTGGGCACGCTCAACCACACCCGGCTCACGCTGGACGCCCTGGAGCGGCGGCGAGTCCCGGTCGCGGCCGTCGTGCTGGTGCACAGTGCGCGACGGGCCGACCCGTCCGCAGCCACCAACCCCGCGGAGCTGCGTCGAGGCGCCCCACACCTCCTGGTGCTTGGACCGGTGCCGTACGTCGCCCGGCCTGCGGCGCGGGCGCGGGCGTTCGACCAGGCGCTGCGCTCGCTGGTGGAATGAGCGTCACGCGCCACCTGGGTGTCCTGCGACCCAAGCGAAATTCCCGAGCGCCCTCGGTACCATTTGAGTCGCTCATGCGCGTGCTCATCGCCGACGACTCCGCGATCCAACGCGAGCTGTTGCGTGCGTTGGTGCTGCGCCTGGGTTTCGAGCCGGAGCTCGTCAGTGACGGGCCGCCCGCCATCGCCGCGCTGTGCGCGCCGAACGGCCCCACGCTGGCGCTGCTGGACTGGCTCATGCCGGGCGCCGACGGGCTCGAGGTGTGCCGCGCCGTGCGCGCGAGCGGACGAAGCCCCGCCCCACGCCTGGCGATCATCACCGCGGTGAGCCTCGAGGAGATCGGCCAACCCGCGCTGCTCGCCGGGGCGGACCTGGTGCTGGCCAAGCCCGCAACGGCAGAGGCGATCGCCCGCTTCCTGCAGGGCGACTCGGTGCTCAGGGTGGCCTGACCGCCACGGTCGAGACTTCGCGGTCGAGACTTCGCGGTCGAGACTTACGGAGTCGGGCAGCCCACGGTCGCGAAGTACAGCTCGGTGTTGCCCGTCGGCGCGTCGCGATCGTCTCGCCACGCGAACGCGAAGGTCGAGCCGTTCCACAGCGCCGTGGTGAAGCTCGCGCTGCCGCTGCCGTTGGACAGCTTGAGCTCCGCCGCCGTCTTCTGGCCTCGGGCGCTGACGTGCGCGAAGTACACCGCGGGCCTTCCGCCAGCGACGCGATCGTCCTGCCAGGACACGCCGTACTGGAAGCCGTTCCAGTCGATGCTCGGGAACTGCGAGGTGCCGACCGCGTCGGACAGGCGCACCTCGGTGCCCAGCCGCGCCCCCTGCTCGCTCACGCGCGCGAAGAAGATCTCCGAGTTGCCCGTCTTCAGGTCGTGCCAGACGACGGCCCACTCCCGATCGACGCCGTTCCAGGCCAGGTCCGGCCAGGCGGAGTCGGCCGCGTCCTGCGTCAGGCGCACCTCGGCGCCGACGGGCTGGAGGTTTCCGTCGAGCCTGCGGAAGTACACTTCGCGGCCGCTCCCGTGGCGGCTGTCGTTCCACACCAGGCCGAAGCCGCTGCCGTTCCACTTGAGGATCGGGTTCGACTGCCGCGCGGCGTCCGTCGTCACGCGGACCTCGCTGCCCACCGGTCGGCCTTGGGAGTCGAGCCGACGCACGAAGATGTCGTGCTTGCTCGCGCCCAGCCGCGAGTCGTCCCACGCCAGCGCATAGCCCTGCCCCGTCCACACCATGTCCGGCCAGTCCGCGTCACCGGCGGAGCTGACGATGCGGGTGGCCGCGCCCTGCGGCTGGCCCTGCGCGGAGAGCGGTCGAAAGTAGAGCGCCGTGTCGCCGCCGACGTCGTCCGCGTAGACCAACCCCCACCCCGTGCCGTTCCACACGACCGCGGGGTGCGACGACGTCCCGGCGCTGGTGCTCACGCGCAGATCGCTCCCGCGCCGGCGGCCGTCCGGCTGCAGCGCCGCGAAGTAAATTTCGCCTTTCATCGCCGCGCCGTCGCGCTTGTCCTGCCAGGCCAGCCCAAAGCCGCCGTTGCCGGCGCCCAGGTAGACGAAGTCGCTGCCGGCCGCGTCGTTGGTGATTCGAAGGTCGCCCGACGTGTTGGCGAGGAGGCCTTCGTCGACGGTCCCGTCGCAGTCGTCGTCCTTGCCGTTGCAGACCTCGTCCGTGCCCTGCCGCGGGCTGCACACCTGCACCTGGCCCTGCGTGCACGTGGCTCGCAGCTCGGCGCACTCGCCGACGCCGCAAGTCTGAGGGAGCAGGCCTTCGTCGACCTCGCCGTCACAGTCGTCGTCGACGGCGTTGCACTGCTCGGCCGAGCCGGCGGCGGGCGTGCAGGTGACGGGCTGGCCTTGGAAGCAGCCGGGCAGCTCGCGCGCACACGCGCCGACGCCACAGCTCACCCGAGGCAGGCCTTCGTCCACTTCGCCGTCGCAGTCGTCGTCTTGGCCGTTGCAGAGCTCAGTCCGCTCGGCGCACGTCGGGGCGGCGATCGGCTCCCCCGCGTCGGGCAGCTCCGGCGCGTCGACCAACTTCGTCCCGCCGCAGTCGCAGCCGCTCAGCCCCACGATCAACAGCGCTCCCAGCACTCGGTCCACGGACATGGCGGCGGGCCTTTGGCACAGGCAGGCCTGGGCTGTCACGTCGCGGGCGCGTGACGGCGCTTGGGTTTGGCGTACCCTGCGCCGGCCATGTCCCTCTTCGACGCCATCCACCAGGGCAGCCTCCCGGCGCTCGAGCGCGCGCTCGAGCACACCCGCGACGTCAACCAGACCGGCGAAGGAGGCTGCACGCCGCTCATCGCCGCGGCGCAGGCCGGGCAGCTCGCCCTCGTCCGCCGCTTGCTCGAAGCGGGCGCCGAGCCCAGCTGGAAGGACACCTCGCACGAGACGGCGCTGCTCAAGGCCGCGGCGAACGGGCACGCGGCGGTGGTGGCCGTGCTGCTGCCGCTCGCCGAGCCCGACGAGCAGGACCTCGCCCGGGCGTTCCTGAAGGCCAGCGGGGCGCCGCTGGCGCCGGAGTACCAGTACGACGGCAGCAGCCTTCAGCGAAAGGCCGTGGAGGTCGCCGCGCGCGCCGCGAGCTTCGTGGGCCACGACGAGCCCCAGGAACGGCTGGACCGCCTCGCGCGCGGTGAGGCGTTCGCCACGAGGAAGAAGTGAGTGACGCGTTTCGCTTCTGCCCGCGCTGCGGCGCGGCCCTGACGCAGGCCGTGCATGGCGGGCGCCCGCGTCCGGCGTGTGCCCAGGCCAGCTGCGGCTTCGTGCAGTGGGGCAACCCCACGCCGGTGGTCGCGGCGATCGTCGAGCACGGCGACGACGTGCTGCTGGTGCGAGGCAAAGGCTGGCCCGAGAAGCTGTACGGGCTCGTCTCGGGCTTTCTGGAGGCCGCGGAGAAGCCCGAGGACGGGGTGCTGCGGGAGCTGCGGGAGGAGCTGGGCCTCGAAGGCACCGTGGTCCGCCTCGTCGGGGTCTACCCGTTCGAGCTGCGCAACGAGGTCATCGTCGCGTACCACGTGCGCGCCAGCGGCGAGGTGACGGTGGGCGACGAGCTCGAAGGCTACAAGCGCGTGCCGCGCTCGAAGCTGCGGCCCTGGCCGTTCGGCACCGGGCTGGCGGTCGCCGACTTCCTCGCCGCGCGCGGCGGCGTCACTTGAGCTCGTAGGCCTCTACGGCGTTGCCCATGAAGCGGGGCACCAGCACGCGGCTGCGCTTGGTGTCGAAGCCGATGTCGGCCGGCGCCTCGAGGCCGCCCAGCACTTCCTTGAACTCGCCGCCCACCTTGCCGCGGTACACGGCCTTCCCTTCCCAGCTCGAGACCAGGAACTCGTCGCCCACGGCGACCAACCCGTCGAGCCCACCCGTCGGGAGCTTCGTCGCTTCGCCCTTCGCCTTGGCTTTGGCCTTCAGATCGAACGCGTGGAGCGTGTTGGCGCCGAAGGGCACCATGTAGAGCGTGTCGCCCTGCACGAGCAGGCCGTTGGGCCGCGCCAGCGCCTTGTCCTTCTTCACCGTCTTGAGCTTGGCCTTCTTGCCGCTGACGTCGATGGCGTAGACGCCGTCGGTGCCCGTCGGAGCGAAGCCGTCCTTGCCGCCCTTGAGCCCCGAGTCGGACAGGTAGATGAGGCCGTCGGGCCCGACGGCGAGATCGTTGACGAAGGTGCTGCCGGCCACCTTGAGCTCACCCTTGGGCGCGCCCGTGCTGCGGTCGAACCAGCGCACCGTGTCCAGGTCTGCGACGAAGAGCAGCCCGTTGCTCAGCGCCAGGCCCTTCGGCGCGTTGAGCGTGACGCCGTTCTCTCCGCCAGCCACGAGCTTGGCCTTCACCACCGCGCCGTCCGGCGACAGCTCGGTGATGTAGCCGTTGTTGTCCTTGTCGAGCGGCGAGCCGTTGATGTTGCTGACGAGGTAGGTGTCCGTCTTGTCGTCGTAGAGGACGGACTCCGGCGTGGACAGGCCGGTGGTCACCGCCATGACCGGCTTGGGGCCTGCGGGCGCGGCGGGCTTGGCAGCGTCGGCCTTCGGCGCCGGCGTGGGCTCCGCCTTCACGTCGGCCTTCACGTCGGCCTTCGCGGGCGGCGCGCCCTTGGCCTGGGGCGGCGGGTCAGCGAGCGTGAGGCTGCTGAGGGCGACGACGGCGGCGACGAGGAGGCGCTTCATGGTGAGTCCCTTTCGTTGAAGAGAGAGCGCGCTTCTTGGCCCAGGGCTGGGGCCACGTCTACCCACGGGCGCTTGGGACTCAGGGGCCCGGCGGTCCCAGGCGTGCGCTCGCTGGGCGCTTGGACCCAGCCTGGTGCGCGTTCATCAACCGATTCCTAGGCCCGATCCCCGTTGGCGCCGGACTTGAAGAGCTGCGGCCACCATGGGGAAGCGAACGGCAGTGGCGGCGCTCTTGGCGCTGGCGGGGTGTCTGAAGGCGAGCAGTCCCACGTTGACGCAGCTGACCATCACGCCGGAAGCGGCGCGGGTGCCGGTTGGGCTGACGCTCCAATTCGAAGCCGCGGGCCTCATGAGTGATGGGTCGGCCAGCTCGTTGACCAACGCCGTCGCCTGGACGGTCGACGACGGCTTCGTGGCGTCGGTGGACGAGCAAGGGCGTGTGACCGGCAAACACCAAGGCACCACGCAGCTGCGCGCCCGGAAGGGCGGCGTCGAGGCGGCGCGCGTGTTGACGGTCACCGACGCGGTGGTGCGCACGCTGGAGCTGGGCCCCAGCGGAGCCACCGTCCCCGTCGGCGTGCAGCTCCAGCTGGTCGCCACCGCGCTGTTGAGCGACGGCACGACGAGCGACGTCACCGAGTCCGCGGCCTGGGCCCTGGACGGCGCCAACGCGACGGCCACCATGAGTGAAGCGCGCGGCGTCGTCGTGGGCACCATGCCCGGCCCGGCCACGGCCATCGCCACCTTCGGCGGGGTGTCGGCGCGGCTCGAGCTGACCGTCAGCGCCGCGCAGCTCGCCGAGCTGACCGTCACGCCGTTCAACCCCGTCTTGCCGAAGGGCACCAGCGTGCCGCTGCGGGCGAACGGCCGGTTCTCGGACGGGACGAGCCTCGACGTGACCCAGCAGGCGACCTGGACCAGCGACGATGCGGCGATCGCCTTCGTCTCGACGCTCGCCGGCGAGCGCGGCCTCGTGTCCGGTCGGGCGGCCGGCAGCACGCACGTCACCGCGAGCCTCGGCGGCAAGCGGCTGCGGACGCCGGTGCAGGTGACCGAGGCGACGCTGCAGCGCCTGGAGGTCGCCCCGACGAGCTTGCAGCTGCCGCTCGGCGTGCCGGCGGACGTGACGCTCCTGGGCCATTACAGCGACGCCACCCGCGTCGACGTGGGCAACAGCGCGCAGTGGACGACGAGCAACGCCCAGGTGGCCACGGTGGTGCGCGACGCTTCGGGGGTGCACGTGCGCGGCGTCGCGGTGGGCCAAGCCACGGTGCGCGCCAGCGTGCAGGGCCAGAGCGTGGAGCTGCCCGTGACCATTCGCGCCGCGGAGCTGCGCAGCGTGGAGCTGTCCTTCACGTCCACGTCGCTGCCCGTCGGCGCCAGCGCGACGATCGTCGCGACCGGCACCTTCTCGGACGGCACGCACCAGGCCGTGGACGAGCTGGGCACGTGGGCCAGCAGCGCGCCGACGGTGTTGTCCGTCTCGAACGCCGCTGGCCAGCGCGGCCTCGTCGTGGCCCTCGCGCTCGGCTCGGCCACGGTGAGCCTGACGGTCGGGCAGATCGCCGGCACGGTGACGATTCAGGTGTCCGCGGCCGAGCTGCGCCGCCTCGTGCTCGACCCCGCGGCGCCGACGTTGCCGGCCGGCACGACGCAGCAGCTGCGCGTCCAGGCGCAGTACAGCGACGGCTCGCTGCGCGACGTGACCGACGCGGCGACCTGGAGCAGCGCGGCGCCCAGCATTGCTTCGGTGGGCGACACGGGGCTCTCCAAGGGCCTCGTCACCGCCTTCGCCCCCGGCACCGCCGGAGTCACCGCCCACCACGCCGGGGGCTCGGCCAGCACGACGGTGACGGTGTCCCCGGCCGCGC
This sequence comes from Myxococcaceae bacterium, assembly GCA_022842905.1. Classification (GTDB taxonomy): domain Bacteria; phylum Myxococcota; class Myxococcia; order Myxococcales; family Myxococcaceae; genus JALHOS01. The sequence goes on along the minus strand of JALHOS010000028.1, from coordinate 7,157 downwards.
TGCGGCAGCTCTCGGTGACCCCCGCGACGGCTTCCTTGGCCCGCGGCACCCAACGCCAGCTGTCGGTGACGGGGACCTTCTCGGACGGGAGCACCCGCGACCTGACGGCGCAGGCCACCTGGAGCAGCTCGGCCGAATCGGTCGCCACGGTGAGCAACGCCAGCGGCACCGAAGGGACCGTCACCGCCGTGCAGGAAGGCGTGGCGAGCCTGACCGCGAGCTTCGGCGGCCAGCAGAGCACCGCGAGCGTCACGGTGACGGCGGCGAGCCTGTCGTCCGTCGAGCTGTCCCCCGCTTCACCTTCCGTCCCGGTCGGGGGGACGACGCCGCTGAGCGCGACCGGCGTGTACTCGGACTCGAGCCGCCAGCCGCTCACAGCGAGCTGCGGCTGGTCGAGCGACGAGCCGCAGGTGGCCACCGTCTCCAACGCCCCGGGCGCCCAGGGGCAGCTGCGCGGCGTCGCCGAAGGCACGACGATCGTCCGCGCGGACTGCGGCGGCGTCGCCAGCCAGGTGACGGTGCGCGTGTCGGCGGCGGCGCTGTCCACCATTTCCCTGAGCCCCGCAGGCCTGCGCCTGGCCCAGCACACCGCCGGCCGGCTGACCGCGAGCGGCACCTGGACCGACGGCGCGGTGCGTGACGTGACGACGCAGGTCACCTGGCGCTCGACGGCGGCGACCCAGGTGGGCGTGAGCCCGGCAGGTGAAGTCCAGGCGATCGCGCCGGGCGCAGTGACGGTCGAAGCGAGCTTGGACGGCGTCACCGGCAGCACGACGGTCACGGTGACGGACGCCACGCTCAGCCAGCTCGAGGTGACGCCGGCGCCCCTGTCCGTCGCCGCGGGGCTGACCCGAGCGCTGACCGCGACCGGCGTCTTCTCGGACGGGAGCACCCAGCCGCTCACGGAGCAGGTCAGCTGGGCCGTGGACGACCCGCAGCGCGCGCGCTTCTCGGCGCAGCAGCCGGGCCTGCTCGAAGCGCTCACCCAGGGCAGCACCAGCGCCCGCGTGACGTTCCTGGGCCAGACGACGGTGGTGCCCGTCACCGTGACAAGCGCCGTCCCTCAGTCGCTCGCCGTCAGCCCCACGTCGCTGCGCGTGCCGGTCGGGCTGAGCCGGAGCCTGGTGGCCACGGCGCGGCTGTCCGACGGGAGCCAGGCCACCGTCACCGCGCCCGTCACCTGGAGCACCAGCGCCGCGGGCACGGCCACCGTCGTCGCCGGCGAGGTGACGGGGCGCGCGTTGGGCCAAGCGACGGTGACGGCGAGCTGGGGCGCGCTGTCGGCGCCGGTGCCGGTGACGGTGACGCCAGCGACGGTGAGCAGCCTCGCCATCACGCCGGCCTCCGTCAGCGTCCCTCAGGGCCTGGAAGCGAGCTTGAGCGTGGTGGCCCTGTACTCGGACGGCAGCACCCAGGACGTCACCGCCAGCGCGCAGTGGACGAGCTCCGCGGCCGCCGTCCAAGTCGTATCGGCAGGGCGGGTGCGCGGCGCGGCGCTGGGCAGCGCTGACCTGCAGGTGAGCTTCGACGGACAGTCGGCGTCCGCTCGCGTGACGGTGACGGCGGCGGTGCTGCGCAGCCTCGAGCTGGGGCCGGCGGCGGCGGCAGTCCCCGTGGGGCTCACGCAGCAGCTGACCGCGACGGGCATCTTCTCGGACGGGAGCAGCCGCGCGATGACGGACGTCACCACCTGGTCGTCGTCGAGCCCTTCGTCGGCCACCGTGTCCAACGCGCAAGGCGAAGAAGGCCTGGTTCGAGCGCTGCAAGCCGGCCCAGTGACGGTCACCGGCAGCGTCGGCGCCGTGCAGGGCACGCTCGTGGTGCAGATCGTCCCCGCAGCGCTGCGGCAGCTCGCGCTGACGCCGCCGAACCCGAGCCTGGCCGCGGGGCTGTCTCGACAGCTCACCGCGACGGGCACCTATTCCGACGGCAGCACCCGAGACGTGACGGCGGACGGCTTCTGGAGCGTCGTCGGCCCGCACGCCAGCGTGGGCAACGGAACGAGCGCCGGCCTCGTCACCGGCGGGAGCGTCGGCTCCGCCCAGGTCCGAATGCAGCTGGGCGGCATCACCGGCAGCACCACCGTGACGGTGACCCCGGCGCTCGTCCGTGAGATCCAGGTGACGCCGCCGACCTCGCGCAACCCGCGCGGGACGAGCGTGCAGCTGACGGCGACGGCGGTCTTCACCGACGACTCTCACCAAGACGTGACGAGCCAGGCGGTGTGGAGCTCGGCGGCCCCCAGCCTCGTCGGCGTCGTCGCCACGGGGAGCGGCGCCGGTGAAGCGCAGGCGCTGAACGTGGGCACGGCGACCGTGACGGCCACCTTCGACGGCCACAGCAGCACGGCGACCGTCGAGGTGACGGCCGCGCGCCTCGTCAGCGTGGCGATGACCCCTGCGCTGACCACCGTGCCCGTCGCCTCGGTCCGGCAGCTCCAGCTCGTCGGCACGTTCACCGACGCGACCACGCGGACGCTGACGCAGGACACGCTCTGGCAGTCGTCGACCCCGAGCGTCGCGGTGGTGTCGAACGCCGACGGGACGCAGGGGCTGCTCACGGCGCTGAGCCTGGGGACGACGACGGTCACCGCCACGTACCTCACCTTCACCGTGAGCCGGACGCTCACCGTCAATCAGTCCAGCCTGCAGTCGCTGCTGCTGACGCCTTCCTCGGGCTCCACTGCCGTCGGCTTCACGCGCCAGTTCATCGCCATCGGCGTCTACACGGACGGCTCGACGCAGCTGGTGACGGACCTGGTGACGTGGAGCACGTCGGACGTGACGAAGGCCGTCATCAGCAACGCGTCGCCGGTCCGCGGGCTGCTCAGCACGCTGGCCCCCGGCGCGCTCACCGTCACCGCGTCGCTCGGTGCCGTCAGCGAGTCGACGCCCCACACCGTCACGCCGGCGTCGCTCGTCGCGCTCCGCATCTCTCCCGCGACGCTGACGGTGCAGGTGGGCCAGAGCGCGCCGCTCGTCGCCACCGGAGACTTCTCCGACGGCACGGCTCGCGCGCTCACCAGCGAGGTGACGTGGAGCTCGACCACCCCTTTGGTGGCGCAGGTGTCCAACGCGCTGGGCAGCGAAGGGACGGTCACCGGCCTGGCTGACGGGACGACCACCGTCCGGGCCACGGCGCCCAATGGCGTCACCGCCCAAGTGACGGTGACGGTCACGCCCTGAAGCGACGGCGCTACGGCTCCATGGCCGCGAGCTTCTTCATCGCGGCGTGAATGTCGGACTGCTGGGGGACGGACGCCGCTTCGAGCGTGTCGGCCAGGCCGATGCCGGGGACGAACTTGCCGGCGAGCAGCTTGGGCGGCGCGAGGAGCTTGTAGAAGAGCTCGTCCGTCGTCCGGCGAATGAGGTGCTCGCCGAAGTTGGTCACCTCGGTGTCTTCGTTCACGTAGAGCACCCGCCCCGTCTTCGCGACGCTGGCCTTGATGGTGGCCCAGTCGTACGGCCAGAGCGTGCGCAGGTCGATCACCTCGGCGTCGACCCCTTCGCTCGCGAGCGCGTTCGCGGCGAGCAGGCACATGGGCAGCGTGCGGCCGTAGCTGACGACGGTGAGCTGGCTGCCGGCGCGCACGGTCTTCGCCTGGCCCAGCGGAATGGACACCGGCTGCACCGCCGGCCACTGCGCCTTCCACTGCGTGCGATCGCCCAAGGGCGCGTCGATGAGCTTGGACAGCGCCTTGTCTTCGCTCGGCTCCCCGGGGATCAGCTCCTCACCCTTGATGCGCATGAGCGCCTTGGGAATGAGGAAGAGGACGGGGTTCTGCTCCTGGCAGGCGGACAAGAGCAGGCCGTACGCGTCGAGCGGCGTCGACGGCATGACGATCTTCCACCCCGGAATGTGGGTGGCCGACGCGTCGAAGGAGTGTGAATGGTAGATGCTGCCGCGAATGCCGCTGCCCACCGGCGTCATCACCACCATGGGCAGGTTCCACTGGCCGTTGGAACTCCACAGCGTGTTCCCGGCCAGCTTGAGCAAGTCGATGGTGTTGTAGATGTAGTCGCAGAACTGGATCTCCGCGACGGGCCGCCCGCCAGCCATGGCGATGCCCATGGCCATGCCGATGATGCCGCGCTCGTCGAGCGGGCTGTTCCAGGTCGTCTTGAGCCCCTGCGTGCAGGTGAAGACGCCGCCGAGCGGCGGGCCGACGTCCTCCCCGAAGATGTCGGTCACGCCCAGGTGCTCTTCCGCGTAGTGCAGGGCCAGCCGGACTGCTTGCGCCATGTTCGCCATGGGTCAGCCCTCCTCCGTGGCCAGCGGGTCCCGCGCCGGCTCACCTTTGAAGACGTGCTCCCAGATGGTGCTGCCCTCGGGGAACGGCTCCTCTTTGGCCTGGCGGGCGAGCTCGGCGAGCTCCTCGGCGTACTTCGCGCGCAGCGCGTCGGCGCTCTGGCGGGTGAGGAGGCCCTTCTTGATCAGCCGGTCCTCGAACTGCGCGATGCAGTCGGCTTCGTTGGTGACGAAGTTGGCGCCGGACGCCGACGAGTGGCCGTAGAGCCGGGAGACGCGCGCCTCGACGAGGTACGGCTTTCGCTCGGTGCGGACGTACTCGAACGCTTCTTTGAGCTCCAAGTAGGCGCTGATGGGGTCGTTCCCGTCGATCGTCTTGGTGCGCATGCCGAAGGCGACGCCGCGGTCGGAGATCTTCTCGACGCCTTGCACGTCGGTGTACGGCGTGGAGATGCCCCAGCGGTTGTTGGTCACCAGGATCAACAACGGCACTTCTTTGCCCGGCCGGCTCGCCCAGACCAGGCACGTGGCGAAGTCACCTTCAGCGGTGCCCGCGTCGCCCCCGGTGACGATGCTGATGCCGTCGCCGCCGAAGCGCTTCTGGACCCAGGCGGTGCCCGGCGCCATGGAGTACTGCACTTCGATGGGGCTCGAGACCGGGGCGACGTTCCACGCCTTCTTGGCGAAGTGGCCGGCGAAGTTGCGGCCGCCCGAGTAGGGGTCGGTGGCCGTGTTCTTCATCTGCCGAATGGCGCCCAGCGGCTCTTCGCCCATGGCGAGCAGCGTGGCCGACTGCCGGTAGTGGAAGTGCAGGTAGTCGTACGCCGGGCCTTCGCCCTTCTTGATGAGCAGGCCGAGCGCGGTGTTGAACGCCTCTTCGCCGGGCCCGCCGATCCAGAAGTAGCCGTGGCCGGACTTGTACATGGCGATCAGGCGCTCCTCGAGGCAGCGCGCCTTGACCATGACGTCGTGCATGCGCAGGAGCAGGTCCTTCTCCAGCGGCAGGTCGTCGGACTGGGTGATCTTCGGCTTGAACTTGCTCGGCGACGACGGCTTCGGCGGCTTGGTCGGGGAGCTAGGAGAGGGGTTCTTTCCTTCACGCGCCATGGCGGGCGGCGTGTACACCCAAGGGAACGGTGGCGCCATGGCGTTGTGCGCGGCCGCGCGAGACGAGCCCCCCGAGTGAAAACCACCCCGTCACGCCCGCGTCGCGAGGCCGTCCGCGTCGACCTCGACGAAGCGCTCCGCCGCGCCGATTCGCTCGTACTCCTCCCGCTCCGCGACGCTCGCCTGCTCGAGCCGCCGCGCCGTCCCCAGGCACGACCACCGGTGATACGGCGTGGTGTTGGTGTTCGAGCGGCGCAGGGCTTCACGCAGCGCGCGCTCCGCCGCCGCGCCCTGGGTCAGCTCGGCCAGCGCGCGCAGCCCCAACACCGGAAAGTCGAGCACGCCCCGCGCCGAGAGCCACCGCGCCCAGCCCACGGCCTGCTTCCGCTGCGTCGGGGTCAGCCGCCCCGCCCTTGCTTGGACGATCGCCGCGTCCAACAGGATCGCCGTCCAGTCCGAGCGATCCGCCCCCACGTCCCACACGCCGTTGAGCTGCGCTTCCGCCTCGGCGGGCGCGGCCGATTCCAACAACTGCGCGGCTCGCCCTTCGATCAACGCCACCCGCCCCTGCACCCGCCGCAGCGCGAATTGGGCGCGGGTCCCCCGGTCGCTCGGCGTCGCGGCTTCGAGGCGACGCAGCCAGGGGCGCAGCGCGTCGAGCTCCCCACGCCGCGCCAGCACCCACACCCGCGCCCACGCGAAGAGCTGCCGCTCCACGGAGTTGTCGGTGTCCTCCTGCCAGTTGGCGTCGATCCACGCTTCCAAGGCCGACGACGCCCCGGTGAAGAGCAGCACCAGCACGTAGTACGCGCGGGCGATCTTCCCTTCGTAGGTCTCGAGCATGCCCTGCCGCGCGAAGCCCGCGAGCGCCGCTTCCATGCAGTCCCGCGCCCTCGACGGCGACGCCGCGCTCCAGGCGAGCCCGCGGTTCATCAGCACGATCTCCCGCCCCATGGGGATCGCGTGCTCCACCGCCAGCGCGTCGGCGCGGTCCAACGTGCGCTGCGCGGCCTCGAGCTGCTGGGGCGTCATCTGCCGAATGATGACGGGCACCCCGGCGGAGAACGCGAGCGAGCGCTGCAGCGTGCGAAAGTCGTCGAGCTGCCGGCTGAGCAGCTCACACCGCAGCGCCGTCTCCGCCGCGACGTAGGGCCAGAACGGCTGCGCCGCCTGCGTGGCGACGTCGAAGAAGCGGACCTGCTCCGCGAGCCACTGCCGCTCCTCCGAGGAAGCCGGTGCGCGCCCCGGACTCCTGAGCCGGCGCTTGACCTCGAGCACCGCCAGCGTGCCCAGCCGCGCGGCCCGCGAGCGCTCCAGCGGCAGCCCGAGCAACGCCAACCCCCGCGCCAGCGCCGCCGCCCCTTCTTCCAGCGCCCCTCGGCCGGTGTGCCGCAGCGCCACGCGCGCCAACAGCCGCAGCACCGTCGACTTGGGGCGCAGCTCCGCCGCGAGGGAATCGACCAACGCCAGCGCGCGCCCGTACGCCTTCGCCGCCGCGCCGAACTTGGACCCGTAGCCGTACAGATCGCCCGTGCGCTCCCAGAGCGCCGCCTCGGCGAGCACCTCGGCCGGCGCCCCGACGTCCTGCGTGAGCCCGAACTCGAAGAGCTGCGCGGCGTGCACGAAGGACAGCCGCTGCGCCGCCAGGGCCCCGGCCCGCAGCGCTGAGCGCCGGCTCTGCGTGGCGTCCTGCGCGTGCCCCCAGTGTCGCACCAGCGCTTCGACTTCACGCGGCGTCGGCGAAGGGCTGGCTTCGATCGCCGCCGCCAGCGCGCGGTGCAGCGCTCGCCGTGGCCCGGCGT